>CAYYVD010000348.1:0-3649 GCA_964475045.1 uncultured Desulfobacterales bacterium | reverse complement strand
GCGCATGCGGCGCGAGTTCGGGGCGGACGTGGAGACGGGTGTGCCTCAGGTGGCCTACCGGGAGGCCATCTCCAAGCGGGCGGAGTTCAACCACACCCACAAGAAGCAGACCGGCGGCGCGGGACAGTTCGGCCGGGTGGCCGGATACATGGAGCCCTCGGAGGAGGGCGAGTACGAGTTCGTGAACCAGGTCAAGGGCGGGGCCATTCCCACGGAGTACATCCCCGCGGTGGACGCGGGGTTCCACGCCTGCCTGGCCAAGGGGTCCCTCCTGGGCGTACCGGTACTGGGCATGCGCGTGGTGGTGAACGACGGGCAGGACCACCCGGTGGACTCCTCGGAAAAGGCCTTTTCCACGGCTGCGGTGGGCGCGTTCCGCCAGGCCTACCCCAAAGCGGCGCCCATCATCCTGGAGCCCATCATGAAGGTGTCGGTGGAGTGCCCCTCGGAGTTTCAGGGCGGGGTTCTGTCCTCCATCAACCAGCGCCGAGGCGTGATTCTGAGCTCGACCGAGGACGGGGTGTTCACCACGGTGGACGCGGAGGTGCCCCTGGCGGAGATGTTCGGCTATGCCACGGCGCTTCGCTCGCTCACCCAGGGAAAGGCGGAGTTCACCATGGAGTTCGCCAAGTACGCCAAGGTCCCGGAGTCCATCGCCGAGGAGCTCAAGCGCAAGGCGGCCGAGAAGGGGAAGGGAGGCAAGCCATGATGGTTGATTTCTCCAGCGTCAGTCCACTGCGGATCCTGGAGCAGTCGTCTCACAAGGGTCTGGGCCCGGGAAACCTGGGGGTCCTCACCGCGCGGGCGGGGGTGGGCAAGACGGCGTGTCTGATCCACATCGCCTTCGACCGGCTCTTCCGCCAGAGGAAGCTGGTCCACATCTCCCTGGAGGACGTGCCGGAGAAGGTCACCTCCTACTACAACGTCATCTTCTACGACCTGGTCAAGGCCCTGGACATTCGAGGCGAGCAGGAGATCCGCGCCCTCATGGAGCAGAACCGGATGATCCTGGCCTATCTGAACCGGAGCTTCGAGGTCGAGCGTCTGCGGGAGAACCTGGGCAACCTGGCCGAGCACGCGGATTTCCGGCCCGACACCCTCATCGTGGACGGCCTGGACTTCTCCGAGCCGGTCCGGGAGGTCCTGGAAGGGTTCAAGGCCTTGGCCGGGGACCTAGGCATCGAAGTCTGGTTCTCGGCCGTGGGCCATCGCCACCTGCCCGAGACCAACGAGCGGGGCATCCCCCGTCCTCTGGACGAGACCGACGATCTGTTCGACATCATCCTGCAGCTCGTCCCGGACGCCGGCGGCATCCGCCTCAACCTGCTCAAGGACCACGAGACCATCGGCTCGCCTGTGGGCGGCATTCGCATGGATCCGAGCACGTTTCTGGCTGCGAAGCACATGCCCTGAGATCGGGCCCTCCGGCCGGACAGAGGCCTTCCGTGGTGGGAGGGCCGTTCCACCCGCTTTGCTCGCCTGGGAGCGCGACGCCTTGACGCCGAAGACCGAATCCCGAAAGACCTGGACCGAAGCCGTTGCCGCGTTTCTCCACCCACGCGTCGTCGCCATGCTGTTCCTGGGGTTCTCCGCCGGAATCCCCATCCTGATGATCTTCTCCTCCCTGTCCCTGTGGCTGAGAGAGGCCGGTGTGGAGCGAGCCTCGGTGACCTTTTTCAGCTGGGCGGCCCTGGGGTATTCTTTCAAGTTCGTCTGGGCCCCGCTGGTGGACAAGCTTCCGGTGCCCCTTCTGACCGCCCGGCTGGGCCGCCGGCGGGCCTGGATGCTGGTCTCCCAGGTCGCCGTGATCACGGCCATCCTGTGGATGGGCTTTACCAATCCCGCCGAGGGGCCTTCCAGCCTCTTCCTCATGGCCCTGGCGGCCGTTCTGCTCGGGTTTTCCTCGGCCACCCAGGACATCGTCATCGACGCCTACCGCATCGAGTCGGCCGAGGCCGAGCTCCAGGCCATGATGGCCTCCACCTATATCGCGGGCTACCGAATCGCCATGATCGTGTCCGGCGCCGGGGCCCTCTACCTCGCGAGCGTCTTCGGCTCCAGCCGGGGGGCGTACCTCTACAGCGCATGGCAGTGGACCTATGCAGCCATGGCCGGCGTCATGCTGGTGGGGGTGGCGACGACCCTGATCATCTCCGAGCGGCCTCCCAGAGGGGCGGTGTCCTACACCTATCCGACCCGTGACTACGTCGGTTTTCTGGGCCTTTTCCTGGTCTGCGCAGCCGGGTTCGTCGCCGTGTTCCTCCTCACGGCCGAGGTGACGGCGGAGCTGAAAAGAGGGCTGACCGAGGCGACCGGGAACCGTCATCTCGCCCACTTTGCCGTCGAAGCGGCCCGGCTGGGTACGGCTCTGTTGGCCGCCGCGGTGCTCGGCCGCCTGACCATGATGACGGGCCTGTTCAACCGGGAGATGGTCCGGGAGGGGTACATCGAGCCGGCCCGGGACTTCTTCGGCCGGTACGGCGTGGCCACGGCCCTGCTGCTTCTTTCCCTGGTAGGCCTCTACCGCATCTCGGACATCGTCCTGGGGGTCATCTCCAACGTCTTCTACCAGGACCTCGGCTTCACCAAGGTGCAGATCGCCGGCGTGGTCAAGACCTTCGGCGTGCTCATGACCATCGCCGGCGGGTTCGTGGGCGGCGTCCTCTCGGTGCGCTTCGGCGTCATGCGGATCCTCTTCCTGGGAGGGTTGCTGGCCGCGGCCACCAACCTGCTCTTCATGCTGCTGGCCCGCATGGGCAGCGACATGACCATGCTCACCGTGGTCATCTCCGCCGACAACCTGGCGGCGGGGCTGGCCAGCGCCGCCTTTGTGGCCTTCCTCTCCGCGCTCACCAGCATCCGCTTCACCGCCGTGCAGTACGCCGTTTTCAGCTCCCTCATGACCCTGATCCCGAAGATGCTGGGCGGCTACTCCGGATCCATGGTGGACAGCGTGGGCTACCCCGCCTTCTTCCTCATCACCTTCTTCATCGGGATTCCGGTCCTGGTGCTCATCTGGGCGGCCGGCCGCCGGTTCGACCTGGAGACCCCGGCCCCATAGGAAAGGCTCCAGGACCAATTTATCCTTGCCGGTATTTCAAATGACATCAGGGGATTGGAAAAAAGGACGGACAAGCCCCGCTGCCTCCTGTATCCTCTGCCCTGAATCGGTTGAGCCTTCGGATTCAGGGCAACCCTTATGGCTCTATCAGAACTCATCGTACGACCCGTCAGCCACTCCGAAGAATCGGCCTACCAAGGCCTGATGCAAGCGCACCACTCTCTGGGCGCCTTGAGAAAATTGGGGCAGACCCTTTTGGTATGTCGCCACTTGGCATGGTCAATGGGCCGCTCTGATCAGTTTCTCCCCTGCCGCCTGGAAGTGTACTGTGCGGGATCGCTGGATCGGCTGGGATTTTCGTCATCAGTTTGACCGTCTCAAGCCGGTGGTCAACAACAGCCGTTTCCTGATTCTGCCGAAGTGGCATGTACCCAACCTCGGCTCTCGGGTCTTGTCTCTGTGCCAGAAGCGCCTGTGCTCCGACTGGATCAGGCTTTTCGGCTATCCCGTGGTGCTCATGGAGACCTTTGTGGACCCTGAGCACTTTCATGGCACGGTGTACAAAGCGGCAAACTGGTCGTATGTGGG
>CAYYVD010000347.1:3185-5042 GCA_964475045.1 uncultured Desulfobacterales bacterium | reverse complement strand
AGCATCTGCTTGCTCACCCCCTGGGTGATGGGGTAGAGCCGGGTGCCCGATCCGCCGGCCAGGATGATGCCTTTCACGGTTTGTCCCTCTTTGCGACCATGGCTTCGTTCGATTCTATCCCGTCGTCGCGAGTACCACAGCAGGCAATCGACATCAAGGACCGCAGCTGCCGGTGGTCAGGAAACGGGTAGCCGCGGTGCAGGCTGAACATCGGTCTTGGAGAAATCGTCGCCTTTGAACAGGAGCGGTTCGCCGCTGTATACGGAAAGGGCGTACGCACAGCAATCGCCGATGTTCAAGGAGGCCGGGTGTCTGCCTTTGCCGTATCTTCTCCAGGCGGTCCTGGCCAGCTCATACTGGCGAAGGTCCAGGGGCACAATATCCACGGCGGAGCGGTGGAGAAGAAGGTCGAGCTCACGTCCCCCGGGTTCGCCTTTCTTGGCCTCGATGACAATGCCGGCCTCGAGCGCGGAGGATGCGCTCAGGAGCCTCTTGGGATCTGCGGCAATGGTTCGAGCGAATGATTCTGCATCGGCTTCGCCGAGCAGAATGGCCATCAGCGCGGACGTGTCGATCACCATCAGGCGGGCACTCCGTCCCTGTCGTAGCCCAGGATGGCATCCGGGGAGCGGGGGTCGATGTCGGGGAGGTTCCGGCAGCGCAAGGAAATGGCCATGATCTCGTCGACGGTGTTTTGGGGGGTTCGCCGGCCGCGGAGGCGCTCCAGCCTTTCCTCCAGGGCATGGATCACGGCCTGTGTCAGGTTCTCGCCGCTTTCTTCGGCCACCTCCCTTGCCAGCTTCTCGGCCCGTTCATTTCGAATGCTGAGCGCCATGGTTTCTCTCCAGACATGTATTGAATGTAGCAAAAAAGATAGAATACAGAAAGCCGTCCGTCAAGGGGAAAACTTCGAGAAAGGCGTCCATCTCGGGATTCAGCAGAAGAGGCGAAAGCTCGCCGGCGGCGTCACGGTGATGGACTGGGAGGACGTTCTCCCGGATGATGAGGGGCGGTTGCCCGAGCCGCAGGCCGGGATGAAGCCCTTCACGGCGCCTTCGCCTTGTCTCGCTCTCCGTAGTTCTTCTGAATCCACTTGAGGTAGTCCCCCGTCTGAATGCTTCGCACCCAGTCGGGATGGGACAGGTACCAGTCCACGGTGCGCTCCATGCCTTCTTCGAAGGCGTGGGCCGGTCGCCAGTCCAGCTCCTGCTCGAGCTTGGCGGTGTCGATGGCGTATCTCAGATCGTGCCCGGGACGGTCCTTGACAAAGCGGATGCGGTCCTCGGGCGGTCGGCCGGATGTGCCGAGGCGGCGCTCCACCAGGTCCACCAGGAGGCGGACCACCTCCAGGTTGGTCCGCTCGGCCCGGCCGCCGATGTTGTAGGTCTCCCCCGGCCTCCCGGCATCCAGCACCCGCAGGAGCGCGTCGCAGTGGTCGGTCACGTAGAGCCAGTCCCGCACGTTCCGCCCGTCCCCATAGACCGGGACGGGCTCTCCCTCCAGGAGCCGGCAGAGGGCCAGGGGGATGAGCTTCTCCGGGAACTGGTAGGGGCCGTAGTTGTTGGAGCAGTTGGTGATGAGGACCGGAAGGCCGTAGGTGCGGCCGAAGGCCCGGACAAAGTGGTCCGAGGCGGCCTTGGAGGCCGAGTAGGGGCTCGAGGGGTCGTAGGGGTGGTGCTCGGTGAAGGGGGCCGAGGCGGCGTCCAGACTGCCGTACACCTCGTCCGTGGACACATGCAGGAACCGGAAGCCCTCGGGCCGCCCCTGGGCCTCCCAGAACGCCAGGGCGGCCCGAAGCAGGCGGAAGGTGCCCACCACGTTGGTCTCCACAAAGGCCTCGGGCCCGAGAATGGAGCG
>CAYYVD010000347.1:0-3175 GCA_964475045.1 uncultured Desulfobacterales bacterium | reverse complement strand
ACCGCGGCGGGCCGGTGCTCCTCGAGCAGGCCCTTCACCAGGGCGGCGTCGCGAATGTCCCCCTGGACGAGACGATGCCGCCCGGCCCGGCCCGGGGGCAGGTCGTCGAGGTTGGCGGGGTTGCCCGCATAGGTGATCCGGTCCAGGTTCACCACGCGGAGGTCCCGGGTCTCCAGCACGCGGCGGAGGAAATTGGTGCCGATGAACCCGGCCCCGCCGGTGACGAGGAGGGTGGATGGGGGTGTCATGAGAGGGCCTCCAGCGGTTCTGTGGCTCATCCTCTACCACACGGGCGAGGATCGTGTCCATCCTTCGATGGCTCGACCAGCTCTGGGGCGCGAGGGGCTCCGTGGCGTTCGGCCCGCCCGGACCTCATCGGACGGAGACGAAGGACCGGTTTCCGGAGCTCCAACAAGGTGATTCGGGCGGGGGGGCGGAGATCTCCGCATTTCGTTCAACGCCCGGCCAAAGTTCAGGCCCGATGGGACTGGGGCCATGGGGTGGGTGTGGATCAGTTGGGGGTGATTCCAAGCCGCTCTTCACAGGTGTCGATGCGGCGCTTCATGGCGTGCACTTCTGTGGCGAGAAGGAGATAGTCCCTGTCGAACCGATTGACGATGGCGTCCATGCCTTGTTTGATCTGCGAGATATCGTGTTCGATCCGTTCGAACCGCCCATCCATCTGCTCGAACCGGGCGTTGGTGTCGGTTCGAAGGGCGCGGATTTCATCGCGGATGCTGACGAGCACATTCAGCGTGATATCCTGAATCTGATCCTCCATGAATCACCTCGAGGAAGGTTTGCAACATGGATCGACTAGGCAGTATATCGTCCAGCAGTGGTTTCGGTCAACCCAAAAACCTCGCAAGATGGGGCTCCTGGGGTGTGCCCGCCTTTCCATGGGTGCCCCCTTCAGAGGACGTTTCCTTGAAAACCGTACGTGTCCTTCCGGTCGTCGTTGGAAAGGGGATGCGCGTCCTCAGAGCCCTGACGGGCTCGCCTCTCCTTGCGAAAGGGCCGCAAAACCATTAGGGTGTGGCATGTGTGGGACTGTCAGGCGGTTTTGGACGCAAGATGGGATGCAGCATGCGACTCGCCGTTCTCTCGGACATTCACGGCAACCTGGAGGCCTTTCAGGAGGTGCTGGCCGATCTGGACCGGCAGGGCGTGGACCGGGTCGTCTCCCTGGGGGACAACGTAGGGTACGGACCGGAGCCCGAGGCCGTGGTGCGGCTGCTGCAGGCGCGGGGCATCCCGTCGGTCCTGGGCAACCACGAGTGGGGGCTCTGCCGTCCCGAGCACCTGGGCTGGTTCAACCCCGGTGCCCAGAGGGCCCTGGTCCGCACCGGTGAGCTCATGGGGGAGGAGGCCCTCTGCACCTGCTGCTCCCTGCCGCGGTTCCGGACATGGGAGGGCAGCCGGTTCGTGCACGGTTTTCCTCCGGACGACGTGGTGACCTACCTGTTTTCTGTGGACCACGACACCCTGGAGCAGACGCTCAGGGACATGGACGAGGAGATCTGCTTCGTGGGCCACACCCACGAGCTCGTGCTGGTTCGCCTGGGAGGCGGGGGCGTGGACGTGCGGCCCCTGGATCCGGGAGTGGTTTCCCTGGACGTGGAGGGGCCCTGGCTGGTCAACGCGGGCAGCGTGGGGCAGCCCCGGGACGGGGACAATCGGGCCAAGTACGTCATCTGGGACCCCCAGGCCCGCACCTTGGAGGTCCGCTTCGTGTCCTACGACATTCGAAAGACCGCGGACGGGATCGTGGCCGCCGGCATGCCGCGGAGGTACGCGGACCGACTGTGGTGACGGCTCATACCCGCTTGTTCAGCTCAGTCCAGGCGTCTTTCTTGTCGAGGCCCCGCACCCGGTCCAGGGCCTGACGCGTGCGTGCCTGCAGGTTGAGCCGGCCCTTGATCCTCTCCCAGTTTCCGATGCTGGGAACGCTCACGCCCAGGAGCCGTGCAAACTGGGCCTGGGACATGGCGAACCGCTCTCGAAGCCGGGCCACCTCTTTCCCCGTGACGGCCCGGTCGGCCGGCTCTTGGGCGTTCTTTTGTTTCCTTGCGGGTGTTCGAGGCCTGGGTGGAGCTGGGACACGCCGGCTCGAGGCCTTGGACTGATTTCGGCGGGCCTCTGCAAGGCGTTCCGCAATGGACTTTTCGCGGGCCGGAGCGCCTTCGTCAGGCCGGCGCGGCGGGCTTGCTTCGGCCGCAACCGGCTCTACGGCCTCCTCGCCCGGCGCCTCCTCCGCCATGTCGATTCCGAAGAGATCCGAGAGATCGCTCTCCGCGATACGGGCAGGCCCGCGGGCCTCCCCGATGGCGGCGGCTGCGTCCGCCCCGGCGGTGATCAACTCGTTCTCGTCCACTCCCCGCAGAAGAAAGAGCAGGGAGGGCTCCTGATCCAAGCGCGCCCCCACGCCGTAGAGCACGGCCGCCACGTGCTTGCACATGACGGCCCAGTCGGGGCACGAGCAGGAGAGGGCGATCTCCTTGGGCAGCGGAAAGAGCCCGGTGCGGGGCTCGGTGACCACCTCCATGACGCCTTTCGAAAGGCGTCCCTGGAGCAGGTCCAGCAGGGACCCGATGCGCCCGGCGCAGCGTCGCTTGACGTCACGCCATTTCTTGGCCGAGAGCTCTTGAATGCGGATGGTCACCTTGTAGATCTCGGACCCGCTCACCATGGCCTGGACGCTGCCCGGCTGGACCTCGAGATGGCAGACGGAGCCGTTTCGAACGTAGGTGCGTCCCCGGGGCAGGCGGTTTTCGAAATCGCTGAACCGCTCGAGGTGCTTGCACCAGGCCTCGCCCCAGAAGGTCCGGGCGATCTTTCGGCCCGGGATCTCAATGGGCTGAACACAAACCCCTTTCCTTCGCAACGCCTGCATCTTTTTTGCGGCCTTTGCCCGCCTTACCGCCACGGGCACGTAGGGGCTCCACCGGAATCGGCTCATGCGGTTTTCCTCCCCTCCACCGGGCGGTGCGGGATGCTCCCCGCCGGGGTCAAGCTGAAGACCCGATGGCTGCGCGGTTGATGTCCAGGGTCACCACGTTCAGGAGATCCTGATCACTCATTTCCGTCAACACGGCCTCGGGACCGGATTCCAGGAGATCACCGGCGAGCCGGGATTTTTCCTCCACGAGCTCGTCGATCTTCTCTTCGATGGTTC
>CAYYVD010000346.1:0-5068 GCA_964475045.1 uncultured Desulfobacterales bacterium | reverse complement strand
CTACCTCAAAGCCATCGAGCTGTTGGAACAGGCGAAGCAGGCGTCTCCGGACTCCTCCGCCGTGGAGTTCTTTCTCGGCATGTCCCACAAGCAGTTGGGGCAGCACGAGCAGGCGCTGATCCACCTTCGAAGATCCCTCGAGCTCGAGCCGAGGATCAAGGAGGCCCTGCTGGAGCTCGTGGACGTCCTGTACCGGCTGTACAGCCCGGAGCATGCGGAGGAGGCTTTTCAATGGATTCGGGTCGCCCGGGAGCTGGGTATCTACCCCGGAAAAGCGGCGTTCTTGAAGGGGCTTTTTCTGCAGAAGCAGGAGAAGTACGGTGAGGCGATCCAGAGCTTCCAGGAAGCGGCTGAGCTGAACGACCGTTTCAAGCAGCCGGCGGCGTTTCAGATCGCCCGGTGCCACGCCAAGCAACAGGACCTGGAGAAGGCCAAGCGGAGCCTGCTGGCGGCCATTCAGCAGGACCCGAGCTCCGATCTGGCCGGCTTCGCCCGGCAGTATGTGGACCTCATCGAGAAGAGGATCGAGGCCCAGCGACCCCTGCACCTCACCCTGGGCGCCTACGGCCAGTACGACACGAACGTGGTCTTGAAGCCTTTGGAGTCGGCGCTTGCGCCGGACATTACGGATGAAGGAAGCCGGGCCTTTACGGGGACGGCACGCGTAGACTATGTCCCCACATTCGAGGGCAATTGGCTCTTCAACGCCTATTACGCAGGGGCCGGGGTGTTTCACGACAAGTTCTCCACCTCTCACGACATGATCAGCAACACGGTGTATGCCGCCCCGGGCTACCGCCTGGAGCACGGCGCCGTCAACCTGGCGGTGCAGTACGATCATGCGCTCGTACGGGATCCGAGCTACAAGGAGTACGTGGATGTTTTGAGCGTGGGGCCCTTGTATCGACGGCTGATCACCGCCAACCAGATCCTGGAGCTTTCCGCCGGGTACCGAAGGAGTGCTTACGCCCGTCCGGTCCTGATGGAGGACGAGGACCGCGACAGCACCGGCCTGACCAGCTATTTGAGCTGGTTCTGGCTGTTCCAGGAGGAGGGGTTTCTCAACGCGAAGTACGCTTTTGCCATGGATGACGCCCATGGGAGGAACTGGGACAAGGCCTCCCACAGCGTGTCTCTCAACTTTGGTGCTCCGATTGTGCCCGGAGTGATTTTTCAATTGAGCGGAGGAGCTACCTTTGATTTTTACGATCATCAACACAGTGTGTTCGAGGTGCAACGAGAAGACTCCTTGTATCAAGGATCGGCGGGCATCAATTGGAATGTATACAAAGATATTTATTTGATAGGGCAGTTTTCCGCCATTCGAAACGACTCCAACATCGGCATTTACGATTATGCCCGGGAGCTCTATACCCTGGGCATGGAGTATCGTTATTAGGTGGTCATTTCACACAACCAACTTTCCGCGATCTTGACCTTCACAAACGGATCTCTTCGGTCATCTCCACTTGGTTTCGCAGAAACAGGAGGGGGAACTCATGAAACCCAAACAATGCCTTTTCCCTTTTCTCGCGCTGCTGCTGTTTGGCTGGCCCTTTGGGGCCTACGCGGCGCCGGTCGGGGAGATCACGGTGCTGACGGGCCAGGCGTCGGTCGAGAGGCCCGGCGAAGCGACCCGCACTGTTTCGGTCGGAGAGCCGATTCATGAGGGGGACATCGTTCTAACCGATGCCGGTGCCCGCGCGGAGATCGAGTTCCGGAACGGAAACGTGGTCCGTGTCTCGGAGAAGTCCCGCTTGAAGATCACGGAGGTCTTCGAGACCCAACAGCAGTCGAGGAGCCTGCTGAGCCTGTTTCAAGGGAAGATCCAGAGCATCGTCAAGCGGGCGGCGGGACGCGTCTTCGGAAGGGATCAGAAGAGGCGCTTCGAGGTCGAGACCCCGACCGCGGTCTGCGGGGTCCGGGGAACCCAGTTCTTCTCGTGGTACATCGAGGGGGTGAGCGGGACCGCCGTCAAGGAAGGAACTCTTTACGGGTACAGCAAGAACCGGCCGGACGACGTGGTCACCGTCAACGCGGGTCAGGCCATGGAGGTGGACGACCCCAACGCGCCGCCCCAGGTCCGGCCGGCCAGCCCCGACGAGATGAGTCAGCACGAGGACGACACCAGCATGAACGGCGACGACGGGGATTCCGGCGACGAAGGCGGAGATGACTCCGGGGAAGGGGAGGACGACGAGGGAGACGACGAGGGCGACGATTCCGAAGGCGACGATTCCGAAGGCGACGATGGCGGGGATGATTCGGAGGGGGACGACTCCGAAGGCGATGACGGGGACGAAGGGTCCGGGGACGACGAAGGGGCAGGGGACGACGACGGCTCCGGCGACGATACGGGCGACGACACCGGCGATGACGCTGGCGACGATACGGGCGACGACACCGGCGATGACGCTGGCGACGATACGGGCGGCGACACCGGGGATGACGCTGGCGACGATACGGGCGGCGACACCGGCGATGGCACCGGCGACGATGCGGGAGGCGACACCGGCGATGGCACCGGCGACGATGCGGGAGGAGAAACCGGGGACGGCACCGGTGGAGGCACCGGCGATGGGGACGACACCGGGGCCACCGGCGGCGACGACGGAAGCTCCACGGATGACGGAGGGACCGGCACCGACGGCACCGGCGATGGGGGTACCGGCGGGGACACGGGCACCGGGACCGCCGGCACCACCGGAACCGGAGGCGGCGACACAGGAACGTCCGGCGACATGGACATGGGGGACACCACGGGTGGAGACCTGGGCCTCGGCGACACCTCGGGCACGGATGGTGGGACGGGGGACACCGGGACCTCCACCGGCGGCACCACCACGGGCCAGGACACCTACATTCCTCCAGACATCACCGACACCACCGGGACAGGGGATTCCACCGGCGGGACCGGCGACACGCCTCCCCCTCCGCCCCCGGAGCCACCCCCGCCCGAGCCCGGTCAGACGGCCATGAGCGGCTCCGTGGAGACGGGCGGAGCCCTGGAATCCGGGACGGTGGGCATGTCCATCGACGATTCATCGGACCAAGGGACCCTCTCCCTGAGCGGGACGGGCCAGAACCCGGGCCCCACCCACAACATGAGCTTCGGCGGAGACGCCAGCGACGGCAGCCGGTACGAGGGCATGGTGACCGGGGTGGTGGGCTCCTGGAACGGCCTTCTGGCCGCCCTGGCCCTGGGGGGGGACGGAAGCCTCTCCTTCCTGTCCGGGTGGCTCTCCGGCGACTGGGCCGACGGGGCCCTCACGGCGAGCGGGCAGGCCTTCCGGTCGCGCACCTCTTTGTCCATGAACCTGTCGCCTGCCGAGCTGCACGCGGCCCTGACCGACCCGACGCACGAAGCCTATGTCCCGGAGTTCGATGTCCTGGATTGGCCCATTCTTGGCAACATTCTGAGCACGGGCATTGTGGAGCCGGGCGTGGCGGAATCCCTGCCGGACCTGGAGACGCTCAGCATGGGGGTTCGAGCCGACGACGGCACCCTGCTCGGGATCTGGAGTGTGCTGAATGCCGGGGGAGCGTATCCTGAAGCCTTTCAATCCGTCACCTGGGGCGGGCTGTTCTACGACGACGGCGATCCGATGGTCCTGGGAACCCTGGTGGGAAAGGGCGACAACGCGTCGCACGTTCAAATCGAGGGTGAGCTGACCTATTTGGGCACCAGCTACGTCGGGGACATTCACCTGGCTTATCAGGGAACCTACGACGGCAACGGCCTGTATGTGGCCGCGGGCTCCGGCACCTGGATCGGAAAGCCCGTCACCTCCTTGGCCTTGACCGGTGGCGACCTGATCGGCCTTGTCCCGGGTACCCTCCACAAGGGGCAGTATTACAACCCCTGGACCGGCACCGGCGGGATGTTCAGCTCGAACTGGAACGACGACGGATGGCGGAAATTTCACGACGGGACGACCTACACATACGAGTATGTGGCTGCGAATACCGCGCCGGACCAAGGGGGCGGGTACAAGAAGATTTACGACCTCCTGGACGAAACCGGGGACTGGTATCGCTACCACCCGTCGGGGACCTATTCGCACTATACCAATGCTCCCGTGCCTCACATGATCCCCACAGGGGATGGCGGAAGCGTCTGGGGCAGTGGAAGCAATTGGGACATCGGAAGCATTCAGGAATTGAGCATCCCTCCCTCTTCGGCTTACGAGGAGCGATACCAGCACAGCGGCACGCGTTCGTCCAACATTCTGCAACGTCAGGGCGACCTTTTGGCGGTTTTTGCGACGGACGGGGACGTGTGGACGGCCACGCCCGGCGCTCCGGCGAACCTTACAGCGATCGGAGAGTACAAGGAGAGCTTTCCTGGAACCATGCCGTCTCTCTTCACGACGTCCTTCTTCTCCATCAACTCCCTGTCCGGGGACTTTTCGACCGTGGACGGCGGAAGCTACGCAGGGCTCATGGGCGGGTTCTGGGACGGTCCCGGTCTGATCTACGGCCTCTATGTGGATCCCTCCCAGGCGGGCGGCCTTCTCGGCGGAAGCTTTCATCTCGAGGGATACCCCCTGGAAGTGACGGAAGCAGGTGTAGAAGGTGTGCTGAAGATGACCGGAGGCCTGTACCCGACGGCGCTCGGGACGAGCGATGTCGGTTTTTCCCCGTTGGATCTGTTGAACAAGGGCGTCACCGGCGGGGTGCGGGTGCGCGCACTTCGAGGCAGCCTGGGGAGCAACGGTTGGCTCCGCGGCGAGGGCGTGGGTGGGCCCACTCTGTCCATCCTCGGCCAGGACTGGGGGGTGTTTCAGACCAGCCTGGGCTATGACACGAGCTTCTCCAACCCCCAGGCCTCCAGTACCTGGACCGCCGCGCTCGTTGGAGGCGGCGAGTTCGGGGCGATCGGGAGCACCGAGGCCATGGATTTCGGTCGATTCTATGCGACCACCGGCCCGGGCACCTGGTCCGGCGGGGGGCTCCAGTCCGCCCTGAGCGGGACGTTTCTCACATTGACCAAGACCGGGCAGATCAGCGGGCAGGTGCTCGGGACCTACGATGCGAATTCGGGCGCCTGGCAGGGGCTCGTCATGGG
>CAYYVD010000345.1:0-5134 GCA_964475045.1 uncultured Desulfobacterales bacterium | reverse complement strand
CTGCGCCGGTACGATGCATTCCGCCGGCGCATCGAAGCGATGATCGACATGCCCGAACATACCATCGACCTGCTCGGGCCCAGGAGAGGGGCCTATCCCGTGCCATGCAGATCCGTCAAGGAGGCACCCCGGGGTCCTTTACCGTGTTCAGAACCGCATCAAGCTCGCGCTTCATTTCATCCGTCATCTTGTCCATTCGCCCGAAGCCCCTTGCAAGCTTTTTCAGCGCCCCCTGTCCTTCTCTCCGACTTAGAACGAATCGAAGGGATTCCGCTTCGCGGTCTTCGACTGCATGCCCAGGGATTCGATATGCCGTGAGTTCCCGATCCTCGATTCGGCCGACCATCACCTGACAGTATCCATGGTATCACGGAACGAGGCCATCCGGGAGACTCCGGTTCAATCGGCGGATGGATGCTTGAATTTCGGATACAGCTCTTTTGCACATTCAGGGCAGAGTCCATGGCTGAAGCTCGCCTCCGAGTGCTGATCGATGTAGACCTCGATCTGTTTCCAGTACCCTTTGTCATCTCGAATTTTCTTGCAGTGGGAGCAGATGGGGAGAAGGCCGCTTAACTGCTTGACCTTGGAGAGGGCCTCTTTCAGCTCTTTCATGGTGTGGCTGAGCTGAATGTGGGTCTTGACCCGGGCCTTGACGGTCGCGGGGTTGAAGGGCTTGGTGATGTAGTCCACCGCCCCCAAATCAAAGGCCTTGGCCGCATCCATGGCCTCTGAAATGGCGGTAATGAAAATGATCGGGATGTGCTCGGTGACGGGATGGCCTTTCAGCCGGCTGCACACCTCGTAGCCGTCCAGCTCCGGCATCATGATATCCAGAAGAATGAGATCCGGAAGGGGCGAATCCGCGGCCTTTTTCAGGGCGGCCTCACCATGGGTGGCCGGTACGGTGGCATACTCCCCTTTCAGCAGCTCCATCAACATCCGAATGTTTTCTGGCTGATCATCCACAATCAGGATTTTGGCGCGATCCTCCGTGTTCATTCACTCTTCTCCAATTTCAGCATTCAGCCGGGACCTCATTTTCTCAAGGGTCTCCGTCGCTTCGGTTTCTTCAAAGGCCTCCATGTGGGCCAGAAATGTCTCCAATCCGGGTTCCATGCCGGCGGATCGAGGAAGGTCCCTGAGCTCCTCCACACGGCTCAGGGCGGCTCCGAAATCCGACGGGATCAAAACAGCCAGGTCATCCAGGAGGCGCTTTGTGCGCGACAAATCTGCGCGCTCAAGGGGCGCGCGGCCTACCCACTGCCCTTCCTCTGCACTTGATTTTCTGCACGCGTTGATCTCGGCCACGGTCAGTTCCAGGGAGATCTTCAAGGCATCGACCTGTCCCTCCAGCGCCTCGGTTCGACCTTCCTGGACGGCCGATTCGATATCCCCTGCTGCCCTTTGAACGTCAACCGCCCCCAGATTCCCTGCCATGCCCTTGACCGCGTGGGCCAGGGCCTGTGCCTCCTGAGCCTCGCCCCGATCCAGGCGCGCTCGAATCTCCTCAGCCGCATCCGCGTGCTTTTCCGAAAACTGAAATAAGAGATCCCGGTAGAGTTTGCGATTTCCGGCCACGCGGCTGAGACCGGCGGTTTGATCGACGTAAGTCAGGTTGAGATCCATGACCGCCTCCCCCTCCCCGGAATCGGTTCGTTGCCGGCGCGGAGCGGCTCGCTTTTCCCTGCCGAGTTGAACCCACTTGATGAGGACCTCGAAGAGCTGATTCGGATCGATGGGTTTGGCGATGTGGTCGTTCATTCCGGAGGCAAAGCATCTTTCCTTTTCACGCTGAAGCGCATGGGCCGTCATCGCCACAATAGGGATTTGACCGGCCCCGGACGGCAGCTTGCGGATGATACCGGTTGCCGTATGACCGTCCATCTCGGGCATCTGAATATCCATGAGAACCAGGTCGTAGGGAGGGGGAGCGCCGACATGGTCGCTCAGCATGTCCACGGCGATGCGCCCGTTGGCGGCTGTGTGGACCTCGAATCCCTCCGCCTCGAGCAGCTCTGTGGCGATCTGCGTGTTGATGGGGTTGTCTTCCGCCAGCAGGATCCGGCTTCCGCGAATCGCGTCCAGGCCTTGGATTTCACGCTCCTGTTGAATGGAGCGACGGGGCTGAAGCTCACCGGACGTATCAAATGCAGAGATGATGGCATCAAAGAGAAGCGATGGGTTGACCGGTTTGATCAGGAAGTTTTGAACCCCCACGGCTTCGGCCTTTTGACGAACCTCTTCCCGGCTGTACGCCGTGAGCATCATAATCGAGGGCATTTGGGAAAGCCCCTTGTGATTGCGAATCCGCTCGGAGGCCTCGATCCCATCCATGCCCGGCATTTTCCAGTCCATGATCACGAGCTTGAAGGGATCGCCCTCTTCCTGGGCCTTTTCCAGCTCCTGAAGGGCCTCGGGCCCGGAAGGGGCCTGAAAGGCACGGAACGAAAAGCTCTCCAGCATTTCACTGATGATGGCTCGGGCGGTGGCATTGTCGTCGACGACCAGCACCTTCATCCCTTTCAGATACGGCGGGTAGGTCATGGTGCGGCTCTTGGGCTCGCTTTGCCGGTCAAACATGGCCGTAAACGAAAATGTGCTTCCCTCCCCTGGGGTGCTTTCCACCCAGATGCGGCCGCTCATCATCTCCGCCAGGCGCTTGCAGATGGCAAGTCCCAGACCGGTCCCGCCGTACTTGCGCGTAATCGATTCATCCGCTTGAGCAAAGGACTGAAACAGCTTTTCCGTCTGATCTTTCGTCAGGCCGATGCCCGTGTCCTTGACGGAAAACCTCAGCCGCACCTGGTCACGGCTGTCCGTGGCATTCGGAGGCTCCTTGTGGACGGAGATGAGAACATTCCCTTTATCGGTGAACTTGACCGCGTTATTGGCCAGGTTGATCAGGACCTGCTCCAGGCGCAACGGGTCACCTCTGAGTGCATTGGGGACCTCGCTGTCGAGCTGAAAAAGCATCTCCAGGCCTTTCTCATCCGCCTGGAAGCTCAGGATATCCGCCAGCCTGCCCATCACGTCTTCGATGTCAAAGGAGGACGTCTCCAGGGTCAGCTTCCCCGCCTCGATCTTCGAAAAATCCAGGATGTCATTGATGATCCGCAGCAGGGACTGCGCGGCATGCAGGATCTTTTTCAGGTAATCAGCCTGCTTGGTTGTCAGCTCCGTCTTCAGGGCCAAGTACGCCAGTCCCATCACCGCATTCATGGGGGTGCGGATCTCGTGGCTCATGTTAGCCAGAAACTCGCTTTTCGCGCGGGAGGCCGCCTCGGCGATCTGCTGCTCCTTTTCCGCAGCCTCCCTGGCGAGCTGCTCGCTGATGTCCTTGAGCAGGCCCTCGATCATGGGCTCGGACTTTTCATCGCGGATAATACGGGCGGTCAGCTCGGTCCAGATCTCGCTCCCGTCCTTCCTGTGGATCGTGATCTTGAAATCGGACACTTGACCCTCCGATTCCAGGAGGGAGAGGAGTGCCCGGCGCTGCTCGGGATTCGCGTAAAGCTGACGGGAGATGTCCGTGACGGATTCCACCACCTCTTCCGGGGATTCATACCCCAGCAGCTGGGCGAACGCCGGGTTGGCCGTGATCAGACGGCCTTCCCGTGTCGACTGGAAGATTCCTTCCATGGCATTGTCAAAGATGGAGCGGTACTTCTTTTCAGCCGCCTCACGGCTTGCCACCTCACTCTGCAGGGCGCCGACCAGCTCCTCGAGTCGGCAGGTCATCCCATTGAACGTCGCGGCCAGAACCCCCAGCTCATCCTGCGAGCGCACCTCAATTCGATTCGTGAAATCCCCCCGCCCGATCCGCTCGGCCCCCTCCTTGAGGACCAGGATCGGTGCGGACAAACGCTTTCCGAGGAAGACGCCCAGGAGGGAGGAGAGTGCAATGCTGGCCAGAAAAATCGACAGAAAGAGGATCAGCAGGTTTTTTTCATGGTTCAGGATGCGAGAGGCCTTGATGTCCACGCCCAGCACACCCACGCGCTGCCCCTCCCGGTTGAGGATCGGAGCGTAGCCCGTCAACCATGTGCCCCAATGGTCCGTGTAGAAATCCTGCTCCACCATGGCACTTTCCAGGCCCGAAATGTGCCGGACCAGAAAAGAACTCGCATCCGCATAAATCTCACCAAGATGGGCGATCTCTTCCGGGTCGTCCGATTCGTCCACGACGAACATGATCTGCCCACCAGGGCCGGTCCGCATGGTATAGACGAAGTGGAGGTCTTCTGCGCGAGCCTTGATCTTCTTCAAAATGCGCTTGATGGCGAGGTAATCCGGATTGCCCTCCTGCTCCGAGTGAAGGAGGGATTCGTGGAGATCCCCATCGATGCTCAGTGCGCCGACGCCGACAATGTCCTGAAGCCGCTGCCGGAAATCGCTGCGCATCTGCGCCCTGGTGGTCGTAAACAAAAGAAACGACAAGAGTCCTGTCACAAACGCCCCGAAAAGGACAATGCTGAAGGTCAGCTTGTACCTCAGACTCAGACTGGAAAACCATGTATTGAGTTTTGACACCGCCATTTTTCAATCAGTTTCTGGGAGTTCTTGAATGCTTCTTATGGCAGCTTCTTTGGTCTTCATTTTCAAACCTCATCTATCTTTGTTATATTTTAGCCTCATGGTTTGGTTACTTCTATCTCATCCAGGCTGACAGTTTGGCGGTAAATTTTTCACACATTCTTGTACAGCCCGATAGTCATATGTTCTCGCATGTTCATTTTGATTCTATCACGACAAAATTCTGTTTCAGGCTATTTTCCTTAGGTGAATTGGCGGATTCATTGACTAATTCAGGGCAGTTCATGGGATATCAAATTTATCCTGAGCCCTAAAAATCGCAAACGGAATGATTGGTAACTGTAGCACTGAAATGCGCGGGATTCAAGTGTTACCCTGCAAACCTCGAAAACCGCCTGGTTCAAGGTTTACCCTAGCCAACCTGCTCATCTTCGCCGCCGTCATGCCCTACGTGCTCCAGTTCAACCGCCGGGCCATCACCCACCGCATCGCAGACCTTGCCCGCAAAATCGACCTCCCCCAGCACACCTTCGACGGTCTTATGGACTGGATCATCGACCTCCGAAGCGACCTCGGTATGCCCATCTCACTCAGCGCC
>CAYYVD010000344.1:1391-5147 GCA_964475045.1 uncultured Desulfobacterales bacterium | reverse complement strand
GTGGCGGACAACTACAAGACCCCCATGATCAGCCC
Source organism: uncultured Desulfobacterales bacterium (assembly GCA_964475045.1). Classification (GTDB taxonomy): domain Bacteria; phylum Desulfobacterota; class DSM-4660; order Desulfatiglandales; family HGW-15; genus JAIPEI01. The sequence continues at coordinate 5,112 of CAYYVD010000344.1, read as the reverse complement.
CTGGTCCACGAACCCGGACACCACCAAGGACCGGCCCTTCGTGTTCCGCGGCTGCTTCCTCGACCCGTTCCAGGGCCCCGTGGTGGCCAACTTCATCACCGAGGAGTTCGGCTTCACCAAGGCGGCCGTGCTCTACGACGTGGCCAGCGACTATCCCAAGGGCCTGGCCGAGTTCTTCAAGGAGGCCTGGGAAAAGATCCACGGCGAGGGCTCCGTGGTGGCCTACGAGAGCTTCACCACCAAGGACGCCGACTTCAGCTCCCAGCTGACCAAGATCCTCCAGTCCGGCGCCGAGGTCCTGTTCACCCCCCAGTACTACAACGAGGTGGCCCTCATCGTGCAGCAGGCCCACGAGCTGGGTTGGAACAAGCCCATCGTGGGCAGCGACAGCTGGGGCTCCGCTGAGACCGTCGAACTCTGCGGACCCGCCTGCTACGGGCTGTTCTTCAGTACCCACTACGCGGCGGCCGGGGCCAAGGGTGCGACCAAGGCCTTCATCGAGCGCTACGAGAAAGAGCACGGGTACACCCCCGACGACGTGGCCGCCCTCACCTGGGACGCCCTCCGCATCGTTCAGCGGGCCGTCGAAGCCTGCGGCACCCTGACCGGGGACATCGAGAAGGACCGGCAGTGCGTCCGGGACGCCATGGCCCGGATCGAGGAGTTCGACGGCATCACCGGCCAGATGACCTTCACCGAGGAGGGCGATCCCATCAAGTGCGCCGTGATCGTGCGCATCAGCGACCAGGGGGAGTACGAGTTCTACAAGTCCGTGTGCCCCTAGCGGACGCCTCTCTCCATACCTGACCCGCACCAGCCGGGGCTTGCCGAACGGTCAAGGCGGGCCGGGGACTCTCCCCGGTCCGTCTTCTTGAACGCACAAGGAGTCGGCGGATGCTATTCTTTCTGCAAAACCTGGTCAACGCCCTCCAATGGGGCAGCTTCTACGCCCTGATCGCCCTCGGTTACTCCATGGTGTACAGCATCCTGATGCTGTTCAACTTCGCCCACGGAGACATCTTCATGGCCGGGGCCTACATCGGGTTCGGCGTGGCCACGGGCCTCGTGGCCCTGGCCTCCTGGGGGGCGATCTCGGTGCCGGGCTGGGTGATCCTGGTGCTGACCATCCTCATCTCCATGTTTCTGACCTCCTTTCTCGGCATGCTCGTGGAGCGGGTGGGGTATCGTCCGCTCCGCGGGGCGCCGCGCGCGTCGGCGGCGATCACCGGCCTGATGATCGGGATCATCCTGGAGACCAGCAACCTGGCCATCATGGGCGCCCAACGGGTCCGCTTCCCCTACCTGATCGAGGGACACACCTACAACCTCGGAGGGGTCTTCGTCACCAACAAGAAGATCATGATCGTGGTGGTGTCCGTGGGGCTCATGATCGCGCTCCACCAGTTCATCAAGCGCACCCGGTGGGGCATGGCCATGCGGGCCATGGCCTTCGACTACGTGGTGGTCCCCCTCATGGGGGTCTCCATCAACAAGATCGCCGGCATGACCTTTGCCATCGGATCGGCCCTCGCAGCCGTGGCGGGCATCCTCTTCGGCGTGGCCTACCCGGTCCTGGACCCTTACATGGGCATCGTGTTCGGGTGGAAGGCCTTCGTGGCCGCGATTCTGGGAGGGCGAGGATCCATCATGGGCGCGACGCTCGCCGGCTTTCTCATGGGGTTCATCGAGATCTTCGTGGCGATGGTCTTCCCTTCGACGCTGAGGGACCTGATCGCGTACTCGATCATCCTGCTCATTCTCGTGTTCAGACCCCACGGGTTCTTCGGCGAACCCTACAGTGCGAAGCTCCGTCTCTAGCGCCTTACGAGCGGGGCTGAATCCGCGGCCCCCCAGGGGATGCCGCGAGTCGACACCGACAAGGACGAGGAAAACTGATGGCACAACCAACCGCCGCCGTGCCCGATGCAGGAACCACAGGCGTGCTTGCCAGGCTCGGCAGAATCTTCTTCGGGGCGCCCGCACTGGCCTGGCTCCTGGGGATCCTGCTGGCCGTGATTCTGGAACGGATCTGGGGAACACCGCTGGCCCAACTCCTGGGCCTTCCCAAGGTCCCCATGCTGTTCGGATCCGTGATCGCCCTCAGCAAGCCCCTGCTGATTCCTTCGGCTGCGATCTACGTGTTCCTCACCTTCGTGCTCCCCATCGCCGTGGTGCTGAGGCTGGCGAGAACGGCCGCCAACCGCGCGGCGGGGGCCCTCATGCGGATGCCCTTCCTGGTCACCGTGCTCGTGCACCTGGGGCTCCTGTTCCTGGTGCTCCACATCTGGTCCGGCATCAGCGCCTACCGGGTCCTCACCCTCAAGCTCACCCTCATCGCCGTGATCGTCACCATGAGCCTGAACCTCATCAACGGCTACCAGGGAGAGTTCTCCTGCTCCCACCCGGGGTTCATGGCCCTGGGCGCCTACGGGGCGTCGGTGTTCAGCCTGGTCTTCTTCGTGGACGACAAGATCTTCGGCGCTCCTCTCCTCCCGGCCTGGCTCGGGCCGTTCCTCTTCCCGGTGGGCCTGATCGCGGGGGGGCTGGTCGCCTCCGTGGGGGCCCTGGTCATCGCCATTCCGTCGTTTCGAACCCGGGGCGACTACCTGGCCATCATCTCCCTGGCCTTCCTGTTCATCGTCAAGAGCCTGATCGAGAACCTGGAGATCGTGGGCGGCCCCCGGGGCCTCGGGAGCCAGCCCGACTGGGCCACCCTGCCCACGGTCTTCATCTGGGCGGTGGTGGCCCTTTGGATGATCAACAACTTCGTGCAGTCCACCCTGGGCGGCAAGGCGGTCAACGCCGTGCGCGACGACGAGGAGGCGGCCGAGGCCATGACCGTGAACACCCGCCGGACCAAGATGATCAACTTCATGTTCGCCGCCTTCTGGGCGGGCGTGGCCGGAGGGCTCTTCGCCCACGTGCTCCGCTACGTCAACCCGGCCACCTTCGGCATCCAGAAGCTGGCCGAGGTGCTGGCCATGGTCTACTTCGGCGGCCTGAACTCCATCGTCGGATCCGTGGTGGGAGCGGTGACCCTCAGCGTGCTCAGCGAAGCCCTGCGGCCCCTGGAGATTTTCAAGTGGATCATCATCCCGCTCCTCCTCATCCTGGTGATGATCTTCCGGCCCACGGGACTGATCGCTTTTCGGGAGTTCAACGTGCGAAAGATCCTGAGCCCCAGACAGAACCCCCAACGAGAGGTGTAGCATGCCGCTGCTCGAGGTCAAGGAGATGACCCACTTCTTCGGTGGGCTGCGCGCCGTTCACAACTACAACCTGTCCATCGAGCCCGGCGAGGTCCGTGGGCTCATCGGGCCCAACGGCGCAGGAAAGACGACCATCTTCAATCTCATGACGGGAATCCACCGACCCACCGAGGGGCAGATCCGCCTGGACGGCCGGAGCCTGCTCGGCCTGTTTCCGCACGAGATCGCGGCCCGGGGCTTGGGGAGGACGTTTCAGAACCTGCAGCTCTGGCGGCACATGACCGTGCTGGAGCACGTAAAGATGGCCCGCTACTCCAAGATCCAATACGGCCTGCTGGGAGCCTTCTTCGGCACCGGGGCCAGGCACCGGGAGGAGGAGGAGATCGAGCAGAGGGCCAGGGACCTCCTCCGCATGATGCGGGTGGACCAGGTGGCGGACCAGAACGTCCTCAACCTGCCGCCAGTACGCTGACGACGCTGGTCATCTTTCTGCCGCTGGTTTTCGTACGCGG
>CAYYVD010000344.1:0-1381 GCA_964475045.1 uncultured Desulfobacterales bacterium | reverse complement strand
GAACGTCCTCAACCTGCCCTACGGGGCCCAGCGACGGGTGGAGATGGCCCGGGCTCTGGCCACCGAGCCCAAGGTCCTGTTTCTGGACGAGCCCACGGCCGGCATGAACCCCGAGGAGCTCAAGCAGATGATGGGCATCATCCGCCAGGTGCGGGACGAGATCGGGCTGGCCATCTTCCTCATCGAGCACCGGCTCAAGCTGGTCATGGAGCTCTGCGAGAGGATTCAGACCCTGGTCTTCGGGGAGGTCATCGCCGAGGGCACGCCCGAGGAGATCCAGAACAACCCCAAGGTCATCGAGGCCTATCTGGGAAAGGAGACCGTGGAATAATGCTGCTCTCGGTGGAAAACCTTCACGTGTCCTACGGCCGGATCAAGGCCCTGCACGGCATCGACTTCGACATCGACGATGGCGAGATCGTGACCATCATCGGGGCGAACGGCGCGGGCAAGAGCACCACGCTCCGGGCGATCTCACGGCTCATTCCGGTGGAGAAGGGAACCCGGATGACCTTTCGAGGGGAGGACCTGCTGAAGTACTCGGCCGACCGCGTGGTGAGCCAGCTCGGGCTCAGCCACGTCCCCGAGGGAAGACGGCTGTTCGGCAACCTGACGGTGCTGGAGAACCTCCAGCTCGCCACCTTTGCGCGCCGGGACAACGAACGGATCGAGCGGGACATCGAGCAGGTGTTCTCCATCTTCGAGCGGCTTCGGGAGCGATCCAGCCAGAAGGCCGGCACCCTGAGCGGCGGCGAGCAGCAGATGCTGGCCATCGGGCGGGCCTTCATGAGCGGCCGGCAGTTCATGATCCTGGACGAGCCCTCCATGGGGCTGGCACCGCTCCTCATGCTGAGCGTGTTCGACGCGCTCAAGGGGATCAACGACGAGGGCACCACCATTCTCCTGGTGGAGCAGAACGCCCGGCTGGCCCTCCAGTTCGCCAGCCGGGGCTATGTCCTGGAAAACGGCGAGCTGGTCCTTCAGGGCGCCTCCAAGGACCTCCTGAGCGACCCGGAGGTAAAGAAGGCCTACCTGGGCGGTTAAGGAAAGCTCCGCAAGCAGCCAGAACACGGCCTGGGGCATGTGCGTGGGAGCGCGATAGAGACACCAACGAGGGGGACGCCGGCCTTGTCGTTGGCTCCGGTGACCGGGGATTCCTTCCGCTTCCCCGCTTACGGCCTGGTCAGGGGGTGTTTCGGGACACCATGTCCTGATTGAAAGAACACCATGACCACAATGGACCCAGTGATTGCATTTGGGAATGGTGTCCCTGGAAACTCCCCCCCTGCCCCCTCCGCGTTCCATCCCCTCAAGAAGCTTTTTCCGGGATAGGAAGGCCTTGCGGGAATTTCGGGGTCACCATGGCCTTACGAAAGAACAC
>CAYYVD010000343.1:0-5150 GCA_964475045.1 uncultured Desulfobacterales bacterium | reverse complement strand
ATCAGGTCCGGTTTTTCCTCCTCGATCTTCTCCATCAGCCTGTATCCGCTGTCCGCGGTAATGACCTCGTAGCCGGCCTCGGTGAGCTCTTCCGAGTACAGGAACCGGATGTGCTCCTCGTCGTCGACGATCAGGATTTTGGCCATGATGCTCTCCCACGATCTTGAGTGCTTCCGATTGTCGTGCTTCGTGTCCCCACCGGCGAGGCTGGGCTGCCCGCCCGGGACGAATCGACATCCAAATCTCCTGAAAGGCTACCACAGTTCCGGAGACCAGGCAAACACTATCTCCAAACGGTCCGGGCGCTGAGGGGCTGGAAGCCCCTGCGATTCTTCGTGAATCGAGCACCCCTTCCGGCCGGAGCTTCCGGCTTTTTACGACTCCTTCATCATTCCGAGTAGTCGTGGAACCCCTTCCCGGACTTGCGGCCGAGCCATCCGGCCTCCACGTGCTTGACCAGCAAGGGGCAGGGCCGGTACTTGCTGTCCCCGAGGCCTTCGTGGAGGACATGCATGATGGCCAGGCAGGTGTCCAGGCCGATCAGGTCGGCCAGGGCCAGGGGGCCCATGGGCTGATTGGTGCCGAGCTTCATGATCTGGTCGATGTCCTCCGCCCTGCCCACCCCCTCGAACAGGGCATAGACCGCCTCGTTGATCATGGGCATGAGGATGCGGTTGGCCACGAACCCGGGGTAGTCGTTGGCCGGCACCGGCGTCTTGCCGAGCTTTTCCGCCAGATCGTTGGTCACCTTCAGGGTTGCCTCGGAGGTGGCCAGCCCGGGAATGACCTCCACGAGCTTCATCACCGGAACCGGGTTCATGAAGTGCATTCCGATGACCTTGTCCGGCCGCTCCGTGGCCGCGGCGATCTTGGTGATGGAGATGGAGGACGTGTTCGTGGCGAGAAGGACCCCGGCCGGACAGCTTCGGTCCAGGGTCCGGAAGATCTCCAGCTTCAGGGATTCGTTCTCGGTGGCGGCCTCGACCACAAAGTCCGCCTTGGCCATGTCCTCGATGTCGGTGGTGCCTTCGATGCGACCCAGAATGGCCTTCTGGTCGTCCTCGGTGAGCTTGCCCTTTTTCACGATGCGGGCCAGGCTCTTCTCGATGGCGGAAAACCCCCGTTCCAGGAAGGCCTCCTTGATATCGTTCACGATGACCGCGTACCCCGCGGCTGCGGCCACCTGCGCGATACCGGCCCCCATCTGTCCGGCGCCGACAACGCCTATGGTTCGAATGTCCATGTCAACCCCTCCTTTCAGAATGATCAGTCGATCGGCGGTCCATGTATAGCCGGAAGCGCCCCGTGGATCAATGAAAATTCAGGTCAGCGGCCTGAACTCGCCTGCCCGAAGACATCCTGGAGCAGGTCCGTGACCCGGGCGGCCGGATCCGTGCGGATCTTCCGCTCCTCCCGGGCCAGCATGAGGAACAGACCGTCCAGGGCCTGGCCCGTGACGTAGCCGTCCAGGTCGGGCGCGCCCAGCCGGCCCCCCAGGGGAAGGGAGGCGATCCCGGCGGTGAGGTTCTGGTACTTCCGGGTCACATCGACCCGGGACATGGCCTCGTGGACCTGGGGTTCGAAGAGGTCCCTGAGCCGGTCGGAGGTCTTGTCCCGAAGGTAGTTGGTCGCCGCGTCGTCCGGACCGTCGAGGATGGTCCGTGCGTCCTGAATGGTCATGCCCCGGATCGCTTCCCAGAACAGGCTCTTGGCATGGGGCGCGGCCTTCTCGGCCGCCCGGTTCATGCTGGTCTCGAAGGCGTCCAGCCGGTCTCCGAAGCCGGCTCCCCGGATCACCGGCTCCGCCTTGCGCAAGGTCCCGGGGAGGGGGATGCGGATGTCCGGGTTGTCCAGATACCCGCCGGTTCGGGACACGCTGGACACCGCGTTCCGGACGCCCACCTCGAGGGCCTCCTTGAGACCCTGAGCGATCTTGTCCTCGGACAGGGGGGCGGTGCTGAGGCTTTTCCCCAGCCCCTTCAGGAAATCGCCGAGCCCGGCGCGGGCGGGGACCGGCCGGGTCTCCCCCGCCAGGACCGCCAGGACCGTCAGGACCAGCAGGATTCGAATGGAAGCTCGCATGGGATGCTCCTTGGCTCGTTTCCATCCAGAAAGGGTCCTTTTTGCCAATCTCATCGTCGATCAGCGAGGTCCCTTGTGCGGCGTACGAGAGTACGCCTCCGCGGCCCCTCTTGATCTCCTTGATCTTGACAAAAAATCCTCCTTTCTGAATTGGAAACGCTGCAGTGCCCGACATCCGTTGATGGATGGGCACTGGCTTGGGTGGAAGGCGGCTCAGGCCGCGAAGAGCAGGGGCAGGCTGTCCGAGACCAGGTACCCCCGGGTGGTTGGAATCATTCGGCCCGTGTCCCGGGTGACGAGGCCCGAGCGCTCCAGCTGCCCGGCGATCCGATCCGCGCCGAGAAGGTCCGCCACCGCGTCCCACGCCAGGCCCTCCGAGGTTCGAAAACCCAGCCAGAGACGCTCCAGGAGGTCCTGCTCGGGAGTGAGGTCCTCCCTCCCCTCGGCTGGGGGGAGGTCCCGCCCGAGCCGCTCGAGCCAGGTCGCGAGGCAGGGCGGGTTCCACCAGCGCGCGGCACCGAGAAAAGAGTGGGCTCCGGGACCGAGGCCCAGGTAGGGGGCCCGCCGCCAGTACTTGCGGTTGTGCCGGCAGGCGTGTCCGGGTTGCGCGAAGTTGGAGACCTCGTAGTGGGCGTAGCCCCCCGCCTCGAGGATCCGGGCGGTTTCCAGATAGCAGACGGCCGTGTCCCGCTCGTCCGGAAGGCGCACACGGCCTTCGCTCACATCCCTTCCGAGCGGGGTGCGCGGGTGCGCGGTCAGCTCGTAGCAGGAGATGTGGTGCGGGGCGCATCGCACCACGGTCTCCAGAGTCTCCCTCCAGCCCCCGATACGGTTCCCGGGCAGCCCGTAGATCAGGTCCACGCTCACGCTGCGGAACCCGGCCTCCAGGACCTGCTCCACGGCGCGGAGGGCGCAGGACGCCGAGTGCCTGCGGCCGAGAAAGGCCAGGTCTTCAGGGATCAGGGACTGAACCCCCAGGCTGATGCGGTGGATCCCCAGGTCCCGGTAGGCGGAGAGGGACTCGCGGCGGACGTCCTCGGGGTTGACCTCCAGGGTGACCTCGGGGTCCGCGAAAAAGGGGAGGCTCCGTCGCAGGCGCCGAAGGAGACCTTTCAGGGTCTGGACCGGCAGGAGGGACGGGGTGCCGCCGCCCAGGTACAGGGTGTCGAATCGTCCGAAATCCGCAGCCAGCAGGTGGGCCTCCCGGAGGACCGCCTCGGCCCACTCGGCCGATCGAGCGGGGCCGGGCACGGAGTAGAAGTCACAGTACGGGCACTTGCCGGAGCAGAAGGGCACGTGCACATACAGGCCGGCCGGTTCCCGGGTGCAAATCGGACGCTTCGGGGTGGTCTGTGCTCCGGCGGGCATGATCTCAGTCCTCCTCGGACTTGAGGGCGGCCACGAAGGCGCTCTGGGGAATCATGACCGAGCCCACCATCTTCATGCGTTTCTTTCCCATCTTCTGCTTCTCGAGCAGCTTTCGCTTTCGGGTGATGTCCCCGCCGTAGCACTTGGCCGTGACGTCCTTTCGAAAGGCGGAGATGGTGGACCGGGCGATGATCTTTCCCCCCACGGCCCCCTGAATGGGAATCTTGAACTGGTGCCGGGGAATCTCCTTCTTCAGGCGCTCGCACACCCGCAGGGCCCACTCCCGGGCCCGCTCCTCGTGAACGATCACGGACAGGGCGTCCACCCGTTCGCTGTTGACCAGGATGTCCAGCTTCACGAGCCGGCTCGAGCGGTAGTCCAGCATCTCGTAGTCCAGGGATCCGTATCCCTGGCTGACGGTCTTGAGCCGGTCGTAGAAGTCGTAGATGACCTCCACCAGGGGCATGTCCACGGTGAGCTCCACCCGCTCGGGAGAAGGAAATGCGGTGCGCGGCTGCACGCCCCGCCGCTCCATACAGAGCGACATGACCGCCCCCAGATGGCGCTCGGGGACGAGGACGTTGGCTCGAATGAAGGGTTCCTCCGCATCCTCGACCTCCGTGGGGTCGGGGTAGTCCTGGGGGTTGTCCACCACAATGGTCTCGCCGGACCGCAGGTGGACGCGATACTGCACGCTCGGGGCCGTCATCACCAGAGACAGATCGAACTCGCGTTCCAGCCGCTCCTGGACGATCTCCAGGTGGAGGAGCCCGAGAAAGCCGCAGCGGAACCCCTGCCCGAGGGCTGCGGAGGCGTCCTTCTGAAAGGTGAGGGCCGCGTCGTTCAGCGTGTACTTCTCCAGGGCCTCCTTCAGGTCCTCGTACTCGTCCGAGGCCACGGGGTAGATGGAGGAGAACACCATGGGCTTGACCTTGCGAAAACCGGGCAGGGGGGCCTCGGCCGGTGCCTCGTCCAGGGTGATGGTGTCGCCGATGCGGGCGTTGGCGATGTCCTTGATCCCCGCGATCACGTACCCCACGTCCCCGGCCGTGAGGGCGTCCTGCGGGTCCCGCCGCAGCCGGAAGTGCCCGACCTCCTCGACCCGGTACCGCGCCTTGTTGGACATGAACCGCAGGGTGTCTCCTTTCTTCAGAGAGCCGTCCAGGACCCGGCTGCTCACAATCACCCCGCGAAACGGGTCGTAGTGGGCGTCGAACACCAGGGCCCGGAGCGGGAGGTCGATCCGGCCGGCCGGCGGCGGGATTCTTCGAACCACGGTCTCGAGCACCTCCTCGATGCCCACGCCCTCCTTGGCCGAGCACAGCACGGCCTCCTCGGCGTCCAGGCCCAGCTCGGTCTCGATCTGCGCCCGGACGCGGTCCACGTCCGCCGCGGGCAGGTCGATCTTGTTGATCACCGGAATGATCTCCAGATCGTGGTCCAGGGCCAGGTAGACGTTCGCCACGGTCTGGGCCTCCACCCCCTGGGCCGCGTCCACCAGCACCAGGGCCCCGTCGCAGGACGCCAGGGCCCGGGAGACCTCATAGGAAAAATCCACATGACCCGGGGTGTCGATGAGGTTCAAGCGGTAGATCCCGCCGTCGCGGGCCGTGTAGGGGAGGGTGACGGTCTGGCTCTTGATGGTGATTCCCCGCTCCCGCTCCAGGTCCATGGTGTCCAGCATCTGGTCCCGGAACTCC
>CAYYVD010000342.1:0-5165 GCA_964475045.1 uncultured Desulfobacterales bacterium | reverse complement strand
ATCATGGCTGACACCTTTCAGTCAGCAAGTCGCACCAGGCTTCGCCTGGCGCTCCGTATGCGTACTCAGTCCCGAAGGGGCGGCACCCGTACTCGTCGACCCGGGATCGATGGACAGCCCATGAGCGAGTGCGGGCACCGCTCGTCACGGATCACCTCGCGGCGTCTTCGGAGCACCGCGGGAACGGAAAGAGAGACACCGCATACAGCGGAAGATTCAGAATGCGTCCGTCCCGTCTCAGGTTCAGCAAGGAGGTTCGACCGAGATAGGGCGGGGCGTACCTCGCGTCAAAGGAGGACAAGCTCCTGCTTCGGGTGTTGACGCCGGCTTTGGCCTCCAACGGATAGACGGACCGATCGTGTTCGCAGACGAAATCCACCTCCGCGGTCCCGGAGCTCTCCCAGTAATACAGATCGAGGCCTTGGACGGCCTTGAGCTCCTGGGCCACATAATTTTCCACAAGGGCCCCTTCGTACTCCCGAAAAAACCGCTCGCCCTGGACGAGGGCCTGCGAGGGGATGTTCGCCATGGCCCCGATCAGGCCGGTGTCCAGGGTGTACATCTTGAACACGTTCTCCTCGGCGTAGACCTTCAAGGGCCTCTTGGCCGTCTTGACCCGGAAGACCCGGTGGATCAGGCCGGACTTTTCCAGCCATTCGATGGCGTGCTCGAAGTCCCTCATCCTCGCGCTCTTCTTGAGGTGCGAGAACATGAACTTCTTGTTTGCCTTGGCCAGCTGGCTCGGGATGGCGTCCCAGATCCGCCTCAGCTTCGGGATGTCCGGAGACGAGGCATACTTGGCGAAGTCCAGCACATAGGCCTCCAGGATGTCTTGATGGACCTCCCGGACGCCTTCCACGCTTCCCTCCGAGACGAAGCGTTCCACGGCCTCGGGCATGCCTCCGGTAAAGTAGTAGTAACGCAGGTGCTTGCACAGCTCCTGGTGGAACGGCGCTGGATAGGGTTCCGGGGTCTCGGTCGACTCGATCAGCGTCCGCAGCTCCCCGTGGCCCGCAGCCTCCAGGAACTCCAGGAAGGTCATGGGGTAGAGGTCTTGAAAGCGAACCTTCCCGACCGGAAAGGAGGCCGGACCCGAGAGCGTGATCCCGAGCAGGGATCCCGCCGCGGCGACATGCATGTCCGGCGCCTCTTCCTGAAAGTACTTCAGGGCGTTGAGGGCCCTGTCGGAGGCCTGGATCTCGTCGAGCACCAGGAGGTCCCGCCCTGGACGGATCCTGTGCCGGGCGTAGATGGACAGATTTTTCAGGAGCTCGTCGGGCCGAAGCCGGTCTGCAAAGAGGTCACCGGCCGATGGGTCGCGCTCGAAATTGATGTACACCAGCCCGTCGAACTCCTTCGCCCCGAACTGCTGCAGCAGGTAGGTCTTCCCGGTCTGACGCGCCCCGCGAAGGATCAGGGGCTTCCTCCTCCTGGACTCCTTCCAGTCGAGCAACCGCTGGTAGGCATCTCGCTTCATGGGAGAAAGCTACCTGTTTTGTGAGGCAATGTCAATTTTATCTTGCCAAAATGTGAGCCCCGGACAAAAACCAGCCATACCCAACGCCAAACCGAATTTCGGGGACACCATACGAAATTGCGAATTTCGTATGGTGTCCCCGAAATTCACTCCTCGAAATGCACCCGGTCCCCGTCCTGCACGCCGGCCGGCGTGGTGATGACGCGGTCCCCGGCCTGAAGCCCCTCGAGCACCTCCACCCGCCGCTCGTAGTAGTCCCCCAGGGTCACCGGCCGAAACCGGGCCCGGTCCCCCTCGGCCACGAGCACGCCGATGCGCCCCCCCTTCTCGGTGATCCAGTCCGAGGGAATGCGGATCCGCGCGCCGGGGTGATCGAGGGGCAGGACGAGCCGCGCGGTCATGCCGTCGGCCATGCGGGGGTCATGGGTCTCCACGAGGAGCTCCACGGGAAAGGAGCGCGTGCGGGCCTCGGCCGTGGGGGAGACGAAGACCAGCCGGCAGGAGAAGACGGCGTCCCCCAGGGCGTCCACGGTGAAGGGGTACGTCTCGTCGGGCTTCAGCAGGGGCAGGTCCCGCTCCGGGACCGACGCCCGTACCTTCATGCGGCTCGTGTCCGTGATGCGGGTGATGGGGGTGCCGGGGGCCACCACCTCGCCCTCCTCCACCCGCCGGAACGAGGCGATGCCCTCGGCCGGGGCGCGGACCCGGGACTTGCGCAGCCGGTCCCGGGCCACGGCCAGGGCGGCCTTGGCCTGTTGAAAGCGCGCCCGGGCGGTCATGCGGTCCTCCTCCCGCGGGCCCTGTTGGGCCAGGGCCAGGCGCTCCCGGGACGAGGCCACGTCGGCCCGCGCCGCCTCCAGGCCCCGGCTGGCCGCGTCCAGCTCGCTGTCGGACACGGCCCGGCGCTCGGACAGGCCCTGAATCCGGTCGTGGTGTCGCTGGGCCTCCCGCAGCCGGGCCAGGGCCTGATCCAGGCCGGCCCGGGCGATGCGGATCTCCTCGGGGCGGCTCCCGGTCTCCACCTTGTCGAGCTCGCTTCGGGCCACGGCCACTGCCGCCTCGGCCTGGGCCACCTCCAGGGCCACGCTGCTGGTGCCGATCTCGGCCAGGATCCGGCCGGCCTCCACCCGGTCCCCCCGGTCGAAGTGGAGCCGCTCCACCGTCCCGCCGAGCTCCGTGGAGACCTCCACCCGCAACCGGGCCTCCAGGGCGCCCAGGACCTCCACGCGGCTCCGCACGGGCTCGGCCCGAACCTCGGCGAGCTCCACCCGCTTCACGGTGCTGCGGGCGGGCTCCGCGCGGACCGATTCACTTCCGGACCCGTCGCAGCCCGCGCAGCCCAGCCACGCCCCGAGGAGCAGCACCCGCGCGAACTGTTGCCAGCCAGTCATGGGGTGAAGACCTCCCATCGAAGCGCGCCCCGGGGGGCTCGGGCGCGAGGGTCAGGAAACGCGCCGGGCGGCCCGTCGCACCTCCTGGACGAACGCCCGCACCTTGGCAAAGTCCTTCTGAAACCGGACGGGCCGGCCCTCCGCGTCCACCGCATTGGTCCGGGTGCAGCTGTCCGCCCCGGCCGCCCGGGTCTCCACGAGGAGCTCGTGGACGTTCTCGGGCGAGAGCCCGCCGGCCAGGATCACCGGGATTCGGCTGTGGGTCACGAGGGCCCGAAGGAGGCCCCGGTCGCCGGTCCGCCCGGTGATGCCGATGAAGCCCTCCACGGGCTCCCGGCCCAGCCAGGTGTCCGTGAGGAAGACGTCGGTCACGGGCTCGAAGCGCTCGGCGAGCTCCAGGGTCGGAAACCGGTCCCGGCCCAGCTCCTCCGCGGGCACGGGGATGGAGCGCATGATGCGGATGGCGGGAAAGCGCCCCTTGAGATCGGCCTGGAGCTCCAGAAAGGGATCCGGGTCGAGGGGAGCGCCCGCTGGATCGGTCAGGTTGTCGCAGAGGTGCACGAAGTCCGGCCGGTAGTGGTCCAGGGCCCGGTAGAGGGTGTCCCGGGTCGAAAACAAAGGGATCAGGCTGTTCCGTGCGCCGCTCCCCTCGGAGAGCCGGATCACCTCTCGAATGCGGGGCACCCGCCAGTCCTCGGCCGAGAGGAGCACGCTGCCGATGTGGTCCACCCCGAGCTCGATGCAGCGCTCCGCCTCCTCGGGCGTCTGAATCTCGTAGATCTGGGTCAGCATGGGTCCTCTATACCAGGAGACCGCGGGTTTGTCCAACGGGCTGGAGATCCTTTTCGCCCTGAAAACCCCGCAGGGGTTGCTGGGGACACCTTGAATTCCTTTGCATTGCCCCGGGGGATGTGATAATCCATAAACCCGTGATTCCCGGGGCATCCGGAGCAAAGGGCCATGGTCAAAGGCAACCCGTGGGATGACCATTACGCGCGCCGGGCCCGAAAAGAGCAGTGGCTGGCGAGGTCGGTGTACAAGCTCGAGGAGATCGACCGCAAGCACCGGCTCATCTCCTCAGGCGCGCGCCTGCTCGACTTGGGCTGCTCCCCGGGCTCCTGGACCCAGTACGCCCTGAAGAAAGCCGGTCCCCGCGGCCACGTGGTGGGGGTGGACCTCACCGTGCCCGGGGGGCTCTCCGCCCCCAACTTCCGGTTCGTCCAGGAGGACGTGCAGGAACTCGACCCGGCGCGCCTTCAGGAGGAGATCGGTGCCCGGGATCTCGTGATCAGCGACCTCGCACCCAAAACCACCGGAGTGAAGACAGCCGACGCCGACCGCTCGGCCGAGCTCGTCCGCGCCGCCCTGGGGCTGGCCCGGGGCGTGCTGCGGCCCGGCGGGCACTTCCTGTGCAAGGTGTTCGAGGGGGAGGAGGTCCAGGACCTGCGCCGGGAGATCGCCCAGGCCTTCCGGAAGGTCCGCGCCCTGCGCCCTCAGGCCGTTCGAAAGGGAAGCCGGGAGATCTACCTGCTCGCCCTGAACCGCCGCGGGGACGAAGCCTAGAACGGAGGAGAACACCCTATGTCCGGTCATTCGAAATGGAGCACCATCAAGCACAAGAAAGGCGCCGCCGACGCCAAGCGGGGCCGCATCTTCACCCGGCTCATCAAGGAGATCACCGTGGCCGCCCGCATGGGGGGCGGCGACCCGGACGCCAACCCGCGCCTCAGGACGGCCATCGCCTCGGCCAAGGCCGAGAACATGCCCAAGGACAACATCGAGCGGGCCATCAAGAAGGGCACCGGCGAGCTCGAGGGCGTGAGCTACGAGGAGGTCGCCTACGAGGCCTACGGCCCCGGCGGGGTGGCCGTGCTGGTGGAGTGCCTCACGGACAACAAGAACCGGGCCGTGGCCGAGCTCAAGCACATCATGGACCGTCACGGCGGGAGCCTGGGCGAGCCGGGGTGCGTGGCCTGGATGTTCAAGAAGAAGGGCCTGATCGTCCTGGACCGCGAAGGCGTGGACGAGGAGAAGCTCCTGGAGGTGGCCCTGGAGGCCGGGGCCGAGGACGTCAAGGAGGAGGAGACCACCTTCGAGGTGATCACCGAGCCGTCGGAGTTCGAAACGGTCCGGCAGGCCGTCGAGGAGGCCGGGTTCACCTACGGCATGGCCGAGGTGAGCATGGAGCCCCAGAACACCGTGGAGCTTCAGGGCAAGCAGGCCCAGCAGATGCTCAGCCTCATGGAGGCCCTGGAGGACGCCGAGGACGTGAACAAGGTGTACGCCAACTTCGACAT
>CAYYVD010000341.1:0-5167 GCA_964475045.1 uncultured Desulfobacterales bacterium | reverse complement strand
GCCCTTCCTTGTCCAGGTACATGCAGGCCTGGATCGGGTACACGCTGCGGCTCCCCGGCTGCGAGCGGATCACGTAGCCGTCGTGCAGGTCGAGCTCGGCGGCCGCGGTGTACTTGTCCGCATCCACCGAGGCCAGCTTCCAGTAGTACTCCTCGAGCCAGTCCTGCTCCTCGAGGGCCTGCTTGATGGACAGGACCTCCACGCCCTCCTGGGCGGTCTTGCAGTGGACCACGGACGTGTCCTTTTGAAAGAACGTCCCGCCGCGCCCCTTGCCGCTCACATCCAGCCCCGCCATGAGCAGGGTCTGCTGATCCGCCATGGGAAGCGCACACAGGTCCTCCTCGGCCATGTACTCATGGGGAACGGGGGCGGGATCGTACGCCTGCAACTCCACGTCCGGGCCGATGGCCGCCTTCTTGTCCCGGGCCTGCTCCGCCTTCTCCTTCAGCTGGTCTCTGTAATGCATCGCACACACTCCTCGTATCCCGACTCGCCCACGCAGCGCAGGATTTCCCTCGGGTTGCTGATACAGCTCAACCGGCCGTCGTAGAGGACCTGCCCCTTGTCCGCGCTCAGGTAGTCCAGGATGTAACCGGTGTGGGTGATGATGAGCCCCATCTTGGTCCGCTCCATCTTCTTGGCCATCTTGGTCTTCTCCCCGTTGGCCTGGAGGTCCTTCTGGAGCAGCGAGGCAATGGTTCCGCCCACGAGCTGGATGTTCTCCATGTCCACGCCGGACTCCGGCTCGTCGAACAGCATCAGGTCCGGATTCTGGGCCATGAGCTGGAGCAGCTCGGAGCGCTTGATCTCCCCGCCTGAGAACCCGGCGTTTACGTCCCGGTCCAGGAAGCTCTCGAAGTTCATCTTCCGGGCCAGGTTGCCCTCGTCCACCTCCCCGGAGGCGCAGAGCTTCACCAGCTGCCGCGTCTTGAGCCCGTGAATGGTGGGCGGTCTCTGGTAGCTCATGCCGATGCCCAGCCTGGCACGCTCGTGGATGGGCATGCGGGTGATGTCCTCCCCCTTGAACTCCATCCTTCCCTCGACCACCCGATACTGGGGGTACCCCATGATCGTCATGAGCAGGGAGGTCTTTCCCGAGCCGTTGGGGCCGAACAGCACATGGGTCTCTCCCGGGTGGATCTCCAGATCGATGTGCTGGAGGATCACTGTTTCCCCCAGCTCCACCTTCAGGTCTTCAATCACCAACATGGTTCAAGCCTCCTTGAATGCACCTCGCATGCGGGTGCCGAATGCGCGGGCGGGGTCGGTCGAACGAAACGGGCGCAGCCTCCTCTTCGACCATAATCCGCTCACGGAGAAATGCAAGCGGGCGTTGGATGGGCTCAGGCCAGGTAAGGGGCCCACTGATCCGCAGTCCTGCGAACGGCATCGGCTGGAAGGTCCGTGGCGATCCGGTTGTGCCCGGGCAGCAGGACCTGCACGCCCAGCTCGGCCAGACGGTCAAGGGACGCCTTCAGGACGGCCCCGTCGGCCCGGTGCATGTCGAACCGGCCGATGGCGTTGTCCGCGTAAACCACATCGCCCGGGATCAGGATCCTTCGAGCGGGGTCGTACAAGGCGACGCTGCCGGCGGAGTGCCCTGGAACGTGGAGGACCTTCCACTCCGCTCCTCCGAGCTCGAGGGCTTCTCCCCCCTTCAGCTTGCGGTCCACGGTGAAGGTGAATGCGCCGGGCTCGAGCCCGTATTGGGCCTGGCACATGCTTCGAAACATCTCCATGCCGTAAACCGTCCGTTCGTCCCCGCTTTCCAGGGCAACGGCCTCTTCCTCGTGCACCCACAGCTCCGCGTTGGGCAGATGCGCTCGAATCTCCTGCAGACAGCCGATGTGATCCAGGTGGGTGTGGGTCATGATGATCCGGCGGACATGCTCCAGGGACGCCCCCATCCGTTCGAGGGAGGCGAGCTTGTACGCCCCCTTTCCCACGAGGCCTGCGTCCACCAGGGTGAGGTCTCCGCAGGAGAGGTCTCCCAGGAGGTAGACATGGGCGTCGGGAATCATGTCGTCCTGGCCTCGAATGAATCGAACCCCTTCCCTGACCTCGGTCATGTCCGGCTCCTTCCGTTCGGCTCCACGGAACGGCCCCCGGGAGGGTCCGAAAACCGCGGGTGGAACGCAATCAGCCTCCCGGCGGCCGTTGCAGCGGGCGCCGGGAGGCTCGGCAGCACTCCTCATTCACCATAAAGGATCACTCGGGTGGATTCAAGGAAAGAATCAGGGGTCTTGGACGGCCTGGTTTTTCGAGGGCATGGACAGACGCCGGGCGCCTTGAATCGAGGCCCCGGTTGGAGAAAGCCGGGAATCCGTCCCCTCCGCCAGGGCGTCCCCGCTCGGGCTCCGCTCGGAGGCCTTACCGGCGCCCTTCCCCACCAGGGCCACCAGATCGTCGACGATCTCGTTCATCCTCGCGGCCTGGTTCTTGAGCTCCTCGGAGGCCGTGGCCGCCTCTCCGGCGAACCCGGCGTTCTTCTGCACCACCCCGTCCATGTCCGAGACGGCCCGGTTGATCTGCTCGATTCCCCGGGCCTGCTCCGAAGACGATGCGGCGATGCCGCTCACGAGCTCCGCCCCCTTGGACGAGTTTCCAGCGAGCTCCGAGAAGGCGCCTGCGGTGCGGTCCACGATCCTGGACCCCGCGTCCACCTTGTCCACGGTCCCCTGGATGAGGGACGCGGTATTCCTGGCCGCCTCAGCGGCGCGCAGGGCCAGGTTGCGGACCTCGTCGGCCACCACGGCGAACCCGGCTCCGGCCTCTCCGGCCCGGGCCGCCTCCACGGCGGCGTTCAAGGCCAGCAGGTTGGTTTGAAATGCGATCTCGTCGATGGTTTTGATGATCTTTGACGTCTCCTCGCTGGCCTGGGAGATCTCCTTCATGGCCGAGGTCAGCTCTTTCATGAACCCGTCGGCCTGGTCCACGATCTCATTGGACTTCCGCATGAGATCGTCCGCTTCCCGGGCGTTGTCGGCGTTGTTTCGAGTGGAGGAGGACATCTGCTCCAGCGAGGAGGAAGACTCCTCCAGCGAGGCCGCCTGCTCACCGGCGCCTTCGGAGAGCTGGAAGCTGGTGGCGGCCACGCGATCCGAGGCGGACGACACCCCGTGGGCGGTCTGGGTGAGAGATCGGATGATGCGGGTCATGGGGCGGGTCAGCCGGGCGGCGTACCCAAGGCCCACGGGAATGGTCAGCAGGATGCACCCCAGGTACACGAGCCCGAGCAGCTGGACCATCTGCCAGGTACCGGCCGCGGCGGCCGAGGCGGCGTGCAGGGCCGTCAAGGCGCCGACCCGGCCGTCCCGGCCGTAGAGCGGCAGCACCCCCTGGTAGAAGCCCTCGTCTCCCGTGGTGATCTCGCCCTGCTGGACCTGCTGCGGTCCGCATTGACTTTTCGAGCCGGCATGATCATGGTATATGTCAAAAATCCGTCGGGGTGCCCCCCCCTCTTTTGGCGGGGCGCTCTCGACCCATGCGAACGATCACCGGCGCAAAACAGGAACGCGCGGTGCATTCGAGGGTTGGACATTTGTTTTTCGCTGTTCGTACTCGTGCTCAGCGAAGCGGCACGCGTACCCGGCTTTTCCGCCCGCAAGGATACGGCGTCGTCGAGTACGAGTACGATCCTTCTTACCAAGCCACAGAAAGGTGGGATGCGTGATGGCACAACCGGCACCCGGCGAAGGCATGCACTACGAAGGAAACTGCATTCGTCCACCCAGCGAGGCGTACAGCATTCTGCTCCAGGTCACCCTGGGCTGCTCCCACAACAAGTGCTCCTTCTGTGGGACGTACAAGGACAAACGATTCACCATCAAGGACGATGAAACCATCCTGAGCGACATCCTGTTCGCCTCCAAGACCATGCGGCGTCAGGACCGCGTGTTCCTCATGGACGGCGATGCCCTGATCATTCCTCAGAAGCGGCTCATGTGGATCCTGGACCGCATTCGGGAGCACCTTCCCTGGGTGCGGAGGGTCGGCGCCTATGCCAATGCCAAGAGCATTCGAATGAAGTCCCTGGAGGACCTGGTCGCTCTTCGTGAAAACGGGCTCGGGATCCTCTACCTCGGCGTGGAGACCGGAGATGACCGGCTTCTCGAGGAGATCTGCAAGGGCGCGAGCGCGGACAACCTGATCGCCATGGGAAAGAAGGTCAAGGAGGCGGGGATCAAGCTCTCGGTCACGGTGCTCCTGGGGATCGGCGGAAGAGAGCGGTCTCTGGAGCACGCCTGGGCGACCGGGAAGCTGCTGAGCGCCATGGACCCGGACTATGTGGGCGCCCTGAGCGTGATGCTGATTCCGGGGACGCCCCTCTACGAGGCCTACCGGCGGGGGGAGTTCCAGCTGCCCGACCAGGAGGGGCTCCTTCGGGAGCTTCGGGAGATGCTGGCTCACACGGACCTCAGCCGCGGGCTCTTCTTCTCCAATCACGCGTCCAACTACCTGCCGATCAAGGCCCGGCTGCCCCGGGGCAAGCAGGAAGCGCTGGACCTCATCGACGGGGCCCTTCGCGGTGAGGTGGGGCTGCGGCCCGAGTGGATGCGGGCCCTCTGACGGTCCGCCCCGCGGTCAGCCGAAGATGGCCTCCACAAACGCCTCCGGGTCAAAGGGGCGGAGGTCGTCCACCCGCTCCCCGATGCCGATGTAGCGAATGGGAAGCCCGAGCTGGTGGCAGATGCCCACCACGATCCCGCCCTTGGCCGTGCCGTCCAGCTTGGTGAGGATGATGCCCGTGACGCCCAGGACCTCGTGAAAGATCTGCGCCTGGCTGATGGCGTTCTGCCCGGTGGTGGCGTCCAGCACCAGCCAGATCTCGTGGGGGGCTCCGGGCAGCTTTCGACCGATCACCCGCCGAATCTTCTGCAGCTCCTCCATGAGGTTGCTTCGGGTTTGCAGGCGGCCGGCCGTGTCCACGAGCACCCAATCGACCCCCCGGGGGACCGCCGCCGACACGGCGTCGAAGGCGACCGCCGACGGATCGGCGCCCTCGCGCTGCTTGACCACCTCGCAACCCGTGCGCTCCCCCCAGATGGAGATCTGCTCGACGGCGGCGGCCCGAAAGGTGTCCGCGGCCACGAGCATGACGCTCTTTCCCTCGTGTTTGAAGCGATGGGCCGCCTTTCCGATGGTGGTCGTCTTTCCCACGCCGTTC
>CAYYVD010000340.1:0-5230 GCA_964475045.1 uncultured Desulfobacterales bacterium | reverse complement strand
TCGATGGCGTTCAGGATCTTCTTCTCGTCGATGTGCTTGGGCAGGGGGAGCTGGACCAGGATTCCGTGGATGCTGTCGTCCTGGTTGTACTTGTCGATCAGGGCCAGCAGGGCTTCCTCGGAGATGTCGTCGGGCTGGTTGTCCTGGACCTCCTTGAAGCCCAGCCGATCGGCTGTCTTGATCTTCAGGGTGACGTACGAGATCGATGCCGGGTTCTCACCCACCAGGATGGTGACCAGGCCGGGGACCGTTCCGTGCTCGGCTTTGAGCTTGGCGACCTCCTCCTCGACCTCCTCGAGGATTTCCTCACGGATCTCCGTTCCTTTGATGAGCTGTGCGGTCATGGTTTGACTCTCCTTTCCTCTCTGTTGTCTCGGGATTCCCGACGGGGACGAAGCTTGAGAAAAAAACCAAGAAATCTGGGGCACTGGATAACACAAAAACCGGGCATGATCAACCAATTCTTGGCCCGGTGGACCGCGACCCTCACCTTGCCTGCGGTTGTGGTGCGTGCCAAGGTGACCCCATGCCGGGCGCGGAAAAGAGCTACAGCATCCGGTCCAGAATCTGTGTCGAGGACGATGCCGGAGAGGAGGCCTTCGGCCTGGGACGGGTGAAGGGGCTCTGGGGGAGGATCAAGGCGCTGCAGCCGTCCGTGGACAGTCATCAGGGCGTGGCGGTGGAGGCCGACCGGTTGTTCGACTCCTCATTCGACCCGGACCTACACGCCGAGCAAGGGGTGAAACCCGGCAGGCCTCGGGATCCCGGCGCCTTCTGTTGAAATTGACAGAACAAGCCGCCTGAGGTAAGGTTCCCCTGTTCCGGACCACCCAATCAGGGGAGCCATGAGCGCACCCACGTCACAAGCACCCGCACGGCCGCCCGAGACCATCGGATCCTACACCTTCGAGGAGTTCAAGGCCCTGGCCGAGTCCTTTCACGGCTACCCGGCGCCCGGTCTGTTGATCGGGGGATACATGGTTTCCCGCGCACGTTCCATGCTGCCTCAGGAGACGCTCTTCGAGGCCCTGGTGGAGACCTCAAAGTGCCTTCCCGACGCCGTGCAGCTGCTCACCCCCTGCAGCACGGGAAACCGATGGATGAAGATCATGGATCTCGGCCGGTATGCGCTGACCCTCTACGACAAGTACACCGGCGAAGGATGCAGGGTGCACATCGATCTGGAACGACTGGCGGCCTGGCCGCAGATCGAGGGGTGGTTTCTGAAGCGCAAGCCCAAGGAGCGGCAGGACACGCCCCGGCTGTTTCGGGAGATCGAGCGGGCCGGGGGAAGCTATCTGGTCCTACAGCCCGTCCGGGTTCACGAGGCGTGGCTCGGCAAGCCTCCCTCCGGGGCCGTTGCCGTCTGTCCCGTGTGCAAGGAGGCCTATCCCGAACGCCACGGCCCTCTGTGCCGGGGGTGCGCGGAAGGCGACCCCTTCGCACGCCTCACCCCCCCCTGAAGTCCCCCTTCCGGTGCCAACCCACGACGGCCTCGGGAACGGCGTCCACGCCCGCGGAGTAGGGTTTGATGTCCAGCAACGGGGAGCCGTCCAGGGCGTCCAGCCAGCGGACCGTGAGGACACGGCCGCGCCGTTCCACCAGCGCCACCGTGCACACCCCGATGGGATTGGGCCGGTTGGGGGAACGGGTGGCAAAGACCCCGTGGACCTCGGGCCCCCACGGGGTCCGGGTCTGAAGCGTGGAGCGGTCTCCGCGATCCTGAAGGTAGAGCACGATGAGGTGGGAGCAGGTTTCCACATCCTCGAGTGCGGGCTCGTAGGGTTCGAACACCTCCAGGGTACTGATGTCGTCCCGGTGTCGACCCTGAAAGGGCGCCTCCCGCCGCTCCCGGTAGGGGGAGTGGATCACACCCACGGGGATGAGCGCGTAGGGGTTCTCGGTCATGGTTGACCTCCTTCTCGTGCGCCCAACATACGGCAAGGCGTTTGCAAAGGCAACAAGGTGGATCCTTGACTTGCCCCGGGTTCCTCGATACCTTCCTTCCATGGAATCCACACTGCAGGAGCTGAGAGCGGAGCTCTCCCGGGCCGAACGGGTGGCGGTGCTCACCGGAGCCGGGATCTCGGCCGAGAGCGGCGTGCCCACCTTTCGAGGCGCGGACGGTCTGTGGAAAAACCACCGGGCCACGGACCTGGCCACCCCCCAGGCCTTCGCGTCGGACCCGGAGCTCGTCTGGGCGTTCTACAACTGGCGGCGCGATCTCATCGGCCGGGTATCTCCCAACGCCGCCCACCGGGCCCTGGTGGCCCTGGAGGACCAGGTCTCGGACTTCACCCTGATCTCCCAGAACGTGGACGGGCTGCACCTGCTGGCGGGCAGCCGGAATCTCCTGGAGATCCACGGCAACCTCTGGAAGGTCCGCTGCACGCGCTGCCGCCGGATTCACCTGGACCGCCGTTTGAACCTGGGTGCGCGTCCCAAGTGTGAGGCGTGCAACGGGCTCCTGCGGCCCCACGTGGTCTGGTTCGGTGAGTCCCTGGATCCTGACCTCCTGGGCCGGGCCGTGGAGGCGGTGCGCGCCTGCCAGGTCATGCTGGTGATCGGCACCTCGGCCGTGGTGCAGCCCGCCGCATCCCTCGCCCTCGAGGCCAAGGCGGCCGGGGCCCGAGTGGCGGAGATCAACCTGGAGCCTACGGGCCACTCGGCCTCCATGGACTACGTGCTCCACGGCAGGGCCGGGGAGATCGTTCCCCGGCTCGTGCAAGGGGCCTCGTGACCCGCTCGGGCGTCATCTCCCTGACCACGGACTTCGGGACGAGGGACCCCTACGTGGCCGCCATGAAAGGGGTGGTCCTCTCGATGCACCCCAGGGCCGTGATCGTGGACGTGACCCACGAGATTTCCCCCGGGGGGATTCGGGAGGCGGCCGAGGTGCTGGCTCAGGCGACCCCCTGGTTTCCCGCCGGAACCGTCCACGTGGCGGTGGTGGACCCGGGTGTGGGCACCGAGCGGCGTGCCATCGCCGCAACCGCCGGGGGGCAGCTCTTTGTGGGGCCGGACAACGGTGTGCTTCAGCCGGCGCTTCGGGCGCTGGGCGAGCCCCGCGTGATTCACCTCAACGACGCCCGATTCTTCCTGGAGACCGTGAGCCGCACCTTTCACGGCCGGGACGTGTTCGCGCCCGTGGCCGCCCACTTGGCCATGGGCCGGGATCTGGAGGACATGGGCGATCCGGTCACCGATGTCGTCTCTCTGGACCCGGCGCATCCCCGAGAAGAGCAAGGGGCTCTGATCGGCGAGGTCGCTCGAGTGGACCGCTTCGGGAACCTCGTCACCAGCATCCGCCGGGAGGATCTGGATGCCTTTCTTCGAGGCCGCCGGCCTCGCATTCGAGCGGGGAGGCTTACTCTGGACGGGCTGCAGGGATGCTACGGAGACGTGAACCAGGGGGACGCCCTGGCGTTGATCGGAAGCGGCGGCGCCCTGGAGATCTCGGTCAACGGGGGACGCGCGTCGGACCGGGCCGTGGATGCGGGCGAAGACCCGCTGGACCTGAAGGTGCGGGTGACGGCCCTGGCCTGAGCCGGGCCGCGCAGGGGGCCTCCGGCATCAGTCCTCCGCCTTGCGTCGTTCGAGCTCCTGGAGATACGCCTGCCACTCCACGGGAAGGAGATACTTCTTTCGACTGTTGCACTCCTTGCAGGACGGAACGATGTTCCCTTTGGTGCTACGTCCGCCCCGAATCAAGGGTACCACGTGGTCCATGGTCAGGGCCGCCCGGCCCACGTTCCGGCCGCAGTAATGGCAGACCCCCGGCTGGACCTGCCGATCCCACCAGGTCGTGGACCTCAGTCGCCGGGCCTTGGCCTTTTCCCGGGCCACGTGCCTTTCATCCGCTGTCTCGTAGAACTCGGTCATGCCGGAGGCTTCTTCGAAGGGGTCTTTCTTTTCCGTCGCCAACCCAAAGAGGCGGTCTCAAAGCCGTTTTCTTCAAAATGCTTGTCGTAGGCATAGGCCACAGGAACGGCACGCGCTTCCATGATATCATGTAAAAGGAATCATTATGGTATCACATGACCCTTGGCGGTCAAACCCCTTTGAGATGAGGGGACATCCCTGGCGATCGGCCGGGGCTTCGAAAAGTTCTTCGGTCCGGGAAGTCAAGGTGTGTCAAATACTCTTTGGATGCCAAGTAAAAACAGCCTCTTCCATGATTGACGACCTGGCTTTTCGGTGATAAAGCCTTTGACATCATGACCTTCGATGTCTATGATCTGATGGCAGAGGCCGTTCGAGAGGCCGAAAAAGCCGCTTCCATCGGGGAGGTCCCGGTGGGCGCCGTCGTCGCCGACGAGACGGGATCGATTATCGCCCGGGCGCACAACCGGCCCATAGCGCTCCAGGATCCCACCGCCCATGCCGAGATCCTCGCCCTGAGGCAGGCGGCCCGGGTTCTCCGCAATTACCGGCTGCCTGGATGCACCTTGGCCGCCACCATCGAACCCTGCATCATGTGCATGGGGGCCGCCCTGCACGCGCGGATCGAGCGCCTTGTTTACGGCGCCCCGGACCCCAAATGGGGAGGCGCCGGGTCGGTCTGCGATCTGAGGGGGGATCCACGATTGAACCACCGTATCGAGGTGGTTCCAGGCGTGCGGGAAACAGAGTGCCGTGGGTTGCTACAGGCCTTTTTCAGGTCTCGAAGAAAGTAGGCGGGCCATCACGCGGAGAGGTACCGAAGTGGTCGTAACGGGGTCGACTCGAAATCGACTTGTCCCGTTAGCAGCGGGGCACGTGGGTTCGAATCCCACCCTCTCCGCCAATCATTTCAAAATGAAGCCTTTGACCGGTCCTGAGGGAAATATTCAGAGCTTTGTCGATGTCTTCGATCATATTTTGGGATCGGTTCGCGGACCTCTGATCCTGCTGGATTGCGACTTGAAGGTTGTGAAGGCCAATCAATCCTTTTACCAGACCTTCAAGGTCAGGCCGGAGGAAACAGAGGGGTTGCTGATCTATCATCTCGGCAACCGGCAGTGGGACATCCCAAAGCTCAGGGAATTGCTGGAAGACATCCTCCCTCTGAACTCCACCTTCAATGATTTCGAGGTGGAGCACGACTTCGAGTCCATTGGCCGGAAGATTATGCATCTGAACGCCAGACGCATTTACGGGGAGTCGGGGGATGCCCGGTCGATCCTCCTCTCCATCGAGGATGTCTCTGAACGCGAATACTACAAGAGGCATCTCGAGGAGCTGGTTGAGA
>CAYYVD010000339.1:2399-5232 GCA_964475045.1 uncultured Desulfobacterales bacterium | reverse complement strand
AGGGCCGTGGTCCACTCGCCGAAAATCTGGTGGAGCTCCTTGAGGTAGGCGATGGCGGCCCGGGTGGATTTCTCCGGATCCATGCGCTCGTCGATCCACCGGTCCCGCTTGAGCCCGAACTTGTATCCGGTGGAGGCGATGAACTGCCACAAGCCCAGTGCCCTGGCCCGGGAGAGCGCCCGCACCTTGTATCCGCTCTCGATGAGCGGGAGCCAGGAGAGCTCCTCGGGCAGACCCGCCTCGCGAAGGGCCTCCAGGATCATGGGCCGGTACAGGCCCGAGCGGCGGTAGGACTCCAGAAAGAACTTCCGGTGCGGCCCTTTGAACAGGTTGAGGGCCTTTTCCACCTCGTCGTTCATGACCAGGGGAATGGCCATGTGGCGGCCGTTGGCCACGGTGAATCGGGAGGAGTAGACCTCGACAATGCGGCGGGAGATGGTGATGCGGAGGTCTTCCTTCTGTTGAAGGAGCTCGGGATCGGCGTCGGCGTTCACCTGCAGAATGAGAGAGTAGGCCTTGTCCAGCGCGCCCATGGCGTTCTCCAGGTCGCCCTGCTCCCAGAAGTCACTCGAGGCCTGGTAGAACTCCATGGCCGAGTCGAGCCTTTCCTGGTTGGTGAGCCGGCCGTCCTCCGAGGGATCCGTGGTCGGATCGGTTCCGGCCTCCTCGACCGGGGTTTCCGAAGCCACCGAGCCGAGGGCCTCCAGCCGGGTAGGGCCGGCCGGTTGATCCGCGATCCGGGGGCGCGGCGTCTGATCGGAGGACTCGCCGCGCACGGGGGGCTGGGATTCCGGCTCCGCTGGAGCCGAAAGGGCGGTCGCCGTGTTCTGTCCGGGTTGGGGGGTTACACACCCGCTCATCAGGGCGAGGCTCAGGACCACCAGGACGGTCAGAGACCAGGGGCCAAGCGGACGGTTCTTCACGATGTTCTCCTTTTCGTAGCCATTGGGTTTCGTCTGTTCCGCTCGGGTGCGGAGTATAAAAGACCCCAAGGAACAGGTCAACCGCAAACCCCGATCAGACCGGGTTCAACCCGCGGTCCTCCGCAATTCGCTGACCGCGGCGCACGGAGACGCTGACCGCGGGCTGGGTCATGGACAGCCGCCTGGCCAGGCCCGTGGCCGTGTACCCCAGCCTCCGCACCGCCCAGTAGCAGAACACACTGCGGGCCTGAACAACCCGGGGGTACTTGCCGGGCCGGAGGATCTCGACAGGCTCGACGCCGAAGGCCTCTGCGGCACGCTTGGCCAGGAGGTCGAGGTTCATTCCGTTCCGGGCGAGTGTCTCCCGGGGGTGAAGCCGCTCCCCGGACCTCTTCAGCACCTTGCGGACGAAATCCGGGTCTCCCAGGATGCGCTCGTCGCCTCCCTGCTTGCCGCCGGCCGGTTCCCACCCCCCGAAGCGGCGGACCAGACCGCCCCGGGTCAGGTCCGGACGCGGTCCCTGGTTCGCACCCCGGCGGACGTGGTCGAGGTACGCACGGCGGGCCTCGACCGGGGTCGCTGCCAGGCGGGACAGCACCGGGTCCACGGCCTGCCAGGAGGGGGTGTCCCGTACCCCCGCCAGTCTCCCGTGCCCGGCATGGGGGTAGGTCTTCAGGTGCTCGAGGTCGTCCACGAGACGTTCGCGGAGAGGATTGAGGTGGATGTGGCGGACGAGCTCGATCAGGTAGGGCTCCTCCTGGCAGAGGACGGACCGGTAACGGCCGGGGAACACGGGGCCGTGCCGGCCGTGGCGCCGATTGTAGTGGATGGCGTAGCCTGTGAGCAGCCGGCGCATCACCGTGGCGATGGAGGTGTCCCCGGTCTTCAGCAGCAGGTGCGCGTGCTCCGGCATCATGGCCCAGGCAAAGCAGCTCGTGCCCGTGTCGGAGAGGATGACGCCCAGTCGATCTCGAAAATCGTACAGGTCGAGGTCATCGCGGAATGTCTTCAGTCCTTCGATTCCCCGAATGGTGATGAAATGGAGAGCGTCGGGCGCATCGATGCGTGCTTTTCTAGGCATGATCGGTCCATAACAAATTCCGAAGGCCTTGTCAAGAAATGATTTAATCTCCGTCCCTGACGTGTGCCCGGCTCCGGGCCCGAGGAGGCATGCGCGTCACGTCCTGACGGATTTCGAACGGTGTGCTCACACCGTTTGAACAGGGCCGCGCCAACTTCAGAAGGAACGGTGCCTTCCGCGATCCACTCCGCCGAACCGACGGCCGAGCCCCTGGAAGGCCCTCCTCCATAGCCGCCCCGGGCTTCCGTCCCGGCGGGAGCCTGGGGCCTTTTCCAAGGAGGCTTGCCTTGCTCCACATCCTGCTTCTCGGCGCCGGCGTCCTGCTCGTTTCCTGGCTGTTTTTCAGCCGGTTCGTGCTGCTGCGGGACCGCATGCCCAACACCGACCTCCTGGTTCGGGCCGTCTCCGTCCTGGGCGAGGACCGACCGGCCGTGCGAAAACGGGACCTGCCGTGAGCCGGTGCCCCGGCCGGGCAGGACGGAAGACCTACGTGCTGGACACGAATGTCCTGCTTCACGACCCGAACGCCATTCATGCCTTTCAGGACAACGACCTGGTGATCCCCCTCGCGGTCATCGAGGAGATCGACAACCAGAAGCGACGCCAGGACGAGGTCGGCCGGCACGCCCGAATGGTGTCCAGGTCCCTGGACGCCCTTCGCACCCAGGGACGACTCTCGGACGGAATTCCCACCCGGGGTGGAGGCACCCTTCGCGTGGAGCTCAATCATCGGGCCAACATGGTGGAGGGCGTTCACCTGGATTGCGGTCGATACGACAACCGCATCCTGGCCTTGGCCATCGGCCTGAAAGAGGCGTGCGGCGGACCG
>CAYYVD010000339.1:0-2389 GCA_964475045.1 uncultured Desulfobacterales bacterium | reverse complement strand
GCCCGGTGGCCCTGGTCACCAAGGACGTGAACCTGCGCATCAAGGCGGATGTTCTGGGGCTCGAAGCCCAGGACTTCCTCTCCGATCGGGTGGACCTTCACGACCTCTACCGCGGTCACCGGGAGGCGAACGCGGACATCGACGCCTTGTTCGCCCACGGGGAGCTTCCGTGGGACGAGGAACCCCTCCCCTGTCCGCACGAGTTCATCCTGCTCAGGAACCGGGCCGCCCCCTCCCAGTCGGCCTTGTGCCGGCATCGGGGAGGGCGCCTGTTTCCCCTGAAGCACGATGGGGCGGCGCCTTGGGGGATCCGGGCGCGCAACAAGGAGCAGCGGTTCGCCCTGGAGCTCCTCCTGGACGACCACGTGAAGGTGGTGACCCTGGTGGGCCCCGCGGGCACGGGCAAGACCCTGCTGGCCCTGGCCGCCGGCCTGGAGACCACGGTGGAGCTTCAGGTCTACCGCCGCTTCCTCATCATGCGGCCCGTGGTCCCCATGGGGGAGGACATCGGGTACCTTCCAGGCTCCAAGGAGGAAAAGCTTCGGCCCTGGATGCAGCCCATCTACGACAACCTCGAGTTCCTGTTCTCCGGAAGCAAGACCCCCTCGGCACTTCTGGATGACCTCGTGGACCGGGGCCTCCTGGAGCTGGAGACCTTCACCCACATTCGCGGTCGAAGCATCCCCCGCCAGTTCATCCTCTGCGACGAAGCCCAGAACCTCACCCCGAACATGGTCAAGGCCCTGGCCACCCGTGTCGGGGAAGGCACCAAGCTGGTGCTCACCGGCGACCCGGAGCAGATCGACCATCCCTACCTGGACGCCAGCAGCAACGGTCTCACCTACCTCGTGGATCGGTTGAAGCGGGAGGAGCTTTCCGGTCACGTCCTCCTGACCCGGGGCGAGCGCTCCGAGGTGGCGGAGCTCTGCGCCAGGCTGTTGTGAGCGCAAGGCCCGTCTTTCGGAGCAGCGTTTCCCACCCGGCGAATCTCTCCGCCACGTATCCCCCTCTTGCTTCTGTAGGTAAAGAATGGTACAGGGTCCATGCGTGCACCCGCTGAAGGCGGGAGCGCGCATGCGGCGGCGAAGGACCATTCCTTTCGAGTGAGAGAAAGACGGGCTGAATGTTGGAGCTCTTTGCGGCAGGTATGGAGTACTACATCCTCGGGTTCGCGACGCTCGTGGGCTTTTACATGGCGGCCAACATCGGCGCCAACGACCTGGCGAACGCCATGGGGACCTCGGTCGGTTCCGGGGCCCTGACCATGAACCAGGCGGTGGTGGTGTCCATGATCGCCAACATGGCCGGTGCGGTCATGGCCGGGGGGCACGTCACCAACACCATTCGAAAGGGGATGATCGACCCGTTTCTGCTGGCGGGCTCCCCGGAGAAGATGCTTCTGGGCATGTTCGCGGCGCTGCTCGCAGCCGGGATCTGGGTCCAGATCGCCACCCACTTCGGCCTGCCCGTCTCCACCACCCACTCCATCGTGGGGGCGGTGGTGGGGTTCGGCGTCATGGCCGTGGGCTTCGGGGCCGTGAGCTGGGGGACGGTGATCGCCATTGTGCTGAGCTGGATCATCTCGCCGGTGGCCGGCGGCGTGATCGGCGGGGGAGTGTATCTCTTTATTCGGCGCAAGATCCAGACCTCCTCCGCCCCCTATGCGCAGACCCAGAAGTACGCACCGTGGCTGCTCACGGTGGTGTTCACCGTGCTGATCCTTTCGGTGATCTTCAAGGGGCTGAAGAACCTGCACCTGGACCTCGGATTCGGGACCGCGCTGCTCATCGCGATTCCGTTTGCCATTGGGGCCGGTTTCGCCGGAAAGGTCCTGCTTTCCCGGCTCGGCGGCGAGAGCTGCCGCTGGATCCGCGGGGACGAGAGCGAAAAGGTGGAGTGTGTCTTCCTGTACCTTCAGATCATGACGGCCTGCTACGTGGCCTTTGCCCACGGGGCGAACGACGTGGCCAACGCGGTGGGGCCCCTGGCCGCCATCTTCGCGGTGGTGAAGACCAAGACCGTGTCCATGCAGGTGGAGGTCCCGGCCTGGATGCTGGCCGCCGGCGGGGCGGCCGTGGGAGGCGGTCTTCTGGCCTTCGGCTCGCAGGTCATGCAGACCATCGGAAGGAAGATCACGGAGATCACCCCCGTCCGGGGATTCAGCGCCGAGTTCGGAGCGGCCACCACGATTCTCATCTGCTCCCGTCTCGGTCTGCCGGTGTCCACGACCCACGTCCTGGTGGGATCGGTGATCGGTGTGGGGTTCATGCGGGGCATGGGGGTGCTGGACCTCCGGGTGATCCGGAACATCCTCTACTCCTGGTTCATCACCCTGCCGTTCACCCTGGTGCTCTCCATGGTGATCTACAAGCTGCTTGTCACCTTATTC
>CAYYVD010000338.1:0-5288 GCA_964475045.1 uncultured Desulfobacterales bacterium | reverse complement strand
GATAGAAAAATGTCCAAAAATCAGGGGGCAAAATCGCCTTGCGTAACGAGGTCTGCCCTTCGACATCCTCACCAACGAGAAGCTGGAGGCGGCCCGTTCCGGCAACTGGTTCCTGGAAAATAACCTGGTCATCGCCCGGCTGGACAAGCTGTCGCGCAACGAGGACGTACAGGAGAAGCTCAAGGCCCGGGATTGCGGTTGGGACCTCGTGGTCTGTGACGAAGCCCACAAGCTCTCGGCCACGTTCTTTGGCGGAGAGGTCAAGTACACCAAGCGGTACAGACTGGGCCAGCTCCTCTCGACCCTCACCCGCCATTTCCTGCTCATGACCGCCACCCCCCACAACGGCAAGGAGGAGGACTTTCAGCTCTTCATGGCCCTCCTGGACGGGGACCGATTCGAGGGAAGGTTCCGGGACGGGGTCCACACCGTCGATGTGGACGACCTGATGCGCCGCATGGTGAAGGAGAGACTCCTCAAGTTCGACGAGACCCCTCTCTTTCCGGAGCGGATCGCCCACGTGGTGCCCTACAGGCTCTCCGATGCGGAATCCCGCCTCTACAAAGAGGTCACGGACTACGTCCGGGAGGAGTTCAACCGGGCCGAGGCCCTGCAGAACGACAAACGGGCCGGGACCGTGGGGTTTGCCCTGACCATCCTTCAGCGCCGCCTGGCGTCCTCTCCCGAGGCCGTTTTCCAGTCCATACGCCGCCGGCGGGAACGGCTCGAAAGCCGCCTCAGGGAGCTTGAACTCCTCCAGAGAGGGGCCGTGGCCCAGGCCATCATGACCAGCGTCCCGCAACTGGACCCCGATGACGTGGAGGACCTGGAGGAAGCGCCGGAGGATGAGGTCGAGGCCACCGAGGCCCGTATCCTCGATCAGGCCACCGCGGCACAGACCATCGAGGAACTCAAGGCCGAGATTTCCACCCTGAACCGGCTGGAAGGACTGGCCCAGTCTGTGCGCCGGAGCGGCGAGGACCGCAAGTGGCGGGAACTGGGCAACCTGCTGTCTGAGATCTTCACGTCCGCCGCAATGGCTGATGGAACGGCCGGAGAGGACAAGAACGATGACCCCCCGCCCGCACCGGCCCCGTCACCCCGACAGAAAATCGTGATCTTCACGGAACACCGCGACACCTTGACGTACTTGCAGCACAGGATTCAGACTCTCCTGGGCCGCCAGGACACCGTGGTGGTGATTCACGGCGCCATGGGGCGCGAGGATCGCAAGAAGACCGAGGAGTCCTTTCGCCACGACCCGGAAGTCCAGGTCCTGGTCGCCACGGACGCCGCAGGAGAGGGGATCAACCTGCAGCGCGCGCACCTCATGGTGAACTATGACCTGCCCTGGAACCCCAACCGCCTGGAGCAGCGCTTCGGCCGCATTCACCGGATCGGGCAGACCGAGGTCTGTCACCTCTGGAACCTGGTAGCCGAAGAGACCCGGGAAGGAGACGTCTACCGAAGGCTCCTGGAGAAGCTGGACGAGGCGCGGAAGGCCTTGGGCGGGCAGGTCTTCGACGTCCTGGGCAAGGTACACTTTCAGGGGAAGCCCCTCCGTGACCTGCTGATCGAGGCCATTCGTTACGGCGAGCATCCCGAGGTCCGGGCCCGGCTCACCCGGGCCGTGGAAGGGGCATTTGACAGGTCCCACATTCAGGACCTGCTAGAGGAAAAGGCCCTGGCCCGGGAGACCATGGACGCCTCCCGTGTGCAGCGTGTTCGGGAGGACATGGAACGGGCCGAGGCCAGAAGGCTCCAGCCGCACTACATCGAGTCCTTCTTTCTGGAATCCTTCAAACGCCTCGGGGGCACCCTGCGCCTGCGCGAGCCCAAGCGCTACCAGATCACTCACGTGCCCGCCCCCATCCGCAGCCGGGACCGGCTCATCGGGGTGGGAGAGCCGGTGCTTCAGCGTTACGAGCGCATCGTTTTCGAGAAAGACCTGATCTCCCTTCAAGGGCAGCCCCCGGCCGCTTTCGTGTGTCCGGGTCACCCGCTGCTCGATTCCGTGCTCGACCTGACCCTGGAGCGGCACCGGGACCTGCTCAGGCGCGGCACCATTCTGGTGGACGACCGGGACCCCGCCACCGAGCCACGCCTCCTCTTTTATCTGGAGCACGAGGTCCAGGACTCCACTGTCACGCCTTCAGGGGACAGGCGGGTGGTATCGCGCCGAATGCTCTATATCGAGATGGATGCCCAGGAGAATGCGAGGAACCTCCACTATGCCCCGTACCTGGACTACCGGCCGCTCCGCCCTGACGAGCCGGATGTGGGGGCGATTTTCGAACGGCCCGAGTGCTCCTGGATCACCCGGGATCTCGAACAGCGCGCGCAGGGGTACGCCATCGCCAGCGTGGTCCCGGAACACCTGGACGAAGTCCGGAGCCGCCGCCTCGAATGGGTCAACAAGGCGCGGGGTGCGGTCAAGGACCGCCTCACCAAGGAGATCACCTACTGGGATCACCGGTCCGAGGAGCTGAAGATCCAGGAGCATGCAGGCAAGCCCAACGCCCGACTCAACTCCCGGGAGGCCCGCCGGAGAGCGGACACCCTTCAGGCGCGCCTCGAAAAACGCATGGAAATGCTCGACCTGGAGCAGCGGATCTCCGCGCGTCCTCCGGTCATCCTGGGCGGGATGATCGTGGTGCCTTCTGGACTCCTCGCTGAAATGTCCGGGACGTCCGGTCCCCTTGGGCACCCAGGTGGAGACACCCAGGCCTCTGCGGCGCGCGCCCGTGCCGCGGTGATGGAGGTGGAGCGCCTTCTCGGGTTCGAACCGGTGGACCGGGAGCTGGACCGGCTCGGATACGATATCGAGAGCCGGGACCCTCTGACCGGACGGCTGCGCTTCATCGAGGTGAAAGGACGGATGGCTGACGCGGACACGGTGACCGTCACCCGGAACGAGATCCTCTACTCCCTGAACAAGCCGGAGGATTTCATCCTGGCCATCGTGGCGTTTCAGGACGAAGGCAGGCAACACGTGCACTACGTTCGCCGGCCGTTTCGCAAGGAGCCGGATTTCGGGGTCACCAGCGTCAATTACAAACTGGCCGACCTGCTGGCACGGGCGGAGGCGCCTCGATGACGGTAACCGACCACCAACTCGAAGAGTGGCTTGCCGGGAAAGAGAACGAGCATTTGGAGTTCAAAGAGGCCTGAAACGGTTACCATTTCGAAAAGCTGGTCAAGTATTGCGCGGCCCTTGCCAACGAGCAGGGCGGCAACCTCGTATTGGGAGTCACTGACAAGCTGCCGAGAAAGGTGGTGGGGACTTCCGCATTTCAGCGCCTGGAAAAGACAAAAGCAGGCCTTATTGAAAAGCTGCGTCTTCGGATAGAGGTGGATGAAATAGACCATCCGGAGGGACGCGTTGTGGTTTTTACCGCGCCATCTCGACCTATTGGGACCCCTGTGGGCGTGAGCGGGACCTACTGGATGCGTGCTGGAGAGAGCCTGGTTCCCATGACACCGGATCATCTCCGGCGGATCTTCAGTGAGGCCGGTCCTGATTTCTCCGCAGAAATCTGCCCAGGGGCAAGCATGGATGACCTGGATCCCCTGGCTGTCGAGAATTTTCGAAAGCGCTGGTACCGGAAATCCAAGAGGGATTCCATCTTACAGAGCAGCAATGAACAGCTTCTCAGAGATGGAGAACTTGTGACCCATGACGGCATCGCCTATGCAGCCTTGATCCTACTTGGCAAACACAGCGCGCTAGGCAGGCATCTGGCTCAGGCTGAGCTGGTATTTGAGTACCGCTCGTCCGAGGCTTCGGGTCCAGCCAGTCAGCGCGAGGAATTCCGGGAAGGGTTTCTGCTTTACTATGACCGGCTTTGGGAGCTGATCAATCTTCGGAATGACCTTCAGCATTATCAGGATGGCCTCTTCATGATGGACATACCGACCTTTAACGAGGAGGCGGTTCGCGAGGCTGTCCTGAACGCCCTGGCACACCGTGATTATCGCCACGGGGGCTCCACTTTCATCCGGCAGTTTCCGCGCAGGATCGAGGTCGTGAGCCCGGGAGGCTTTCCGCAGGGCATCACGGTAGAAAACATCCTGGACCGCCAGTTGCCAAGGAATAGGCGCATTGCAGATGCCCTGGGACGCTGCGGCCTTGTAGAGCGTGCAGGTCAGGGTGCGAACCGGATCTTTGAAGCGTGTATCAAAGAGGGCAAAAGCCTTCCGGACTTCAGCAACACCGACGCCTATCAGGTATCGCTTACTCTCCACGGACAGGTCCGGGACCCGCGCTTTGTCCGTTTTATCGAAAGGGTCATCCATGAGACACAAGTCTCTTTCAGCACACACGACCTATTGGTGCTTGACCTGGTGCACCGGGAATCCGAGGTGCCTCCAGAACTTCATGGAAGACTGCCAAGGCTCGTGGATCGGGGCGTTCTCGAGCGCATCGGCAGAGGCAGAGGAACACGGTATTTGCTGAGCAGGCGCTTTTATGCCGCCCTTGGGCAACGCGGGAAGCACACCCGGCGTCGCGGTCTCGATCACGAAGAGAATAAGGCATTGCTGGTGCAACACCTGAGGAGTTGCAGGGACTCAGGTGCGCCGATCTCAGAGCTTGAGCAGGTTCTCCCTTCCCGTTCCCGAGAACAGATCAAACGTCTACTAAGCGAACTGCGAAAAGAGAAGCGGGTTTATATGGCGGGTATCCGCCGATGGGCAAGGTGGTATCCCTCTGATTTAGAGTGACATTTTCATATCGTCGGGATGGGTTTGGAGCGGTGCACCATAGACTTGCACCATATAGTCAAAGATCGAAGTGATTTCAATATGTTCTATAGATCACTTTATTGTTCTATGGAGGGCCTTTGGTGCAGAAATCGGAATCAACCATGGCGCAGCCCAGGAAAAAGCTCATCGAAGTCGCTCTTCCCCTGGGTGCCATTAACGCAGCCAGTGCCAGGGAGAAATCGATCCGGCACGGTCACCCGAGCACCCTGCACCTGTGGTGGGCCAGGCGCCCCCTGGCCGCAGCCCGAGCGGTGATCTTCGCCCAGATGGTGGACGACCCAGCGGAGTATGTGGACGTGCTCCTCTCCGATCCGGCCGTCAAGAGGGCGGCCCAGCGCGAGATCAAAAAGCGCATGGCCGAGCATGAAGCCAAACGGGCCCTCTCTGGAAGTGCTCCCCAAGAGCCCGAGCCAACCCTCGAAGAGGTGGCGGCGGAGTTGGAACGTAAAAGGCTTTTCAAGATCATCGAGCTTGGATTTCGCTCTTTGAAAATGGCCGTTCTTCTTTTTCATGCTGAATTTGGT
>CAYYVD010000337.1:0-5313 GCA_964475045.1 uncultured Desulfobacterales bacterium | reverse complement strand
GCGCCTTGAGGGCCATGTCCTTGGCCGCCTTCACCACGGCGGCGTTGGCCTCGTAAGCGCGGTTGGCGTTCATCATGAGCACCATTTCCTCGACCAGGTTGACGTTGGGGAGGTAGACATATCCGGTCTCGTCCGCATCGGGGTGGGCCGGGTCGAAGATGCGCTTGAAGGCGCCCTCCACCGGAACCACCTCCGTGACCTCGACGCCGTAGAGCTTGCGGTCCAGGGCCTCCTGGAGGTGCGCGTCGAAGCCCTTCGCCGCCGGAGTGGATTGAAACAGGACGGTCTTCCTCCGGTAAGGCACGCCTTCCTCGGTGCGCGTGGTGTTCACGTTGGCCAGGTTCATGGAGATGACGTTCAGCCGGGTCCGCTGCGCCACCATACCGCCGGCCGCCAGATCGATGGTTCGAATGAGATCCATAACCCTATCTCTTTCCCGCCTGGATGACGTCTTTGAGGGACTGAAACTTCCTGGACAACAGGGTGACGGACGCCTCGTAGAGCAGGTTGTTCTTGGCCATCTTGGCCATCTCGCGGTCGAGCATCAACCGGGTGGATCCCCTGGTGTCGGGTTCGTGGTCCTCGACGGTGTACACCCGCTCTCCGACCGAGGCGGTTGAGAGGTGGTTCTCGTGGGTGGCCCGAAGGTGCACCTCCCGAGGGCGTGCGGCCTGGTTCCGGTCCACGGCCCGCTGGAGCGCCTGGTTGAAGGTCGCCTTCTTCGGCACGTACCCGGGGGTCTCCATGTTCGCCATGTTGCTCGCGATCACCGACTGATTGGCGCTCCGGAAGTCGAGGGCCTGCTCCAGGGCTCGGACGGTCCGTCCCATCAAACGGTTTTGCAGAATGCTCTGAATGTCCATGTTCACCTCCGTGGCTCGCTACCCCACATCTTGCAAAAGCGATACCAAAACCCGCGTGTGGTGAATCATCGGGATTTATGGGAAGAACGCCAGGGGCGAAGCCGTGGACCGCGGCCGTTGGTTGCGATGACATTGGAAAAAGCTGCCAGGGGACGCCCGGGAATCGCGTCCGGGAAATCGGCAGGGGGAGTTTCGGGGACACCATACTTAATTCAAAAAACCCCATCGCAGAACATGCGCCCCATGTTGTGAATTAAGTATGGTGTCCCCGAAACTCAGGGGACGGTCGAAACTTCGGGGGATCGTTCGAAACCATGTCCAGCAAGGCGGGAGGGGAGGGCGCAGGATGGCCTGTCAAGGTTTTGACAGTGTCACGTTCCGGCCTCCCCGGCCGTCGCGCCTTCGGACTGCTTCTGGTACTCGTTGAGCTTGTTCCGGAGGGTGCGAACGCTGATCCCGAGGACCTTGGACGCCCGGGTGCGGTTGCCCTGGTGGTCGTCCAGGGCCCTATAGATCATACGCCTTTCCATCTCGCGAAGCGGCACCACGGCGTCGTCGTCCTCCGCCCGGGGCCCGCCGGGCGGGCTCCCGCCGAGGGTCGCCAGGAAATCCAGATCCTCGGGCCGAATCTCGTCCCCGTCCACCAGGAGGACCGCCCTCTCCATGAGGTTTTCCAGCTCCCGTACGTTTCCGGGCCAGGGCATCCGCCCGAGGCGGCTTTCCGCCTCCGAGGACAGGGACTTGCCGCGGAGTCCGTTGAGAGCGGCGGTCTGCTCGAGAAAGTGCCGGGCCAGCACGACCACGTCGTCCGGGCGTTTTCGCAAGGGGGGAAGCTGCAGGGGCACCACGTTGAGCCGATAGAAGAGATCCTGGCGAAAGCCCCCGTCCTGAACCGCCGCCTGCAGATCCCGGTTGGTGGTGGCGATCACGCGGACGTCCACGGTCACGGGGGTCTGACCTCCCACCCGGTCGACCTCTCTTTCCTGGAGCACCCGCAGAAGCTTGGCCTGCACGGACACGGCCATCTCACTGATCTCGTCCAGCAGCAGCGTACCCCCGTCGGCAAGCTCGAACTTGCCCTTCTTTCGGCCCGCTGCTCCGGTGAAGGCCCCTTTTTCGTGTCCGAAGAGCTCGCTCTCCAGCAGGTTTTCCGGAAGGGCTGCGCAGTTGACGGCGACGAAAGGTCCGGCGCTCCGGTCGCTGCTCGCGTGCACGAACCGGGCGATGACCTCCTTGCCGGTCCCGCTTTCGCCCTGGATCAGGACCGTGGATCGGCTGGGGGCGATGCGCGCGGCCAGGTCGACGATCCGGGTCATTCCGGGGTGGACGGCGATGGGTCGGTTTCGGACCTCTCTCCGCCCAGGTCGTGACATCCGTGGCCCTGCGGCGGATGGCTCCGCCGGGACGCTGAGGGCGGCCTCGAGCACCGCCCAGAGCCGATCCGGATCCACCTGGGCCGGAAGGTACTCCGCGGCGCCCGACCGGATCGCCTCGGTGGCCTCCTCAATGGTCGGTCCGGCGCTGGCGAGAATCACCGCCGTGGAGGGAGAAGCACTTCGCACCTCGCGGAGCAGAGACAGGGCCGTTTCCCGATCCCCGTTGATCTGGCCCACCCACACCATGGGGCGCATTCGGTCGACGGCCTCGAGCAGACGGTCCGTGGATTCCTGGATCACCACACGAACGTCCAGGGACTCGATGCGGTCCCACAGCGTCTTGGGAAGGGCCATGCGGTCGGCCGTCCAGAGGATGCTGTTCTGCTGCTCGGTCATGAAGGGTTTTCTCACTGTCGTGCTCCGCCCGCTTTCCGCGGGGCTCATCGGGTCCAGCCGGTCAGCCGGTCCAGCTGCTTTTCGAGGCCGAGCATGCCCAGTCGAATGCGGACCCGTTGCTGGAGGGGGCCGTCCCCCTGCTCGGAAATTTCGATCAGGAGGGGCTCGGCCCGATCGTAGTCCCCGTTCTCCAGATGGGCCTGGGCCATGTGGAAGCGCAGATCCCAGTACCCCGCCATGTCCGGTCCGTATCCATGGTTCAGGGCCTGCTCGAAGGTCTCCAGAGCGTTGGAGAGCCGGCCTTCCCGGACATACCCCTTTCCGAGCGCTGCATAGGCCTGCCGGAGCAGAGGTTGTCCCGACTGCAGCCGCTCCGCGAGCCCGATGCAGCGGTTCAACGAGGATCTCGCCTGCTCGAGGTCGCCGCTCCGGGTTTCGATGCGCCCCATCTCCAGATAGATGTCCGCGATGTCCCGATCCGTCAGAAGGTGCTTCCCTTCCACCAGCTCCCGGTACAGGGCATGGGCCTCCTGGGGGCGCCCCCGCTTCACGTAGAGATCGGCCAGAAGGCGGTTCAGCTTCTGCCGGTCCGCTGCAGGCAGGAGGCCCATCTCCTCCTTGCGCTCCAGGTGCTCCAGGGCGCGTTCCTCCCCGCCCGTCGCGAGCAGGCTCTCGACCAGGGCCAGTGCCCGCCGGCCCTTGGAAACCTGGTCCAGATCGTAGGGTTTGATGGGCTCCAGGGCCTCGGCGGCCTGGAGGTGGTCTCCGAGCTCGTGCAGGGAGAGACCTACCAGAAGCCTGGCTTCCGGGTCGATGTTCCGGCCCGGCTCGGACCGCTCCGCCCGGTGGAAATCCACCAGAGACCGGTGCTCCCCCGCCCTGTAGAGACGGTGGATTTCACGCTTCACGGCTCGAGAGTAGAGGCGTTCGGCCTCGGTCTTGATGTCGCTCTGGAAGGGTTTGTGCAGCAGATCCCGGAGCACCTCGAGGGTCTGGACGTAGTGCTTCTCCTCGTAGTGTTTCCGCGCCATCTCGAGCGCGGCCAGGTCCCCGAGCGGACGGTCTTCGTTGCTCTCCAGAAGGTCGCGAAAGCCCTGGTAGCCGTCCCGGTAACCGGCGAGGCGGAGCTTGGCCATGGAGGCCCCGTTGCTGTCCGGGTACTCGCGGATGACGGTCTGGTAGATGGCCTCGGCTTCTCCGGGCCGGTCGGCATGGTGGTAGGTGTCGCCGATCCGGGCCAGGATCAGGTCGGCGCTCTCGGGTTGTCCGCCGACGTTCAGGGCCCGAAAGAAGAAGTCCCGAGCCGAGTCGTAGCGCTTCAAGTAGAGGGCGTTCTTTCCTCGAAGAAACAGGATCTCCGGGTGATCCAGCTCGATTTCCGGGCCCTCTTCACATAGGGCTTTCAGGGTCTCCGCGGCCTTCTCGGGCAGGCCCATGGCCTCGAAGTACCTTGCGACCTCGATGCGGGCCTCCGGGACCAGGGGCGAGCCCGGATGGTCCTCCAGGATCGCCTTGAAGTCGTCCACGGCCTTGTCCGGCCGGTTGACCTTCAGGTACAGACGGCCGCGTTCCAGGTGGCCCCTGGCGAGGATGTCCGGGGCGGCCCCTCCGTGGAGCACAATGTTCAGGTACCCGATGGCGGCGAAGTCGTTTCCTACCAGGGAGCTCGCCCGGGCCATGTTGAGGTAG
Source organism: uncultured Desulfobacterales bacterium (assembly GCA_964475045.1). GTDB lineage: Bacteria > Desulfobacterota > DSM-4660 > Desulfatiglandales > HGW-15 > JAIPEI01. The sequence continues at coordinate 989 of CAYYVD010000337.1, read as the reverse complement.
GCCCGGGGTACCTCGGGCGACCTCCTGAACCGCGAGACGGCTTCCTGGTAGGTCTTCATCATGCGGGAGAACTGCTTCTTGTCGCCGTCCTCGATCCGGCCGAGCTCCGCGTCTCCCTTCATGAACAGCACGGTTTCCGCCAGAGGCGATTCGGGATGGCGATCCAGGAACCGGGCGCAGAGCTCGGCCGCCCGCTTGGGGTCCCCGGCTTCGGCCGCCTCCCGGATCTCCCCGTACAGCAGCGCCTCGGCCGGATCCAGCTCCCGGAGGAGCTCGTCCTCGGGCGGACCCTCCTGCGCCGGTCCTCCGGCCGGCTCGCCGACCGGCTCGGTGGTCTCGGTCCCCGGGCCGTGGGGCTCGGGTCCCGGCGAAGGGCCGTTCTCGCGGAAGATCCGGCCCCGAAAGACGGGCCCCTCCGCGACCCCGGCGACGTGCTCACGCCCGGCCGCGGGTTCGTCGTCGGCTCTGTCCGTGTCTGGTTCGCCGCTCGAGCTCGGTGCTTCCACCGGTGTTGTTTCCGCCGGCCCTGCTTCCGCCGGAGGGGGTCCGGGTTCCGCAGCAGTTACGAACGGGGGCGGCGTGGTCACTCCGGATGCCGGGATGTCGGCGGCTTGCACCGGAACGGGTTTCCCCTGGAACAGGTCGGTGACGAGAAACGCGCCGTCCTCGGCCCAGAACACCCGGAGCCGGTCGATGCCCTTGAGCAGCCGGATGTCGATGTCCGTGCCCCCCCCTTCCTCCGGTCGAAGGGTTGCCAGGGCCAGGTTGTCGGCCGGCCCGTACTGCGTCCGTTCGAACCCCGGTCGAACCGAGGGCAGGCGCAGTCGAACCCGGTCCCTGGCAAGGAGCGCCAGCTCCCAGGCCGGCCGGCGGTCCAGGGGCAGCACCATGCGGGTGCGCCCGTTCGTGGAGCCGAAGTGAATGGGTTGCAGCACACCCGATCCGTTCTTTTGTTCGGGCGTCGGTCTCGAGGCCTCGGGGTGTACGAG
>CAYYVD010000336.1:0-5327 GCA_964475045.1 uncultured Desulfobacterales bacterium | reverse complement strand
TTTCCCTCCTCCTTGAGGTTGTCCTGCAGGTCCTTGAGCGACAACAGGTTGGCTTTCCGGCGGATCTCCAGGGAGTCGGCCACGAAGACCAGGCCGTCCACGCCCTTGAGGACCATCTTTCGCGTGGCGGCGTACTTCACCTGGCCGGGGACCGTGAAGAGCTGCATCTTGACGTCGCAGCCCTGGACCTTGCCGAGGCCCAGGGGGAGGAAATCGAAGAACAGGGTTCGATCCCCCTTGGTGTCGATGCTCACCATGTCGCCGGTGGTGTACTTGCGCCCGGCCTTGTAGATGTACTCCAGGTTGGTGGTCTTCCCGCCGCGCCCCGGTCCGTAGAACACGATCTTGCACTCGATGGTCCGCTCTTGCGCGTTGAAGTTGGCCATGGGATCCGCCTGTCACCCTTGGGACGTTCCGTCATGTCGCGATCAAGGCCCGCAACGGCGGCCACGGTGCGGCCTAGTCGTCGAGCTTGATGTCCACCATGAAGTGGCCCTGATTGGGTCCCTGAAGCACCTTGGTCTTGCCCGTGACGGTTCCGCTCGCCGGAAAAAAGCCGATGGGGGAGAAGCACTGCATCTCCGGCAGGCGCAGCCCGTGCCGGAAGGTGCGCACCATCTCCTGGCTGGAGGAGGGGACGATGATGCTGATGGTGCTCCCGGACTGGAGCTCGACCGGAAACTCCTCGGCGTGCCCTGCGGGGGGGGCTCCGCTCGAGGCGATGGTGACCGAGCTGATGTCCAGCTCGTCCTCCTCCGGCACCGGTTCACCCGCTTCGATCCCTTCCGGCGCCTGGACCTCGGGGACCTCCACGTCGAGCCCCCGGCTCTCCAGGATCCCCGCGAGGAACTCCCTCAGGTGCAGGACCTCCTCCTGGCTGAACCGGCCCTGCGCGGCCCAGTCCTTGAACTGATCCACGGCCCCTTGGGGTGAGGACAGGGTGAGGTGACAGCGCATGATGTTCTTGGCGATCATCACGGGCAGCGTGGCATACTCGAGAATCGCGTTGAACTCCTCGAGGGCCGTGTCGAACTGCCCGAACTTCGCAAGGGCCATGGCCCCCTCGATGGCCGCCGCCTCCTTGTCCTTGGAAAAGGAGAAGGATCGCTTGATCAGCTCCCGGACGTCCTCGGAGAGCTCGGGCGCTTCCGCGTCCTCGTCCACCTCCCGCAGGGTGGCGTCCACCGCTCGAAGCTTCTCCTGGATCGCTTGAATCAGGGCCGTGTTCGAGCGGAGGGCCTCGCTCCGGTTCATGATCTCGAGGGCGGCGCTGAACCGCTCCCTGGCCTGGTTGAACAGCCCCTGGTTCTTGTACACGACCGCTTCCTTGAGGAGGGATTTGACGCGTTCCTGCTCCGTGGCCATGTCGGTCTCCAGGAAGTGTGCGAAGGCCTCCCGCCGAACGTCCGCTCCGGGAAAACCTCACCATCTCCGATTTCAGCCCCGGCAATCGCAAACCTCCGGGGTCTTTTCACAGGAAACGATGGTGAGCGCGGGTCCTCCCGGATTCGGACCGGGGTTCGAACCCGTGAATACTAAGAATACACGAAATGCTGTAAGTATCCAACGACTTTTGCCGTGCGGGTGCAAGATCGCCGAATTTTCTGTTCAAGCCTCCTGGTTTTGAACATGCTGGGAGGGGATCGGGGCTCCCGAGCGATCAGAAGAGGGAGGATAACGTGACGTCGGACAGAGAGCGCCGCCTGGAGGCCCTTCACCGGCGGATTGCCCGGTGTGTGCAGTGCCCGCTGCATGAGAGCCGTCATCGGACGGTCCCCGGCGAAGGAGATGTTCGGGCGGCGTTGATGCTCGTGGGCGAGGCGCCCGGCGAGCAGGAGGACCTTCAGGGACGGCCGTTCTGCGGCCGATCCGGGCGGTTTCTGGACGGGCTGCTCCAGAGGGTCGGCCTTCGCCGGTCGGGGATCTTCATCACCAGCACGGTCAAGTGCCGCCCGCCCCGCAACCGGAACCCCAGGAAGCAGGAGGTCGGGACCTGCTGCAGGCTGTGGCTGGAGCGCCAGGTCGAGTTGGTGGACCCCGTCGCCGTGGGGGTGCTGGGAAAGGTCGCGGCCGGGGCCGTGCTCGGGGAGACGGGGAAGCTGAAGGACCTCCACGGGAGGCCCATGGAGCGGGGCGGGCGGACATACTTGATCACCTACCACCCGGCGGCGGCCATGCGGTTTCCGGACGCAGCGAGACGGATCGAGCAGGACTTCCGGACCCTCGTGGACCTGGCGGGCGGGCCGGGTCAGCCGGGCTGAGGCGGGACGGCGGGCAGGCAGATCTCCACCTCGGCGCCCCCCTTCCGGCGGAGAGGACACGGACAGCCGGGCCCGCTGCTCATGCAGGCGGGATACAGGGCGTCGGCCTCGCCCCGGGCCACCCGTCTCAGGACCCGGACCCAGGGCATGAAGGTGATGTCCACTCCGTAGCCGGACCGCCCGAGCACCTCGGTCACGATCTCCGTGGCGAATCCCCGGTCGGGCAGATCCTTTCCCACGTAAGGCGCCCACTCGAGGGTGGCCAGAGAGAGAGGCTCCTCGGCCCGGGCCGGCGGCCAGGGGCAGATCAGCGCAAGGAGCAGGATCAGTCGAAGACCCGGGTTACGCATTCGAGGGCCTCATCGAAGGTGCTGCGACTGTTGATGCGGTGCGTCCAGGGCGAGCAGGAGCAGGATGTATCGCTTGAGGTTCTTGATGATCAGGAACTCGTCCTTGACCCGCTGAAAGCCGTTCTCCCCCAGCCTTCGAGCCGCCTCGGCCCGGTGGAGGAGCGAGCGGATGGCCAGGGCGGCTCCCTCCACGGAGTGGACGAGGATCCCGGTGTGTCCGTCGATGATCTGCGCGGGAATCCCTCCTACGGCCCCTCCGATGACGGGCCGCTTCTTCCAGAGCGCCTCGGACACAGTGAGGGCGAATCCTTCGCGAATCGACTTCTGCAGGATCACGTCGGATCCACGCTGAAACGCGTTGATCTCCGTGGCGATGGAGGGGCTGAACAGGAGGATGTGGATGTCCGGGTCATCGCCCGCCTCCGCCCGGACCTGCGCCACGATCTTGTCCGACTCGGGGTCGTCCGCGGCCTTGTCCCCCACCAGCAGAAGCCGGCAGTCCACGTACTTGCGGGCCATCTTGAACGCGCGAATGACGCCCACGGGGTCCTTCCAGGGGTCGTAACGGGAGATCTGAGTGACCACGGGCTTGTCCCTGGGAACGGCGTACTTCTCGAACACGCCCGCCACGTAAGCATCGTCGAGAGGGCGGTTTTTTGCGTCCAGCGGGTCGATGGCGGGAAAAAACCGGAACTGGGGGATGCTCAGCTCCGGTGAGAACAGGGCGGAGGAGAAGATGGCCGCATCGTACCGCTCCACGTAGGGACGAAGAAACTCCCAGACCTGAGGGTTGGGATGCGACATGTCGATGTGGCACCGCCAGACCCAGCGGGCCCCCTGCGTTCGGTTCCAGTGGATCAGGGCGGCGGGCTGGGGGTCGTGGATCACCACCAGATCGCTGTCCAGGTTCAGGTTTCGGGCGTTCCCCTCGTTGCAGTCCAGGTAGGCCCGAAAGTCCTCGTCGGTCAGGGTCAGGGGGTTTCCCTGAAGGGCGTTGTGAAAGGACTTGGTCACCTCGAAGAAGCGGTCGTTGCCCTCGATGACCTTCCACTCCACCCGAATGCCCAGCTCTCGAAGGAGCGGTACCACCCGGTGGAGCATCTCGGCCACGCCGCCTCCCACGGCCGTGGAGTTGACCATCTGGATGGATCGCGAGCCTGCGTGGGCCGCGAGGGTGGTCAGCTCCTCGATGATGTCCGCACCCACCACGTCCACATAATCGGCCAGGGTCGGTGCGTCTGTTGAAGGCTTCTGCATGGTCTTTGGACTCCGGTGCCCCGTTCCGTACCCGGCGGCGGGCTCAACGGCCTGCGTGCTCGTCGATCAGGGCCAGGACGCGGGACCTGAGCCCTTCGATGGTGTACATGTTGAGGTCGATGCGGCGGATGCGCTCGGCCAGGTCGGGCAGGCCGAGGCTGTGCTCGATCCACTCGGAGAAGTCGTTCTCCTCCAGGGCCTGCAGCCGGGACTCGATGAAGTGGAGGTAGAAGGAGTACATGCTGATGTGCGCTACGGTCTCCCGAAACGAGGGCAGATCGTAGGCGAACTTGTCCGTCAGGTACACGACCCGCGTGATGTCGTAGAGGTGGAACGGGTCCTCGGCCGTCTTTCGAAACGCCGCGGGATGCTCCGAGCCGTGGGCCTCGATGAGCTCGATCAGCCGGGATCGAAGCTCCTCCGTTGTGCCGTAGTCGGATAGGTCCACGGCCATGAGCTTCTCCGCGAGGGCCTTCTCGTTCAGGCTGCCGGCCACCCAGATGGCGAAGTCGCTGTTGTAGGGGACGTCGGCCTCCTTCAGCTTCAGGAACGCGGAAAAGGTGTGGTAGAAGATGGACGAGGACCGGCATGTCCCGAGCAGCTCGAGGAGTTCCTCGAGGTTGTAGGCCTTTCGGCCGGTCAGCATCTCCAGCGAGGCGCTCGAGGAAAACTGAAACACATCCGCCATGAGCGATCCTTTCCCTGTCTTCGCATTCAGGCGTGCTTCCGCTCCGGTCACCGAGGGGGCGGCGTGGTGCTCTGCGGCTCCTGATACGGCCGAACCAGAAGGGTGATCCCGGCCAGGGCGAGGACCACGAGGGACAGAATGGACAGCACGTTTCCCTGAAAGATGGAAGGCACCATGAGGGCCGCGAAGACCAGGGTGGCGATGCCCAGGAGCTTGCGGTTGAGGGCCTTGATGGTCAGGGCTGCGACCAGAGCGCCGATGCCCCCGATCAGGGTCAGGACCATGACCAGGGTCCGGGTTTGAGCGGCCATGCCACCCTCCCCCATACGGACCGGGCCCGGACCGCCTGCCGCTCCGCTCCAGAGGGCGGCCAGAACAGCCAGGACGCCGGCAATGACCAGGAGAATCACCATGTTTCGTATCTTCATCTCTTAACCTCCGCCTGCATGGTTCGTCAATGCTTTCTTCGAAGGGTAGCTCGTCTTCTGAAGAGTCGCCATGGGGTCGAGCCCCGATTTTGTCCCTTCAGAGCCCGTAGCGGATCGAAGCCCTTCGGCGTGCCGGACCCGAAGGGATTCCATTTGCGCCGGGACGTCAGAGGCTTTTGAGGTACTTGGCGATGAGGTGCATCTGCTCGTGGTCGAGCCGGTCCGCAAAGGAGGGCATGTTCTTGTAAGGGGATCTCAGCTGATCGCGCACGGTCTCTTCGGTCACGGACCGCCCGCTCACCGGGAGCTCGCTTCGGTCGAACAGACCCTCCAGCCCCGGGCC
>CAYYVD010000335.1:0-5390 GCA_964475045.1 uncultured Desulfobacterales bacterium | reverse complement strand
CATACTCGAAACCCGCCATGGCTCCTCCTTCCTGCAGGGCTCGGGGGGATCACGCCCGGCCGGCTCGCCCCGGGCCGGGCGGGGCTCCCGGGACGGACCGGCCGAAACAGCCGCTCCTGGAGATCAGCTGCCTGCCTCGAGAGCACACTTCGTGAAGTCGATCTCCTGCTTGCACTGGCTGCAGGTGTGCTTCTTGTCGAACTCGTCCGAGAAGATCTCTTTTTCCTTTCCGCAGCTCGGGCACTTGCACGTAAAGGACTTGAGGTTCTTGAAGTCGTCGAATCCGGGGCAATGCTGTGGTGTCGTCGCCATGACGTGCCTCCTTTCTCAAACCAGGTTCATTCCGATGGCCTTTCCAACATCCGGAGCCATGGTGGTGCCGCCTCCCAGAGAGGCCGCCTCGAGGCGCAGAGGTCCGCTCACCATGTGCATCTCGAAGATGTTCTTCATGGTCCGGCTACTTGAGCCTTGGGTCCTGTCCGGTGTTCCCGCAGTCCGGAATGTAGCAGGAGACGTCCACGAACTCACAGTCCTTCCTGCACTGGGGGCAGGTTTTGGGCGGCGCCTCCGCGCTGAGCGTGTACCCGCATTCCTGGCATTTCCACTCACCCATATCGTTCCTCTCCTCTGAACCGCAGCAGGGCTGCAGGGTGTGGGCGGGACCCCGCAAGGCCGGCCCCGCCCGGGTTCACGGTCGAAGCGTTACTTCTTCCACAGGCCGTGGATGTTGCAGTACTCCCTGGCGCTCGCCCGGCCGGCATCGATCTTGAACACCGCCTCGGGTGCGCCCCCGGGCTCCAGAAACTGCCGGTAGGCCTTTCCGTCCGCAACGAGCTCGATCCACTCGATGTAGTGCTTCTCTTCCATGGGGTGCGCCACCTCGCCCACGGTGACCTTGAACCCCTCCGAGGTCTTCTCCACCGCGGGAACGTGCTTTTCCTTGGCCGCGTCCACGGTGTTCTCCTCGAATCGCTTCATGGGCTGCCCGCAGCAGACCAGTTCCCCCGCACCTCCGTGGAGCACCTCCACGATGTTGCCACACACCTCACACTTGTAGATCTCGAGTCTCTCGGCCATGTCGGGCCTCCTTCTCTAATAGTTTTCCCCCAGGAGCTCGAAGTGGGCCTGGGGGTGTGCACAAGCCGGACACAGGTCCGGGGCCTCGGTTCCCTCGTGAAGATACCCGCAGTTCCTGCACCGCCACACCACCGGAGCGTCCCGCTTGAAGACCCTCCCGGCCTCGATGTTGGCGGCGAGGGCCCGGTATCGTTTCTCGTGCTGCTTCTCGGCCACGGCGATGTGCTCGAACACATCCGCGATCTGGGTGAAGCCCTCCTCCCGGGCGATGCGGGCGAACTCAGGATACATCTCGGTGTGCTCGTAATTCTCACCGGCCGCCGCTTCCTCCAGGTTCGCCAGGGTGGGTCCGATCACACCGGCCGGAAACGCCGCCCGAATCTGCACCTCTCCCCCTTCCAGAAACTTGAACAGCCTCTTGGCGTGCTCTTTTTCCTGATTCGCCGTCTCCTCGAAAATGTGAGAGATCTGGACATACCCGTCCTTTTTTGCCTGGCTCGCAAAGTAGGTGTAGCGATTGCGTGCCTGAGACTCCCCGGCGAAGGCGGTGAGAAGGTTTTTTTCGGTCTTACTTCCCTTCAGCTCCATGGGCCTGCTCCTCCTCGGTCAATGGTCTTTCTTCGATTTCCTCCAGCAGGTGCCGCTTCTCCTCCCGGCATCTCGGGCACAGGCCGAAGAACTCCAGCTTGTGGCCGAAAACCCCGTACTTGGTCAACTTGCCGAGGGCGGTCTCCAGCTTGGACACGGGGTCGTCCTGAGGCTCCAGGGGCATGTCCTCGATCCGGCCACAGCCGATGCAGGTCATGTGGTAGTGGTCCCGGGTGTTCCCGTCGAAATGCATCTGAGGAAAGTCCGGCCCGATCTTTCGAATCCAGCCGTTCGACGCCAGCACGTCCAGGTTGCGATACACCGTTCCCAGACTGACCCGCGGGAGCCGTTTCCGCACCCTCTCGTAGATCTGGTCCGCGGTAGGATGATCGGGGCAACGCTGGACCTCCTCCAGGATCACACTGCGCTGATGGGTCATCCGCTGCTGTTTCTGCATGGTCTCCAGGGTGCCTCTTATCAGGAATTATTCCTAATATTAACGACCCCACCGCTCCGTGTCAAGCACGAATCCCGCCTCCGGCACGTTCCCCTACCCGGCCTCGGCCGCCGACCCGGGCCCGGCAAGGGGCCTGAACATCTTCTTGCCCGCACCGCACACCGGACACTTCCAGTCGTCCGGGAGGTCCCCGAAAGCCGTCCCCTTGGGGATCTTTCCCTTGCGGTCGCCCCGGTCCGGGTCGTAGATGTAACCGCAGTTCACGGTCTGGCACTGAAACATCTCCTCCGGCTTGGCCATGTCCTCCTCCTGTTCCGTTGTCTTCTCCTTGCACGCTCAGTCCACCTTGAAGAACGCCCGGCCCTTGGCCCCACACACCGGGCAGGTCTCGGGCGGTTCGCTCTCCGCCGTGTACCCGCACACCGGGCAGACGAAGTAGTCCGTCTCCTCCAGGGTGTCCAGCTGGTCCAGGGCCTTGCGGTACAGGTCGGCGTGAACCTTCTCCACCTCGTTGGCATATCGAAAGGACCGCTCCGCCGCCTTGTGCCCCTCCTCCTGAGCGGCCTGAATCATCCCGGGGTACATCTCCTTGAACTCGTGGGTTTCCCCGCCCAAGGCCTCCTCGAGGTTTTCTTCGGTGCCCCGGATCCCGCCCAGGGCCTTCAGGTGCGCGTGGGCATGGACCGTTTCCGCCGCGGCCGCGGCGCGGAAGAGCTTGGCCGCTTGAGCATGCCCTTCCTGGTCCGCACGGTTCGCAAACGCCAGGTACCTGCGGTTGGCCTGGGATTCTCCGGCAAATGCCTCCAGCAGGTTCTGCTCGGTCTTGCTCATGATTTCCCCTCCTTACCGGCGGACAACCGCCTACCGGTCCGTTTTCTCAAAGGTCTTCTTCTCTCCGCACGCCGGGCATTTCTGCGGTTTGCAACGACCTTCCCGAATGTGACCGCACTGCTTGCACTCGTACTCTGCCATGGGACGCCTCCTTCGATGCTACACATCGTGATGATGCCACCAGCCCTTTCGAACGTGCGCCTCGCGCTCCTGCTCCGCAAGGCGTCGAATCTTGTACGCGCAGTCTCGAAGCACCCCGAAGAGGATCCCGCAGCCCACATCCTCGCGATCCCGATCCCCTTCATCCGCCAGCGCCAGCATGGACCGGGTCATCTCGAGGGTTTTGAGCAGGCTTTGGTCACAGGGTTTCACGGCGGCCCCCATTCTGCACGTCGTCTGCTCGTGGATATATCAAGACCCGTGCCAGGGCCGCCCCCATGGATCGACAGGCCAACAAATCGGTTTTACGGTGATTTTGACTGAACACGCCACCGCGGGAGACCGGTACCCGAGACACGTTCGAGACACCTCGCACCGGCCCGGCTCCTGGACTTGCCGAAACCACGCACCCAAAGCATCCCTCATGAAGAGAGCGTGTCTCGCTTTATCTCGAGACACATGTGTCCCAAGAGACAATCCAAACGCGCCTGACCCGGCTCTCGCTTCCGCTCATCCCCGCGGATGAAAAAAGGAGACGGCCTTGTCGTCGGCTCCGGCAACCAGCAAACCTTCGGGGTCTTTTCGCGGCAAAAGAGAGACAGCGGTCAGTTCCGGCTCATCATCCGGGTCACCGCGGCCTCCAGCCCGTCCAGGGTGAGCTCGAACATCGGGAAGATCTCTCGAATGGCCTGAATGGTTCGGGTGTAGCGCCACTCGTCGGCCATTTTGGGATTGAGCCAGACCGTGTGGGGAAACGTCTCGGCGATGAGCTGGAGCCGTTCGTAGCTGGGCCGCCCCGAGCGCTCCTCGTAGTGGATGGAACCGTCCGTGCCCATCAGCTCGTACGGGGCCATGCTGGCATCCCCCACGATGATGAACCGGGTCTCCGGGTCCATGCGCGGCAGCTCGTCGACGCGAAACGGCTTGCTCCGTCTGGGAGGATCCTCCCACAGGACGTCGTAGATGGTGTTGTGGAAAAACAGGGTCCGCAGGTCCTTGAACTGGGCCCGGGCGTAGTTGAACAGGGTCTGGACCACCTCGATGTAGGGATCCATGGACCACCCCCCGTTGTCGATGGCCAGGATGATCTTGAGGCGGTCCTTGAGGCTGCGGTCAAAAACGATCTCGATCTCGCCCCCGTTTCTCATGGTCTCGTAGATCGTCTTGTCCACGTTGATCCGGTCCATGGGGCCTGCCGGCACCATGTTTCGAAGCCGCTTGAGGGCCTCCCCGATCTGTGCCTGGGTGAGAGGCCCCTCCTGGGAGTAGTCCTTGTAGCGCCGATCCATGGCCACCTTCACCGCGGACTTGTTGCGGGAGACCCCGCCGACCCGCATGCCTTCCGGATGGTATCCGGAGTGCCCCACCGGCGAGGTCCCCCGGGTGCCGATCCAGCGGTTTCCGCCGTGGTGGGCTTCGGTCTGCTCCTTGAGCCGCTCGAGGAAGTAGTCGATGAGCTCCTCGGGCGTCATCTTGGCGAGCTCCTCAGGGTCCATACCGAGGGCGTCGGCCAGGTCCTCGGGCGACTTCAGCCACTCCTCGAGCATGGCCCGGGCGATGTCCTCGAGCTCCCGTTCGGTCGGGTCCTGAAGCTCCGCACCCTCGAAGTGATGGGCGAAGACCTGATCGTAGAGATCGAACCACCGCTCGCTCTTGACCAGGATGGCGCGGGCGGCCGTGTAGAAGTCGTCGATGGTGTGGATCAGGCCCATGCTCAGGGCCTGCTGCAGCTTGAGAAAGGCGGTCGGGGTCACAGGGATCCCCAACCGCTTCAGGGTGTAGAAAAACTCGATGAACATGCCGGGTCTCTCCCCCTTGCCTGGCCGGGCACTAGATGCGGAACCGCCGCACGCTGTTCTGCGCCACGGCATAGTCCGGGCTCTTCTTGAACAGGACCCCCAGATAGGGGATTTCTCCCTTGTGCAGCTTCTTGGGCTTGAAGTCCGGGTCCGACTTCAGGGCCCGCACCCAGTTGATGAGCTCCCGCGTGGCGGGCTTCTTCTCCACGCCCCGGATCTCCCGCAGGCGGTAGAACGCCTCCACCGCGCTGTTCAGGAGATCCTGCGCCACGTCGGGGTAGTGGACGCGCACGATCCTCCCCATCATCTCCTCGTCCGGAAACGCGATATGGTGGAAGTTGCATCGTCCCAGAAACGGATCGGAGAGGTCCTTCTTGGCGTTGGAGGTGATCACGATCACCGGGCGGTGCCGGGCCGGAATCGTCTTGTCGATCTCGATGATGTCGAACTCCATCTGGTCCAGCACGTCGAGCATGTCG
>CAYYVD010000334.1:0-5400 GCA_964475045.1 uncultured Desulfobacterales bacterium | reverse complement strand
CTGGAGCAGGGGCTCGCACACCTGTCGGCCCGCCCCATGGACCGGTTCATGCACCGACACGTGCTTTCCCTGTTCTGCTCCATGGAACGGCAGGACATGGAACGCGTGGCGCTGGGAAAGGACCGACCCACGCCCCAACGGTTGGCCCTGGCCTATGAGGCCTGCATGAGCGTGGAGCGTTTTCGGGACCTGCTTCCGTTCTTTGACCGGGATACCCTGGCCGGTCTTGCAGTCCATTCACCGGAGATCCACATTCCCTGGGCCCTGGAGAAGGCGTCCGAGGCCCGGCTTTACTGGATCCGGTGCTTTTCGCGAAACGTGCTGCGTCACGAGCCCCTGCCGGACCCTTCCCGGGCCGAGCATCCCGTTCCGGTGGACCCGGAAGACGTGACCGCATGGCGGAGGTCTGCGGCGGGGCTTCAGGACCTGGCGGCCGCCGGGAGCCGAGGGTCGTCCGGACGGACCGAAACCACCGGCTCTTTGCGAAGGTCGGTCCGGGCCCTCCAGGCGCGGCTCGAGTCGCTGGGCTGCCTGGAAGGGTGGGAGACCCGGACCGAGGCCACCCTCAGTCCGTTTGCCCTGGAACGTCCGTGGCGGCTGGACGTGCGGACACGCCACCGGAGGAACGCGTGGCGGCTCACCGGGACCCAGACCGGTTACGGCCGCGGTTTGAACATCCATCAGGCCCGCATGTCCTGCCTCATGGAGATCGTGGAGCGGTGCTCGGCCTTCGCCTCCTTCGACGCGGACGAAGTACCCGGAACCTCGTCCGGTCTCCGGCTCCGCTCCGGGGGCCCGCAGGAGCTCGAGGCCCTCGGCCATCACGTGCTGGACCTGGAACGCGTGCGCCTGGAGGTGCCGTATGCGGGGCAACCCCTCTGCTGGGTGCAGGGCGAGGAGGCCGCCCCGGACGAACGTAGGGAGGTGCTGGTTCCGGCACAGCTCGCGTTTCTGTTCGTGAACCTGGACGAGCCGGGCCTGACGAGCGGCATGTCCTCCAACGGTCTGGGTGCGGGGAGCACCCGCGAGCAGGCCCGTCTGAGCGGGGTCCTGGAGGTGATCGAGCGGGACGCCGAGCGGGTGGTGCCCTTTTCGCCGGACCGTGTGTTCACGGCGGAGGCCGAGGACCCCAGGCTCGCGGGCATGCTGAAGGACCTCGCAGGCAAGGGGATCCACGTTCAGTTCGCGGATCTGACCTCGGAGCTCGGCGTCCCCTGCTACCAGGCGTTCGTGGAAGGTCCGGGCGGGATGATTCTCAAGGGCTGCAGCGCACATCCGGACGGCCGGCGGGCGCTGGTTTCCGCCATGACCGAGCTCCCCTGGCCCTATCCCTACTGGTTCGGCACGGCGCCCGTTCCGGAAGGTACGCCGCGGCGGCGCTTCGAGGACCTGCCCTGCCGGAGCACCGGCGACGAACGCGAGGATCTGGAGCGCCTGGAAACCCTTCTGCACGCCAACGGCTGTGCGCCCGTGTACGTGGACCTGACCCGGGAGGATATCGAGATCCCTGTCTGCCGTGTCCTGGTGCCGGGCCTGGAGATGATGACCCAGTTCGACCGGTTCACCCCCCTCGGCCTCCGGGCGTTCGGGCACTATTGGGCCCGGTTCGAATGACGCGAGCGTTTTCGGCCCTCCGCCCGGTCACCGCATTTTCGCATCCTCATACGAGGTCCGGTTTCTTTTGTGTTCCTCACCCCGTTGTGGTATAGAGTTGCCTTCATCGTGCGTTGAACCGTAGAGTTTGCGCATCCCTCTGCCGATTCCACTACTGATCAGAATTCGACCGCTGCTGACCTCCTCCATGCAAGGGCGCACCTCTGCGTAAGACCGGGCGTGCTTGTCCCAGGTGGGTCTTGTTCACCTTACTCAAAAGGAGGTCGAGAGATGAAACCCAGTCCAAGAACCCGTGTCGGGGCCGTCCTGATCCTGGGGATGATGTTGGCCCTGGGCGGTGCCGCGGCGGTCCCCGCGGCGCCGGCTGCAGAGGCGCCTGCAACCTTCCCCTGTGTGAGCCAGGACCGGCTGGAGAAGGACGTGACCCCGGAGGCGTCCCTGGAGTCGCTGGCCTGTTACTTCGCCCGCTGGGAGGGGGCGGACACCCTTCACTTCAAGGTGACCCTCGAGAACGTGTGCGCCGAACCCAGGCGCTTCCGGGTCAACATCTTTCTGGACAACGGCAAGGCGGTGGGGGGCCTGATCCCTCGAAAGGCCAAGGGGGGGCTGGTGGAGCCCGGGGCCTCGGCGAGCTTCGTGTACCCCGTGCAGGGCATGCCCGGGAAGCCCGGCTCCATGCTGCTGAGGATCAGGACCGTGCAACCATAGGAAAGGGGGCTCGTCCCCTCGAGGACAAGGAGGTACGCCCGATGAAAAGGACGACGTTCGCAGTGGTGTTCATGATCGCAGGGATCCTGGGGATGACCACGGCCGTCTGGGCCAAGACCACCTTCATCGGCATCGGCACCGGAGGCACCGGGGGCATCTACTACCCCTACGGCGGGGGAGTGGCCGAGATCTGGTCCAAGCATGTAGACGGCGTGCGGGCCGTGGCCGAGGTCACAGGGGCCAGCGTGGAGAACGTCAAGCTGGCCCACAAGGGAGAGACCGTCATCGGCGAGGTCATGGGCGATGTGGCCGTGGCCGGATACAAGGGATTGAACAAGTTCAAGGGCGAGAAGCACGATATCCTGGCCATGGCCGTCATGTACCCCAACCTGCTCCAGGTGGTCACCCGGAAGGACTCCGGGATCACCAACATCGAGCAGGTCCGGGGCCGCAACATCAGCACGGGAAGCCCGGGCAGCGGGACCAACTTCATGGCCGAGGTCGTGCTCAAGGCCCTGGGCATCCCTCTCGACGCGTACAAGGACAGCCGGTTGTCCTTCACGGAGAGCGCCAACGCCCTGAGGGACGGGACCATCGAGGTAGGCATCTGGTCGGTGGGGCCGGGAACCAGCTCCATCATGGATCTCGCCACCACCCACGACATCCGCATCCTCTCCTTCACCCCCGAGCAGACGGAAAAGATCCTGGCGGCGAACGCGGAGTACTCGGCCGTGGAGCTGGCGGGCGGCGTCTACCGGGGCGTGGATGAGCCCGTAGCCACCATCGGGGTCTGGAACGTCATGATCTGTCAGAAATCCCTGGACGAGGACCTGGTCTACCGCTTGGCCAAGGCCTTGTTCGAGCACAACGCGGACCTGGTGAAGATTCATCCCTCGGCCGCCTACACCACCCCGGGGATCGCGGCCGAGTATGCACCGATCCCCCTCCACCCTGGAACCATCCGGTACCTGAAGGAGCAGGGGATCGAGGTTCCCCCCAACCTGACGCCGTAGGAGGGAGGGGATGGGACGGACCGGCCTGCGGCCGGCGGCGTGGCTTGCCGTCGGCCTCGCGGCCGCAGCCGTCACCGCGGGCCTGCTCCTGCCCGGCGGCCTCGAGCTTTGGGTTACGCCGGTCAGGAGCGGGTCGCCGCTTCTGGTGCTTCCCATGGAGCCGGGGGAGCGGTTTACGCTCCGGTACGTCCACTCGGTGGAAGGAGCACCGATCTGGGAGGTCCACAGCGTGGACGGCCGCGGAACGATCTACGTCGAGGAGGAGCGGTATCTGACCTTTGGGGCGGGCATGGGAAAGACGCCGGGCGTGGGCCGGATGGTCCGAAGGGGTCCCTACGAGGTGATCGAGGACATGCATCGCCCCCTGGGGGAGTTCGTGCTCCGGGTGGGAAGCCCCGGGGTGGACCACACCGTGATCTGGCGGGGGCGCGGCTTCAACCTCTCGGACCGCGTCCCGCACCAGGCGGTCCGGGTCGCGGCCCGACCCGTGAGCCGCCTGTCGCGCACCCTCCGCGCCCTGAAGCCGCACCCGGGGACGCCGGAGGCACGCGGGTGGGATCCCGAATCAGGGGGGAGGTGACATGACCGAGGACTCGGCTGCGCAGAGGGAAACCAGGACCGGGCGGGCCCTGAGCGCCACCGTGGCCGTGGTGGGGATCGGGCTCAGCCTGTTCGAGCTCTACACCGCGGGCATGGTCGCCATGACGGCCATGCGGCACCGCGCCGTGTTCTTGACCGCCATTCTCCTGCTGACCTTTCTGCTCCGCCCCCTGCGCAAGGGCGACCCCCGGGATCGGTGGGGCCTCTCTCTTGGGGTGGACCTGGTCCTCTCGGCCGTGGCCGTGGCCGTGGGGCTCTACATCTTCATCGGGCTGGACGGGATCTTCGAGCGGCAGGGGGACTGGAGCCCGTGGGATCTCCGCGTGGGAATCGCCCTCGTGCTCCTGGTGCTGGAGGCCACACGCCGGGTGATCGGATGGAACCTCACGGCCATCGCGAGCCTGTTCCTGCTCTTCGGGTACTTCGGCCCCTACATGCCCGACCTGATCGTCCACAAGGGCTACAGCGTGGAACGCATCGCCACCACCCTGGCCCTGACCACCGAAGGGATCTTCGGCATCCCCTTGGGGGTGGCCTCCACCTTCGTCTTCATCTTCATCCTGTTCGGCGCCTTTCTGGAGAAGACCGGCGCGGGCAACTTCTTCATCAACATCTCCTATGCCGTGACCGGACGCTTCGCCGGGGGACCGGCCAAGACCGCCGTGGTGGCGAGCGGGTTCATGGGCTCGGTGGCCGGGAGCGCCGTGGCCAATGTGGTGGCCACCGGTTCCTTCACCATTCCCATGATGAAACGCATCGGCTATCGGCGTCACGTGGCGGCCGCCGTGGAGGCGGCCGCCTCCACCGGAGGGCAGCTCATGCCGCCCATCATGGGGGCGGGCGCGTTTCTCATGGCCGAGTTCACCCAGACCCCCTACCTGGAGATCATCCGGATCGCCCTGATTCCGGCGGTGCTCTACTTCTTCTCCGTCATCCTCTTCGTGCACTTCGAGGCCCACAAGCAGGGCATCTGGGGCCTGCCCAGGGAGCAGCTGCCCCGGGTGGGGGACAGCGTCCGGGAGGGCTTCCACTTCCTGGTGCCCGTGGCCATCCTGATCACCGTGCTGGTCTTGAACTACAGCCCCATGATGGCCGGGTTCGTGGCGATCATCGCCTTGTACGTCACGGCCCTCCTTCGAAAACGCTCCCGCATCTCCTTTCTGACCCTGCTGCGCACCCTGGAGCAGGGGGCGAGGAATGCCGTCATCGTGGCCGTGGCCTGTGCCGCGGCCGGGATCATCGTGGGGATCGTGAACCTCACCGGCACAGGGCTTCACTTTTCCTCTCTGGTGGTGTCCCTCTCGCGGGGCATCCCCCTGCTGGCCCTGGCCCTGGTGGCCCTGACCAGCCTCTTCCTCGGCATGGGCCTTCCGGTCACCGCCTCCTACATCGTGCTCATCATTCTGGCCGGACCGGGGCTCATGGACCTGGGCCTGCCGCTCATCACCGCACACATGATCGTGTT
>CAYYVD010000333.1:0-5407 GCA_964475045.1 uncultured Desulfobacterales bacterium | reverse complement strand
ACGGAAAGGACCGCCAGGGCATGCTGGAGAAGTTCTTCAAGCTGGTCCTCCTGGAGCGGGTGAACGCACTCCTCTCCATCGCCCCGCCCGAGGTGGCCATGGAGGTCCGAAGCGTGCTCGCCAAGGTGGACCGTCCCACCCCCGAGGGCAAGAACCTCCTGAACGTCTACTACCTGGAGAACGCCGACGCCGAGGACATGGTCGAGATCCTGACCCAGACCCAGCGGGGCGCGGCCCGGACCGCGGTCCCCGCGCAGGCCGCCCAGCCCCGGGAAGGACAGCAGACCGAGGCCGGCGGCACCGTGCTGGGAGGGACCTTCACGGCCATGGGCCAGGAGATCTCCATCACCGCGGACAAGAGCACCAACAGCCTGGTCATCTATGCCAAGCCCGACGACTACAACGCCATCGAGGAGATGATCCGCAAGCTGGACATCCCTCGAAAGCAGGTGTTCCTGGAGGCCCTGATCATGGAGGTCTCGCCCAACGAGGAGTTCCGGTTCGGGTCCGAGTGGTCGGCCCTCGAGGACGTCGGGCACCCCTTCTCCCACAACGCCCGTGTGGGCGTGGTCGGCGGGAGCGAGAACAGCGGGGCCCTGGACAATCTCCTGGGCGGCGGCGAAGGAAGCGGCGGCATCGCCCTGGGCTCGGGTTTCAGCCTGGGCATGCTCGGGGAACGCATCGCCATCGGGGACTACCTCTTCCCCTCCCTGGGCGCCCTGATCCGCGCCGTGGAGAGCCTCGATTCGGTGAACGTCCTCTCCCGGCCCCAGCTTCTCACCCTGAACAACGAGACGGCCAACATCAACATCTCGGAGAACCGCCCGTTTCAGACCACCGAGACCCAGCTCGAAGGCGGCGGCACCTCCCAGAACATCGACTACCGGGACGTGGGCATCATCCTGGAGATCACGCCCCACATCAACCAGCACGGCAAGATCCGCCTGGAGATCAACCAGGAGGTCAACCGCATCAGCGGGTCGGTGACCGAGACCCAGCCCATCACGCGAAAGCGGGCCATCACCACCACGGTGGAGGTGTTCAACGGGCACACCGTGGTGATCGGCGGGCTCATCGAGTCCCAGCGGGACTTCTCCAAGGGCCAGGTCCCCTGCCTGGGCGGCGTGCCCTTTGCCGGTTGGGGCTTCAAGAGCATCGCATTGAACGACAACCGGACCAACCTGCTGGTGTTCATCAGCCCCCGGGTGATCGAGAGCCGGGCCGATGCGGACGCCTTGAGCACCGAGAAGCAGAAGCACATGGAGGAAGAGGCCTCCCGGTTCGAAGAGACCGCGGAGCGGGAGAAGCCCTGGTTCAAGCAGAAGGAGACCGCTCCCGAGGAGCCGGTGGAGCCCGCCCCTGCGGACTGAAGGGCCCATTAGAGACCTCCTTGGACCAGAAACCGGGTTTTTGAGACCTGCCCCCTGCAACCTGCAAACTGCGACTTGCTTATGATCCAAGAGCTGACCGACATTCTGCAAAACGATCTCGGCGTGGACGCCGAGCGCATTCGAGCGATTCAGGCCCTGGACACCGGTGGGGAAGAGTCCCTGGCCGCCCGGATCAAGGCCGAGGGTCTGCTGGACGAGCCCACCCTGTTGAGGGCCTTTGCGGCGCTCCTGGGGCTCCAGCTCCTGGAGCGCATCCCTTCGGCCATGGTCGACCCGGAGCTCTCCGCCAGCCTGAGCGTGTCCTTTCTGAAGCAGCGAAAGGCGGTGCCCCTGGGAAACGGGGATGGTCCGCCCGTGATCGCGGTCAGCGATCCCTTTGACTACGAGACCATCGATCACATCACCCGGAGCATGAACCGTGGATTCGTGGAGACGGTCCTGGCCTCGGAGAGCGAGATCGTCAAGGCGGTGAACCTGGCCTTCGAGGAGGGCCCCCACACGGCCGAGCAGGTGCTCAAGGACATCGACGAGGACGAAAGCGAGCGGATTTTCGCCGAGATCGAGGAGATCACCGACCTCCTCGAGGACACGTCCGAGGCGCCGGTCATCAAGTTCGTCAACCTCATGTTCTCCAAGGCGGTGAAGAACCGGGCCAGCGACATCCACATCGAGCCCTACCAGCAGGAGCTCACGGTCCGGTTCCGCATCGACGGACTCCTCTATCCCATGTTCGCCCCGCCCAAGCGCCTCCATGCGGCCGTCATCTCGCGCATCAAGGTCATGGCCGGGCTCAACATCGCGGAAAAGCGCGTTCCACAGGACGGGCGCATCGAGATCCGCGTGGGGGACAAGAACATCGACATCCGCGTGTCCACCCTCCCCACCGTGTACGGAGAGCGAGCGGTCCTCCGCCTGCTGGACAAGAGCTCGCGGCTCTTCGAGCTGCACGAGCTCGGGATCCCCGAGAATCAGCTGGCCCAGATCCGCCGGCTGATCACCTTCTCCCACGGGATCATCCTGGTGACCGGCCCCACGGGCAGCGGAAAGACCACCACGCTCTACGCGGCGCTCTCCGAAATCAACACGCCCGAGAAGAACGTCATCACCATCGAGGATCCCGTGGAGTACCAGATTCCCGGCATCGGGCAGGTCCCGGTCAACCGCAAGGTGGGGCTCACCTTTGCCAACGGCCTGCGGACCATCGTCCGGCAGGACCCCGACGTGATCCTGGTGGGAGAGATCCGGGACCTGGAGACCGCGGAGATCGCCATTCAGGCCGCCCTCACGGGCCATTTGGTCTTCTCCACCCTTCACACCAACGACGCCGCCTCGGCCGTGACCCGGCTCATCGACATGGGCATCGAGCCCTTTCTCATCACCTCCTCGGTGCTCGCCATCGTGGCCCAGCGCCTGGTGCGCACCATCTGCCCGTACTGCAAGCAGCCAGTGGGCATGAACGCCGACCTGATGAAGGAGCTCGGCCTCGCCGACGCGGACCTGAACCGGGCCGCGCTCTGCGAAGGCAAGGGATGCGAGAAGTGCCTCGACACGGGCTACATGGGCCGGTTGGGGGTGTTCGAGATCATGGACATCAGCGAAACAATCAAGCAGTTGATCCTGACCACCTCGGACGCCAACGCCCTCAAGCGGGCCGCCGTGACCGAAGGCATGCGCACCCTGCGCCAGGTAGGCGCCGAGAAGGTGATCCGCGGGATCAGCACCCCCGAGGAGGTTCTTCGCGTCACCCAGATCTGATGATGAGCAATCAACGACAAAAACCGCTCTCGATCCTCCTCGGCCTCCTCCTGAGCCTCGCCCTCTACGGGGCCTACTTCTTCAACCTGGTGCGGGAGGAGCTCCAGGTCCTGATCCAACGCCAGGGGGCCCTGGAGTCCCTCAAGTTCCTCGGGGTTCCGGGCACGTCCTTTCTCAACGACCTCGGCCTGGTCTTCGTGCTCAAGAGCTCCTTCTTCTACCTGGTCCTGCTGGGCATGCTCCTGGTGGTCCTCCAGCTCTTCTCCCTCTGTCTGAAGCGGGTTTGGCTTCGGGCGGCGTTTTTCCTGGTTCTCGTCGGCGGTCTCACCGCCCTGCTCCACGGGGATCGCATCGCCTTCTCCTTCCCGTTCGTGACGTCCCTGGCCATGGGGGCCTTTTTCTTCCTCACCCTCGGCGTGCGCATTCGGACCTCCTGGGAGGACATCCTCACGGTGGTGCTCCTCGGGCTCGTGCTGTCCTCCGCCCTGTTTCTGGCCGCCGGGCAGGGCTTCTTCACCAAGACGAGGGACCGCCTCCTGTTCGACTCCTGGCTGGGCCACCGCATCGTCTCCTACTACTACACCTACTCCCCCCTGGCCGCCGCTGTGATCTCCCCGGCCAGAGGGGTGTACGAAGGCCTCGCCTTTCTGGAGGGGTTTCACGCACCCTTTCATCACATGGGGCGGGGCATCGTGCTGAGCGGAAACCCCAAGGTCCGGGGGGCGGCCGACTATGTGGTCGAGACGGGGCTTGGCGGCCACGCGATGGTCAACCGGTACGGGAACCGGACCGTCCTGGCCGAACCAGAGGAAAAGGCGATCCTCGAAGCCGCCCTGACCCTGTTCAGCATGCAGGGGTTCAAGACCTTGAACCGCATCTCCCTCTACGCTTTTCCTGCGGGCCTGCTCGTCCTGCCCTTCGTCGTTCTCAGAATGGGGACCGCCCGCCGCAGACCTTTCCTGATCCTGAGCCTGGTGATCGGGCTGGGTCTCCTGGCGCTCATCGGGTCGATCACCTGGACCGGAAACGCCGAACCCGTCCCCAGCGGCGTCTCACGTCCCATGGACAAGGGCGCCGCTTTGCCCCTGGCCTACGAGCTCTACGAACGGCAGGAGGTGCCCCGGGAAACCATCCCCGTGGTCCTCGAGTTCATCGACTCGCCGTCCACGGCCGTCCGCTACTGGGGGGCCAAGCTGCTGGCCTACACCCCCGAGGTCCCCGAGCACGACCAGGTGCTCCGGGCCCTCCTCGGGGACCCCTCTCCGAACGTGCGCTACGCCGCCGGCCTGTCCCTGTACCACCGCCTTCGGGTCGACAGTTTCAAGCATCTGCTGCCTCGCTTGCTCGAGGACTCCAACTGGTATGTGAGATGCATGATCTTCTCGGCGTTTCTTCGGGCTGGCTCGATCCCCCACCAGCGCTGAGGCGGGGAGGGGCGCTGATCCTGGGCGTCCTTCTCGTGGAGGGAACGGCCTGGTGCGCACGGCAAGCGGCGCCCCTGGACCCAACCCTGCTCCTCGGGATCGCCCGGACGGTGGAGGCCGCACTCCTCCTGAGCCTGGGCCCCTGGTCCCTTCGGTCGCTCTCGGACCGGAAGGCGGTGACCCGCAGCCTCGTGCTCGCCTCCTGCCTCTCGGCCGCCGGCATGGCGGCCCTTCTCGTGTGGACCCGAGCGCTGCACCTTCCGGTCTACGGCCTTCCCCGCCCGGGCTTCTCACCGGCGGCAGGGTGGGGGATCTTTCTCTTCACCGCCTCCCTCGCTTCCCCTGTGGCCGAGGAGCTCGTGTTCCGCGGTCTGATCTACCGCTCCCTCCGCATCCGCCTTTCCGCGCCGATCGCTGCGGGAGCGGTCTCCGGCGGGTTCGCCCTCCTCCACGTCGTCTTCGGAGGGTCGCTCCTGGTTCCCTTTGTTGGAAGCCTGGTCTTCTGCGCCGGCTATGAAAAAGAAAAGACCCTTTGGGCCCCTGTCCTGCTCCACGTACTCGGAAACGCGATCCTGTTTCTGTCCCCCTTCTGGTTGTACCCGTAGGGGAGCCGGACCGGTAAACACACATGATCAGGCTCTCGCTTCCGCGCACGCCCCGGCAACCCTTCGGGGGCGTTTTCACGGTAATTTTTTTCTTGCCTTTTCGGTGAGAAAAGGATAAATTGCTTCGTTCAGTCGGAGCTCGAACACAGGATGCGGCCGTGGGGATGTAGCTCAGCTGGGAGAGCGGTACGTTCGCAACGTACAGGTCGTGGGTTCGAATCCCATCATCTCC
>CAYYVD010000332.1:0-5410 GCA_964475045.1 uncultured Desulfobacterales bacterium | reverse complement strand
TGGAGTGCCAGAAGCAGATGGAGATCGCCGGGGACTACCCGGACGTGGTGATCGGATGCGCCGGCGGGGGCAGCAATTTCGCCGGAAACTGCCTTCCCTACGTGCGGGACAAGATCCACGGCAGGGAGATCGACATCATCGGGGTGGAGCCGACCTCGTGCCCGACCATGACCCGCGGGCCTTTTGCCTATGACTTCGGGGACACGGTGCAGATGACGCCGCTCCTTCCCATGCACACCCTGGGTCACGACTTCGTGCCCGAGCCCATTCACGCGGGCGGGCTGCGTTACCACGGCATGGCCCCGATCATCAGCCAGCTCATCGTGGACAACCTGATCCGGCCGGTGGCCGTGGCCCAGCTGGAGACCTTCCAGGCCGGGATCACCTTCGCCCGCACCGAGGGCTTCATCAGCGCACCGGAGACCAACCACGCTGTGGCCATCACCATCCGCGAGGCGCTCAAGGCCAAGGAAGAAGGCAAGGAGAAGGTGATCCTCTTCAACTGGAGCGGGCACGGGCTGGTGGACCTGGCCGCCTACGAGGCCTACATGCGGGGGCAGCTGCAGGACCACGCCCTGCCCGAGGAGGAGATCCATCGGGCCCTGGCGGCCATCGACAACCTGCCCAAACCCAGGCAGTACCAGCCGCCGAAGTAGGCGACGCGACCATGAGTGCACGGCGGGCGTCCTGGACCGGAACCACCGGAAGTCCCGCAGGGAAGCGCGGGCGGCGTACCCGGAGCGTGGCTCCACGGTGCGCCGCCTGCCCTTATTTCAGCCCTTGACGGAGACCCGAAGCCCGAAGGACACGGGGGGCGGGGCCGGCTAACCGGGGACGTAGTAGACGGGCCGGCCCGAGTCCCGTGCCCTTCGCAGGACCCAGAACGCCAGGAACACGAACAGGAGATCGTGCAGCACCGGGGGGCCCAGATGGGCCGCCGCGACGCGGTCGTGGGCGAAGGCCTCGAACAGGTGCAGGGCCGTGGACGAGGCGGCGTACAGGGACAGGGTGATCAGGAGGCTCCGGGTCCATTCGCTCCGTCCTGCAGCGAGGCAGACCGCCAGCCCGGCGGCGCAGGCGGCGTGGAAGAAGCCGAGCTTGAGGGCAAAGGGACCGCCCGGCCAGGAGAGCCTCCTTGCCGTGGCCTCCCAGTCGAAGATCAGGGTGTAGGCTGTGAACAGGGCGTGAATCGCGGTGAAGAGGCTGAAGAGGACGAGCAGGGAGTGTCCCCGCTTTCGGAGCGGAGGGACGACCGCCCAGATCACCGCGGGCAGCAGAACCGGACCGATCTCGAGGAGGACCCTCATTGCCCCGGCCCGGCTCCATTCCGTGATGAGCGACTGAAAGACCTGGTGGAGCATGCGGACCTCGTGGAAGGGGTGAGCGCAAACGGGCGCGCTGTGAATCGCGAGGCGGCGGGGGAATCCCCGAGCATTCGAGCTGCACGCATGATACGAAAACTCGAGGGAAAGTCAATGGATTCAGCGGACCCATGAAGGCGGGATCCCAAAGCGGCATGGCGGGGATCGTCCTTGCAGCCGGCGAATCGAGGCGCATGGGAGGCGGCAAGCAGCTTCTCCCCGTGGAGGGGGGGACGCTCCTCGGCCGGGTCCTGGAAGCGTGCCTGACCTCGGGCCTCGACGAGGTGGTGCTTGTCCTCGGCCATCGGGCCGACCGGGTTCGGGCGTCCCTGGGGGATCTCCTGACCCACCCCAAGCTGAGGATCGTGGTGAACCCCGGGTACCGTGACGGCATGAGCACCTCCCTTGCGACCGGCCTTCGTGCCGTGGAGGAGCGGTTCGACCGGATCATGGTGATCCTGGGGGACATGCCCCACGTGAGCACGGAAACCGTGGACCGTCTTCGTAGAGCCGTGTCCGCCTCGGGTCGTCCACTGGGGGCGGTAACGTTCCACGGGCGCCGCTCCCACCCCGTGGTGATCGGGCGTGAGCACTACGGTGCCATTCGGAATCAGGAGGGGGATCGCGGCGCGCGGGACCTGTTTCGAGATCACCCCGAGGCCGTCTGCCTGGTGGAGGCGGAAGCGGCGTACGAGCCGTCGGACATCGACACCCGGGCGGACTACGAGCGGTTCCTGAGCGAAGAGCGTCGAAAGGCGGGCGCCCGGCGGGGTCGCGGCGAAGAGGAGGGGAGCCCATGAGAAGGGAGAAAACGCCTCCGGGCGATCGCGCCCGCATCGCTTGTCCTCGTCTCGGACATCCGGTACCGTTTTCCTATTGCAGCCGCGAGACCGGGGACGGCCCCTGCTTCAAGGCCATCGACTGCTGGTTCGACCGGTTTCTGGTGGAGGACTACTTTCGCGAGGTCCTGCAGCCCGAGGCGTGGGAGGCGGCCTTCGAGCATGAGCCCAAGGACCGGATGAGCCGCCTCATGGAGATCATCGAGGAGACGAAGTCGTGGTGACGATCACTCGCGAAGACCTTCCCCGGTGCCTGATTCGGATCGACAAAGAAGGACGATGGTTCCACGAGGGCCGGGAGATGATCCACCGGGGGTTCATTCGGCTCTTCTACGAGCACATGGAGCTGGACGAGCAGGGCCGCACCGTGATCCGCTGGCAGGGCCAGCGATGCGTGGTGGACGTGGAGGACACCGCGTTCGTGGTACGCCGGGCGGACGTGGAACCGGACCGGGTTCGCGTTCTTCTGAGCGACGACACCCTGGAGACCCTCAGGCTGGACACTCTGCATGTGGGGGAGGGCTACGTCCTCTACGGCCGCGTCAAGGAAGAACGGTTTCCCGCAAGGTTCACCCGTCCCGCCTACTACCAGCTGGCCGCGCACGTGGAAGAGATCGAGGGCCGCTACGTCCTCCGTCTGGCGTCCGGAGAAGCGCATCCCCTGGAAGCTGGAAGGGCTGGGTTGACCCCTACAGGTTCATGAGCAGCTCGATCTCGGCCTCCTCGCGGAGGTTCTCCAGCCAGGCGTCGAACACCACCCGGTGCTTCATGTTGCCCAGGGACCGCCGGACCTGCTTTCGGGCCTCCTCAAACGCCTCCTCGGCGACGGACCTGGACCCGCCCCAGCGGATGATGTGGAACCCGCTGTCGCTGCTGAACACGGATTCCGGGTAAGGATCCTCCGCGTCCAGGGCAAAGGCGGCTTCCTGAAGCTCCGGGACGTTTCCGACGCCCTCGATGGGGTCCCCGCGCTTGAAGAAGTCGGACCTCTTCGATTCCAGCCCCTCGCTCTCGGCCAGGGCCTCCCAGTCCTCCCCGCCGCGCAGTCGCTTCAGCAGATCCTCGGCCGCCTCCCGGGCCTTTCCCCGGGCCCGTTCCAGGACGGCGTCCTTCCGCACCTCTGAGGTCACCGCGTCCAGCTCGGGCAGGCGGGAGGGCTCTTTCTCGACGACCTGGAAGAGATAGAATCGCCCGGCGTGCTCGATGACGTCGCTCACCGAGCCGGACTCGAGTGAGAAGATCACCTCCTTGAGCCGATCGTCTCCGCCCAGCCCGGGGACCTCCTCGTCGCGGCTGAACAGGGGGGTCTTCCGGGCCTCCATGTCCTGCTCCTCGGCATAGACCGTCAGGTCCACGTCATAAGGCATCTGATCGATCAGGGACAGGGCCTTCTCGTGGGCCAGGTCCGCTGCGGCGACCCGCTCCAAGGTTTCCCGGATCTCGCTTCGCACCTCGTCCAGGGGCCTGGTGCGCGGCTCCCGGACGTCCTCCACCCGAATGATGTGAAAACCGAACCGGGTCCGCACGAGATCGCTGATCTCCCCCGGTTGCATGCCGAAAGCGGCCTGCTCGAAGGGCTCGACCATCTCACCCGTGGAGAAGTACCCGAGATCGCCCCCCTCGTCCTGGGTGGGGCCCTCGGAGTGCCTCCGGGCCAGCTCGGCGAAGTCCTCGCCGGCCTTGGCCTTCTCGAGCACCTCGAGTGCGCGCTCCCGGACCGGCTCCACCTCCGTCTCAGGCGCGTCCTCGGCCAGGCGGAAGAGAATGTGCCGGGCCTTGACCTTCTTCTTCACCCGGTACCGGTCCAGGTGCTCCTGATAGTAGGCGCGGATTTCCTCCCCCGCCACCTCGACCCGGTCCAGGAACCGGTCCGGGTTCACCTCGATGTACGCCACACGGAGCTTCTCTGGAACCCGGTACTTCTCACGGCGAGAGGAAAAAAAGGATTTCAGGTCCTCGGGCTCGATCCTCACCTTGTCCCGGAACGAATCGGGGCTCACGGTGAGAAATCGAATCCGGGTCTGCTCGTTCTGGAAAGTGTGGTATTCACGGACCTCCTGGTCCGTCACGGGCAGGAAGGCCGTCAGGAACTGGCTCACCTTGTCTTTGAGAAGGACCTGGGCGATGGTGGTCTCGAAGTCCTCCGGGCTCATGCGGTTCTGATTGAGCACCGCCCGGTAACCCCGCTCGTCGAAGCGGCCCTGGAACTGAAACGCGGGATAGGACATGATCTCGCTTCGAATCTCGTTCTCCGTGACACCGAGACCGATGCGCCGGGCCTCCTGGCTCAGCAGCTTTTCGTCGATAAGCCCTTGAAGCGCCCGGTTCTTCAGATCGAAGAGCTCGATCAGTGAATCGTTCCACATCTTGCCGTACTGCCGCTGCAGGGCCTCCAGCATGTCGCCGTAGGCCTTGCGGTACTCCACTCCCGAGATCAGCTCGCCGTTCACCACGGCCACCTTGGCTCCCTTCTCGCTGCGAAAGGAGTAGCCGAAGTAGAAAATGAATACGATCGCAATGATGGCGATCAGAAACTTGATCAGATACGACTTGGCGTGCCTTCGCATCAGACTGAGCAGCATGGGTCCTTCCTCCTGAGCGCCCTGCGGGGGCACCGGCGGTCTTTGCAGCCGGCCGTTTCTTTACCGAGGCCGGTCGCCGGGTGTGTCTCCATCCTTTCACAGCACGGCCGACCAAACTAGCACGGGCGCGGGGGTGTGTCCAATCAAATTTCCACCCGGTGCCCCGTAGGATTTCCTTGATTTTTCCCGAGACTCCGGACAACATCCCGCGGGAGTTTCTGGGGGGTCTGGGGGAGTTTCGGGGACGGAGTTTCGGGGACACCATAAGGGTTTCGGGGGACACCCTACGCAATTCGAGAAACCCCTTGTGAAAACACGCACCGTTCTTGAATTACGTATGGTGTCCCCGAAACTCCCCCCGAAGCTCCGTCCCCGAAACTCCCGTGTGGCCCGCCAAGCATCGCGGGGAAGGAGATACCGATGAACCGGGTGGCCACAGGGCTGGATCGTTTTCGAGAGGCGGAGTGGCGGTCGTTTCGAAAGGCTCGCCTGGGGCTCCTGGCCAATCAGGCGTCGGTGGACGCCCGTCTTCGAGCGGCGGCCGGGGTCGTCTCCGAGGTCCTGCCGGGCCGTCTGTGCGCCCTGTTCGGGCCCCAGCACGGCTACGGCGGCGAGGACCAGGACAACA
>CAYYVD010000331.1:0-5427 GCA_964475045.1 uncultured Desulfobacterales bacterium | reverse complement strand
TCAACGACCAGCTGACCTTGTCCAGAGGGATGTCACCGACCAGGGTCTCCATGTCGCGAATGTGCGAGATGTTGACGCCGGTCAGGCCGACCTCGTTCTGGGCCCAGGGGTGGTCGGCGTCCAGCCCCATTTCGTACGTCACGTCTGCAATGGTGTTGAGACCGGTGCCTCCGTTTTGGAAGCAATAGGCGGCCCGCTCATGGGTGTCCGCCGGTGAGCCGATGCCCACCACCTCCCTCCGCGTCCAGTAGCGGCCCCGAAACATGTTGCGGTGAAGGCCGCGAGTGAACGGGAACTCTCCGGCGTCGTTGATGTCCTTTTCATACGATTCGCCCGCCCGGTCGAGCGGCGTGTAGATCTCCTTGACGTCATACCCCGACCAGGTCCGGGTGCTGGCGGGTTTTTCGTAGTACGCCTGGAGATACGAATCCCAGTTTACGCTTCGTTTTTCCTTGCTCTCGGTGGATGAGAATGGGTCTGCGCTCATGGTTGATCTCCTCGCGTGCCGCCCCTGCCTGAGGGCGTCTTCTTCAACAGCGCTTATCATGCGAGTCGGGTTCCAAGGTTCCGGCGGGCAGAGCCTCATTACTTGCCGGTAAGTTGAATTAACCGACTGGTTAATCACATTCCACAAAGAGCAATACGGGTCAAGCTTTTTTTGACCCGCAGAGAGCGGCCGTTCAGTGAACAAAAATACGGCAGCAGCGCATCATCAGGAGTGGAATGTTCGAGTGGAGGGCGGAGGTCTGAGCGACCTTGCTTCGGCCGAGCTCACCTCAGCCGTGATCCCTTTTCACTGCAGTCCGGTCAATGACCCCTTCGGCCGTCTTGGGAAGGGAATCGACACAGGCGATGTGCCGGGGCTTCTTGTAACCGGCCAACCTCGTTCCGACGAAAGCGATGAGGTCGTCCTCGCCTGGGGAGCGCCCATCCGCCAAGACACAGACCGCCTTGACGGCCTCGCCCCATCGATCGTCAGGAACCCCGATGACGCAAGCCTCAACCACGGAAGGGTGCTCCAGGAGGGCCCTTTCCACCTCGGCCGGATACACGTTTTCACCGCCGGTCTTGATGAGCTCCTTGGCCGGCAACCGGCCCGCATACCAGAGGTATCCTCGCTCGTCCATCCGGCCCATGTCGCCGGTGTGGTGCCAGCCGTTGCGCAGGGCCCAAGCGGTTTCCTCCTCAAAGCCCAGGTAGCCCTGAAAGACGCAGGGGGATTTCACACAGATTTCACCCACCTCGCCGACGGCAGCATCTCGATCCGCCTCGTCAACGATGCGGACCCGGGCCAGCGGAGCCGCCCGGCCTGAGCTCCCCGGCGCCTCGTCGGCCCAGCCGGCGGTCACGGCCATGGCCTCGGTCTGGCCGAACATCACGGCAAAGCGGACCCGGGGGGCGACCTGTTGAAACCGCTCCATGGATTCCGGAGGATTCAGGCCGCCGATGTACTTGAGGCTCGCCAGGTTTCTTTCCTTTTCTTTCTGCCGGTCGGTAAGCTGATCCAGCATGGGTGGAAAGCTGTACAGGATGGTGGCGCTTTCCCGCTCGATCAGGTCCAGGGTTTGGTCCGCGTCGAACGCATCCTGAATGATGTTCTTGCCTCCCGCCTGCATGACGGCCATGCACAGGGAGAGGCCCGCAATGTGAAACAGGGGCAGGAAACAGCAGTGGGCATCCTCGGCGTCCAGCTTGAAAAAGCTGCCGAGGGCGAGGACGAGCGCCATGAGGTTGGCTTGGCTGAGCACGGCGCCCTTGGCACGGCCTTCCACGGCGGCCGTGTAGATGACGGCATACGGGGCGTCGGCATCGGCGGCGCCCGCCTTTTCGCCGCAGCGGTGCAGTTCGGCGAGGGGCAGGTAGTCTCCGCGTGAATCGGGCCCCAGGAGATAGCGTGATTTCACGGAAGCCAGGCCCTGCTCCGCCTGCGCGACCCTGTCTTGCAGATCGGAGGACGTCGCCAGGAAGGAGGGGGAGGCATCCCTGAGAAGCGCTTGAAGCTCCTCAGGGCTCAAACGCCAGTTCACCGGAACGACCACGAGTCCTCCCATAGCGGCTGCACCGCAAAGGGTCACGTAGTCCAGGCTGTTCCGCGCAACCAGGGCGACTCGGTCGCCCGGGCGGGCTCCAGCGGAACACAACCCGCTCCACAACCGCCGGCATGCCGTCCGGAATTCGGAAAAGGTCATTCGGGTCGATCCATGCACAATGGCTTCCTGGGCAGGAAACACACAGGCGTTTCTTTCGATCAAATCCATGAGGCTGAAATCGCGTACCGTCATACGTTGGCTCCCCGCAAGAAAGGCTTGATCCCTCGTCCCCCTACAACGCCCCGAACGTCAGAAGTACTTCTCCAGCTCCTTGAGAAGGCTGCTCACCCCCTTGTTTTTTTCTTTCAGCTCTTTCAGGATGCGACGCCGTTCGTCCGGTGTCTGCCTCGCCCTTCTTTTTGCATGGGGCGATGTTGCGACGCTTCCCTCCTGTCGCTCGACCAGGTGACCGTTTTCCAGTAAATCAAGAAACAGGTCGGTGATTTCCTGGGGGGATTTGCCCTCGTGAAGAGGGCTGTACCATTTATAAAGCCAATTGCACATGCCGATGATCGCAAAGGCTTGGAGCTTGGGATCGAGGGGCCGGAAGAAGCCCTGCTCGATCCCTTCGACGATAATTTTTTCTACGATTTTGGAGTACTTCCGCTTCTCTTTTCGAATGCGCTGAAACTGCTTCTCGGGAAGCTGGTTTTCCTCGCTGAAGAAAACGGCAAACATGGGCAGATTGCCGATGATGATGTTCTCGATGTGGTTCCGAATGAGGAAACGCAATTTTTCCGGAGGGGCCAGGTCCATCTCGTCGATTTCATAGGCACTGGCGAAGAAGTTCTCCAGGGCCTGAATGTAAATCAAGGACAGGAGGTCTTCCTTGGAAGATACATAGTGGTAGAGCGCTGCTTTGCTGATTCCGAGCTCGTGCGAAACATCGTCGAGCGTGGCGGTCCGGTAGCCTTTCTGGTGAAAGATTTTTATGGCCGTATCGATGATCATCTGTTTGCGCAGGCTCTTGTCCTGGCGCTTGAAATCGGTCGGCTGCTCCATGATCAGACCTCTTGATGCACGACGTAGCACACCACGGGAACGGGTCGCTGAGGGGTTTCTTCGCGGAGGACGCGTTACACCGCACACCAGCGTAGAGCCCGGGATCCCTGCGCTCTTCGAGGCTGGTTTGCCCCCGGGTCATGGAGATTGCGAATGGTGAGCCGGCTGGAACTCCTTGTGGTTCCACGCCATCTGAAAGAGCCCTTTGAAAACACCATAGACAGAAACGCAAACCCGCGCAACGGGAAAGCGCGAGCCGATTTTCCCGAAGGGGTCTCGAACGCGCTGAAGGGGGAAGGTGGCCTGAATGTGCCCACCGGCCCGGTCGAGGTTGGCAGTCAGGGTTCGCAGGGTGCAGAGCGCCCGGGCGGTCTGAAAGCTGTTTCGCCCGTGATCGATGGCGTTGCCCCACTGGATGCTTGCGCTGTGCGCTTCGGCGTAGGCCCGGGCCGAATTCCTGATGTCCCTGGCCGGGACCCAGGTCGGCGTCGACACCCTGTCTGGGGTGTAGTCCCGGACGTGCTCTCGGAGCCGATCGAATCCCACGCACCAGGCGTTCACGAAGTCCCGGTCGTACAACCCGTCTTGGATGATCACGTGGATCATGCCCAGGGCCAGTGGCAGGTCCGACCCCGGCCTGACCCGAAGCCAGGGATCCGGTCTGCATCGTCTGTGCCGCCCGCCACGGCCGCCTTCCGGACGCCCCCCGAGCCTGCGCGTTCCGGTTCAGAAGCTCGAGTCGCTTGATTGGAAACGGATGGTGGATGGTCGTTGGGTGAGGTAGGAGGGCGGAGGCCTCAGAGTGCTGTCTTCTGTTATCCCTCGGCGCCTGCAGGTAGCATGACGCGGGAGAGGCGTCAATGGAAATCGGTTCTTGCCCGGTACCGTAGGGGCCTGAGAAGCGACAAACGGAGAGCCGTTCCGAAGGGCGAGCCCTCGCAGAGGCACGGGTGCTGCATACGGGGCGGGCCTCCCGCATCGAAGCCCGAGGTTCGAGAATGGGGATACGGCTTTGAGGCTCGGTGGACGGTATTGACTTTTTCGGGCGGACGTCACTACTCTTTGGGCTTTCCGCATGGCAAGCATCAATCGGGCTCGAGTCGAGGCCGGAGGAGAGGAGCACATGGCGACGGAAGGGAGGCCGGGGGAGCCGAAGTCCGTGGCATACATGCTGCTGGAGCACATGGGGCGGCGGGGTTTGAACGTCTTTCTGGGCAACGCCGGTACGGATTTCTCCAGTCTGATAGAGGCCTTTGTGGCAGGGGAGAACGAAGGGGCCGGGATGCCTGTACCACTGACAGTGGCTCACGAGTCCGTGTTGGTGAGCATGGCGCAAGGATACTTTTTCGCCACAGGACGCCCCGTCGCGGCCATGGTGCACGTGGGAGTCGGGACGGCAAACGCCCTGGGCTCCTTGATGGCTGCCTCTCGTTCGAGGGTTCCGCTCGTCCTGCTGGCGGGCAGGACCCCGGTGACCCAGGAGGGCTCCTCGGCCTCGAGGTCTGCGGTGATCCACTGGCACCAGGAGATGTTCGATCAGGCCGCCATGGTCAGGGAGTGGGTCAAGTGGGAGTACGAGCTGAGGAGGCCGGAGGGGCTGTTCGATGTGGTTGACCGCGCGCTGACCATGGCTCGAGCCGAACCGGCCGGCCCGGTCTATCTGACCCTTCCTCGGGAGGTCCTCTCGGAACCCTACCGCGGGGAGTCTCCTCGGATATCGCTCAGGCAGGATCTCCCTGAACATCCCCCCGACGAGGACCGGATTCGAGTAGCGGCGGATTGGATGGCGGCCGCCGAGCGTCCCCTCATTCTGACCTCTGCTGCCGGGCGTACGAAGGCGGCAGCCCGCCGTCTCGCATCTTTGGCGGAGACGGCAGGAGCCGCCGTGGTCTCGGTGATGCCCGAGTTCATGAATTTACCCTGCTCGCACCCCTGTCACCAGGGTTTTCAAGTCGCCGAATTCCTGTCCGAGTCGGACCTGGTCCTGGTGGTGGAATGCCCGGTTCCCTGGATTCCCCGGCAGGTGCGGCCGAGAGAAGGAGCGAAGGTGGTCCAAATCGGAATGGACCCATTGTGCGGGCGCCTTCCCGTTCGTTCTTTCCCGTCGGACCTGACCCTTCAGGCGGACCCGGGGAGGGCGATGAAAGCAATCCGGGAGGCGCTCCTGCGGCATCCCGAGAGGCGGGCGGACACCGTGGCTCGAAGGCTCGAAATGCTGAGGAGCAGGAACCGGGAGCTCCGGGAGGGGTGGGCCCACCGGGCAAGGGAGCGGTCCCGCCGCGTCCCCCTGAGCCCGAGCTGGGTCTCGTCCATCGTGGGACGAGTCCTTGGGGAC
>CAYYVD010000330.1:0-5468 GCA_964475045.1 uncultured Desulfobacterales bacterium | reverse complement strand
GTCCGCCATTATGAATTACCAATTTATCGTCCTGAATTTCTGGGACGACGTACTAATGGAGCTAAACCCATGCCCGAGCTGTGGAGTTCCCCACGCGAGTGGGGATGAACCGGAGTAGCCATGCCGTTAATTATCCGGGACATAGAGTTCCCCACGCGAGTGGGGATGAACCGGTCTTGTCGGAGCTCGAGTTAATGATGGGCTTGAGTTCCCCACGCGAGTGGGGATGAACCGGACGAGATCACGAAGGAACTCAGCCCCGAGAAGAGTTCCCCACGCGAGTGGGGATGAACCGGGATCCCAGATGGCCGAGAACGGCCGGATCGAGAGTTCCCCACGCGAGTGGGGATGAACCGCTGAACGCCTTTTCCTTCGGGATCCAGCAGGAGAGTTCCCCACGCGAGTGGGGATGAACCGTCCCGCGGGATCGACTCGAGATCGGTGATCCGGAGTTCCCCACGCGAGTGGGGATGAACCATAGACGGCCCTCCGGAATTCTTTGCAAATAATGAGTTCCCCACGCGAGTGGGGATGAACCGCTCCAGATTGCCATCGAGCTGGTGGAGGCTGGGAGTTCCCCACGCGAGTGGGGATGAACCGGACGAGGAGGAGAACCTTCCGAGGTGCTTGGAGAGTTCCCCGCGCGAGTGGGGATGAACCGGTCCAGACGGTGCGCGTGTGTGCAGACGTGCCGAGTTCCCCGCGCGAGTGGGGATGAACCGGTTATAACCGGAGCGGCCCATGGCGATCGCGCGAGTTCCCCACGCGAGTGGGGATGAACCGGGCTTTGCTATGGGTTCGGATGGCCTGGGCCTGAGTTCCCCACGCGAGTGGGGATGAACCGCGTTCCATCCAAGCCTCCATCACTCTTCTCCTGAGTTCCCCACGCGAGTGGGGATGAACCGGCGGCAATGGCCAGGAGGGCCTGATGGACTACGAGTTCCCCACGCGAGTGGGGATGAACCGATGGATTCACCGCTCGCCGCTTGCCAGATCGTGAGTTCCCCACGCGAGTGGGGATGAACCGTGCGCCACCCCGGACGTGTCCACGTAAAAGACGAGTTCCCCACGCGAGTGGGGATGAACCGGTTATCGCATGCGAGATTCGGGAGGTGGACGAGAGTTCCCCACGCGAGTGGGGATGAACCGAAAACGAGCTTTGTTGGCCAAACGTTTGCCAATTAATTTGCCAAACCAAAAAAGGGCGGGAAAGCCTTTTCGCTAACCCGCCCTAATTGCTTGCTTTTTCTGGTCGGGACGAGAGGATTTGAACCTCCGACCCCCTGAACCCCATTCAGGTGCGCTTCCAGACTGCGCCACGTCCCGACTAGCTGCTCAGTTTTATACAGGTGCGGTGCATTGTCAACCCCAAAAGAGGTCGGAGGCGCATGGGGAGTCTTTGGGGGGAAGCGGCGGGGATCGTCGAATCGAAACGGAGGGGATGGTACTGGCGTCTTTCGAAGTGGAGGTCAAGGATCTCTTTGACATATCAATGTGTTTTCAGTAGGGTTCATGCAGCGACGGAATTCAGGGAGTAGCGCATGTCCGAGCGGCTGGGCAGGGATGACCTCGTCCTTGATGTTGTCGGAAACACGAGCCCGTTCTCCATGGCTGGAGAGAGCAGCGGGTACATGGTCACCGTGGACGGTCGAAGCTTTCTGCTGGAGTGCGGGGCCAGGGTGTTTCCCTCGCTGGGTCCTCAGGGCGTCGGCAATCTGTGCGGCATCTTCGCCAGCCACTCCCATGAGGACCACAAGCGGTGGTTCACGGACGTCGTGCTCTTCACCTTTTACAACCCCACCTTTGATCACCGGGTCCGGCTCATCTCTTCGGAGCCTGTGCTCGAGGAGTTCGCCGAGACCTCCAAGGCCGCGCTGGAGCGCTCCCTGTCCGTGGACTCCAAACGGGTATCGGACATCCCCTTCGAGCGGATGGTGGAACGGGTGCCCATCGGTCCGCGAAGCCGGTACTTCGTTCACCTGGAGCCCCACGGGGACGGTGCGTTCCACTGGGAGGTCCGGGATCGCGCGGAGAGGGTCATCGGTCCGGAGCGGGCCAAGATCGTGTTCCACCCCGAGTGCACGAGGCCACGGCTGCTGCTGCGGGACGAGGAGAACGGCGAGTGGGTGGAGCCGGAGTCCTACTACCCCTTTTCCTGTGAACGGTTCTACGAGCGGGAGCAGAACGCTTTTGTGGACGAGGCTTCCGGCCTTGTGGTGGAGGCGGTCAAGTCTCCGGTCTGGCATGGGCTGCCCACGGTGGGCTTTCGGTTCAGGGCCGGAGAAAACAGACTGCTCTTCAGCGGGGACACGGTGTATGACCGCTCGCTTTGGGAGTCGCTCTACCGGGAGCGCCGGCCGCAGCGGTTCGAGTCTATCAGCCGGGAGGCATTCCTTCGAAGCCCGGTGATCTACGGCGACATCAACGACTTCATCGAGCGGACCTGGAGCCGGGAGCGGTACGAGGCCGCCTTGAAGGCCTATGACGGCGCGGTGGTGGTCCACGACGTGGCGCGCAAGAACAGCGTCGTGCACACCGACTATTCCAAGATCGCCGACGCACCCATCGGCAAGCTCATCTTCACGCACAGCCCCGACAACCTCACGGCCCTTCGCCCCATCCTCCACGGGGGCCAGCGCATCGTCCTTCACAAGGGGGATGTTTACGAGTCCGTGGGCGGCCGGCTCTATCCTCTGAACGCGGACGTCTATGTCCGGCACTTTGGAGGCAACTTCGTGGGGTATGGCTCTCCTGATGGGACCCACAAGGTCATCGAGCAGGACGGTCTCCTGGGCGTCGTCGACCTGAATCATTCAGGGGAGGAGCGGATGCGTGTAGACCTGTACGAGGACGTGGGAGGCGAGTACTTTCCCCTGCTCGAGGAGCCGAACGCCTTTTACCGTCCGAGAGCGGACGGGAGGGTCGAGAGGGTGACCCTCGAGAACGACGCCAGCCGCGGTGTCGTGGTCGAGAACCTGCGGGACGGACTGCCGCACTCGCCATGAAAAAGACCCTCAGCATCCTCGTGGTGGACGACGATGAACTGTTCACGGCCTCTCTGAAGGATTTTCTCGAGAGCCGTGGGTTCGAGGTGAGCACCGCGCCGAACGGCGCCGAAGGGCTGGCGCTGTTCGAGCGGCAGAGGCCGCCCGTGGTCCTGCTCGACCAGAAGCTCCCGGACACCGGCGGCATCGACGTCTGCCGCAGGATGCTGGAGACGGCCCCCAACATCAAGGTGATCCTCATGACCGCCTATGCCACCGTGCCGTATGCCGTGGAGGCCATGCAGGCCGGGGCCTTCGATTACCTGCCCAAGCCCTTTGAGCTCGAGGAGCTCCTCATCGCCATCCGCATGGCCGAGAAGAACGTCCAGCTCGAGGGACGGCTTCGGGTGCAGGAGTACGAGAGGAGAAAGGAGAAGGAAAAGAACAAGCTCATCGGCTCCTCGGACGTCATGCACAGGATTCGGGAGCAGATGACCCTGGCGGCGTCCTCGGAGGCCAATGTCCTGATCACGGGCGAGACCGGCGTGGGCAAGAACGTGGTGGCCGAGGAGATTCACGACCTCCAGAGCCGGCGCGAGAACCTGCTCACCATCAACTGCTCCGCCGTTCCGGAGAACCTGATGGAGTCCGAGTACTTCGGGCACGAGAAGGGGGTCTTCACCGGAGCGGACAGCCGCAGGGAGGGCATCTTCGAGCTGGCCAACGGCGGAACGCTGGTCCTCGACGAGATCGGCGAGATCCCGCTCCGCCTCCAGAGCAAGCTCCTCACCGTGCTGGAGGACAAGCGGATCCGCCGCGTCGGGGGCGGTCGGTCTTTTCCCGTGGACGTGCGCATCATCGCCACCACCAACCAGGAGCTCGAGCGAAACGTCGAGCGGAAGCGGTTCCGGAAGGACCTGTACTACCGCCTGGCCGTGTTCCACATGCACATCCCGCCACTGAGGCACCACCCGGAGGACATTCCGGAGATCGCCGCCTTTTTCGTGGACCGCTTCGAGCGGGGTCCCGTGACCATCCCCGACGAGCACCTCGAGAAGATGACGGCCTATCCCTGGCCGGGAAACGTCCGAGAGCTTCGAAACGTGATCGAGCGGGCCTGCCTCTTGAGGCAGGGGGACCGGATTCAACCCGCCGATCTTCTCTGGACCGCGGCCACCGGCGACCGTCCCGAGCTCGAGCCTCGTTCGCAGCATACAGAACGGGTCCTGCCGCTGGAGGACGTGGTCCAGGACCACATTCGCAACGCCCTGCGCGCCTGCTCGGGGAACAAGAGCCAGGCCTCCCGCCTGCTGGGGATCTCCCTGTCCACCTTGAAGCGGAAGCTGAAACGCATCGGCCCAAATTAGACCAGCTGGTCCATTTCGAGCAGGCCAAAACGCGCGGCCCGCTTGCACCCCATTTCATCAATGCCCGCAATATCAGCATGTTAGCGTCGAACCCCGCCATTCCGCACATTGGCACCCTTTTTGCTGTGTATGGGGTTTGCTTTTCTGGTTCTCCGGCTTCACATGGCAGGTCGCTGTTCCTTGTGCAACCATCTTGACTTTCTCTGGTATGGGTATTAGGCTTTGATGAATCCAAACACCGACCGACATGGGCATCCCCCCCTCAAGGACACGGAGCTGGTGGAAAACCTGGAGGTGATCCTTTCGACCATGCGCCATCAACTCGGCAACTCCGTCAACGCCATCAAGATCACCCTGGATGTCCTGAAGCAGAACTTCGACCAGTTCAACGACGGGAAAAAGATGGACTACCTCGATCGAGGGGCCCAGCTGCTGGCCCGACAGCAGGGCCTGATCGAGGCCATGAAGTCCTATGGCCAATTCGATGTTCGCGAGCAGAGCGATATCGATGTGATTCCGTTCTGGAAGCACGTGACCGAACAGGCCGAGATGCGGATCCAGGGCACGGGCATCGCCCTGCGCACGGACTCGAGACTGAAACCGACGGTGATTCGAGGCAGCTCCGTTGCCCTGGACAAGAGCATCGCGTGTGTGATCGACAATGCCGTGGAGGCGGTCGGGGACTCCGCTTCCCCTTCGATTGAGCTCGAAGCGGCCGCCGAAGCGGACGGGCTGGTCATCGCCATTCGAGACAACGGGCACGGCATTCCGCCGGGCGATCTGGACCGGGTTCGCATTCCGCTGTTCTCGACCAAGCCGGGCAGGGCC
Organism: uncultured Desulfobacterales bacterium; assembly: GCA_964475045.1. Lineage (GTDB taxonomy): Bacteria > Desulfobacterota > DSM-4660 > Desulfatiglandales > HGW-15 > JAIPEI01. The sequence continues at coordinate 289 of CAYYVD010000330.1, read as the reverse complement.
GGCATGGGGCTGTCCATTGCCCACAAGCTGCTTTCCAAGATGAACGGCCGATTGGCCATCGACAGCGCGCCTGGAAAGGGGACCTCCGTGGCGATCACCCTTGCCGGGGCTTGAGCCGAGTGGGCCTGTGCCCATCATCCTTCAGGGAGGAAGACATTGCAGTACACACTCGGACAGACACAGCTCGACAACATCGAGGACGTTCTCCAGTCTGACATCATGGACCTCGGCGTCACCTGCGTGGTCCTGATCGACATGTCCGGCAACATCATCGCCCATCTGGATACCG
>CAYYVD010000329.1:0-5469 GCA_964475045.1 uncultured Desulfobacterales bacterium | reverse complement strand
CGCCGGGTCCTGCCCCGGCCCCGGCTCCTGCGCCGGGTCCTGCTCCTGCCCCGGCTCCTGCTCCTGCGCCGGGTCCTGCGCCGGGTCCTGCCCCGGCCCCGGCTCCTGCGCCGGGTCCTGCCCCTGCGCCGGCTCCTGCTCCTGCCCCGGCTCCTGCTCCTGCGCCGGGTCCTGCCCCGGCTCCTGCTCCTGCGCCGGGTCCTGCCCCGGCCCCGGCTCCTGCGCCGAGTCCTGCCCCGGCTCCTGCTCCTGCGCCGAGTCCTGCCCCGGCCCCGGCTCCTGCCCCGCCTCCTGCTCCTGCGCCGGGTCCCGGCCCCGGTCCTGAGCCCGTGCCTGCTCCTCCGCCCGGTCCTGAGCCGGGTCCGGCGTCCATCCCTGCCCCGGTTCCGGGTCCCGGGCCCGGCCCCGGTCCGGCCCCGGCTTCTCCCGGAACGCCTTCGGGGGTTTCCGCCGGGGCCGTCGCTCCCGGGCCGCCCCCCGCTCCGCCGGCGGCCCGGGCGGCGGCGAGGTCGTTGTCGATCATGCTCTTGGAGACGCCCGACGGGTTGGTCATGAGGTTTCGGACCGACAGGGTCTTTTCGAACTCCTCGGTCAGCACGTTCTCGAGCAGGGCGTCCAGAAACATCTTCTTGGATTTGCGCTCCGCCTCTGTGGACATCTCCGGGGACAGCTTGGTCAGGGCCTCCCTGGAGACCACCTCGTCGTCGCTCGTGACCTTCTGGTAGAACACGTGGTTGATGCGGAGATGCTGAATGCCCTTTCGATCGAGGGCGTGGGTCATGGCGTCTGCGTCGGGGTACTGCTGAAGAGAGGTGAAGACCTCCATGAACAGTCGAAGCTCGTTCTTTCGCAACCCCCTGTAAAACGAGACGGACTGAATGCCCGCCTTCTTGAAGTGGGTGACGAGCCGGCCCACGTTGATGCGCGGGTCCAGGGGTTCCTCATCCATGAAGAAACGTTCCTGGTGCAGAATGAACACGAGCGGCGACATCTGCTGGATCAGGTCCTCGGCCACCGTGAAGAAGGACTCCAGCGCATCCCTGAAGTAGGGGTGATCGGGCTGGTACATGGTGGCGCGGTTCATCAGGAGCGACCAGGAACGACCGAACTGGGCCAGCTGGTGCTTGAAACGTTTTGGATCCTGCATGTTCTACCCCACCTTCAGGATGTCTTCTCCTGAAAGGGCTTGAGGTGATCGATGAACTCCCGGCAGCCCGCGTACCGGTCGTCGGGACGGAAGGCCAGCGCCTTCATCACCACCGCATCCAGGGCCGGGTTCAGGGAAGGGTTCATGGCCGAGGGACGCAGTTGAAAGAAGGCGTCCCTCATCTCGAGCTTTTTCTTCATGAGCTCCCGCTTGGTCTCGTGGGGGGGCAGGGGAAGCCTGGAGGTCATGAGCTCGAGCAGCACCACACCGGCGGCGTAGACGTCCGCCCGAGCGTCCAGATCGGTCGTCAGGATCTGCTCCGGGGCCATGTACATGGGCGTTCCCTGAATCGCGCGGGAGGTCGGTCCCAGGTCTCTCGTGAGGTTGGCGATGCCGAAGTCGGTGATCAGGGGCCGGCCGGCCTCCTTTTCCACCATGATGTTGGCCGGCTTGACGTCCCGGTGCACGATCCCTTGACGGTGGGCGTAGTCCAGTCCGTCGAGGACCTTGAGCACGATGTCCAGGCTCGTGCGCAGGGGCAGGAATCGCCTCGAGGGAACCACGTGCCGCCGGGCCAGCGCGATGTGGTCGGACAGGGGGCGTCCCTGAATGAGCTGCATGGTGAAGAAGAGGAACGTATCCGTCTCGCCGACCTCGTAGATGGGCACGATGTTGGGGTGGAACAGGATGGCGGACGTCTCGGCCTCCTGGCGGAAGCTCTCCGCGGCCTCGGGCGTCATCTCCGACTTGGGCAGGATCTTGACGGCGATCTGGCGCTTGAGTGTGCGCTGGTACGCCACAAAGACGACGGCCATGCCCCCCCTGGCCAGCTCCCGCAGCAGCGTGGAGGTCCCCACCTCCATGCCCACGAGATGGTCGAAATCGGCTTTGAGAATGCTTTTCTTCTGCGGGCTCATCTCGGTTCGCGGCTCCTCAGGACCACATCACACAGTCAAGGTTCGGTTGTGTCAAGTGCAAAAGCAAGAAACGTACCCCAAATGCCGCTCGAAGGTCCGTCCAGTGCTCATATGGCTTTGAGAAGACGGTTGGAGGGAGAGGCCTCCACGGCTTCGTGGAAGGCGCGGAGGCTCCGGCTCAGGCGGTCCATGTCCTCGGTCCAGGCGACCGGAATGGACTCGTGACCCCGATGGTCCAGGGCGTCCAGAACCGCGTGGATGGTCAGGGTGTCTGGGTCCCGGCCCGGCTGGTACCCCACATCGCCGTCTCCCGGGCTGCAGGACTCGGACAGGACCCCCGCGGCCACGAGCTCGAAGAGGAGCTGGTGGACCAGGCGGACGGGGATCTCCAGGTGGTGGGAGATCTGCAGCGCCGAGCAGGGCGGATCGCCCGCGCCGAAACGTCGGACCAGGAACTGCACGACCCTCAGGGACAGGAGCCGCTTGAACGCGCGGTTCACGGTGAGGCAGTCCTTTTCGAACTCGTAGGTGTCCACGTTCTGGTGCGCAAAGGAGACCTCGGCGCCGAACAGGACGATGATCCAGCTCACTTGGAGCCAGATGAAGAAGAGGGGAAGGGCGGCGAAGCTTCCGTAGATGGCGTTGTACCGGGACATGTTGACCTGGAAGAAGATGTACACCCACTGGAAGAGGTGGTAGGCGGTGCCTGCGATGATTCCGGCCAGCAGGGCCGACGTGAACCGCACGCGGTTGTTGGGCATGAACATGTAGACGAAGGTGAACAGGACCCACAGGACGCCGTATGGGAGCAGCTTCAGGAGAACGGAGACCAAGGGGCCGACGGCCCCGAGCAGGGTGATTCGTTCCATGACGAACCGCACCCCGCTGGCGATCACCACGGTGGCGGCGCTGGACATCAGGAAGAGCACCGGGCAGATGAGCATCATGGAGAGGTAGTCGGTGATCTTCCTGCCCAGGGTTCGCGGCTTCTTGACGCCCCAGATGTCGTTGAAGGCGCTCTCGATGTGCGAGAGGATCTTGATGATGGTGTAGAAGAGCACCACCACGCCGATGCCTGCGACCAGGCCGCCTTTCACGTTGTCCAGGAGGGCGTGGGAGAAGTCGATGATGCGCAGAGCGACCTCCTCCTGCCCGGCCAGGCGTTCGAGGAGGATCTCGCGAAGGTTTTTTTCGAACCCGAACCCCTTGGCGATCCCGAAAATCATGGCCAGCACGGGCACCACGGAGAGCAGCGAGTAGAAGGTCAGGGACGAGGCCCTCAGCTGGCAGCGGTCCTCGGCCAGGCCGCGGAAGGTGAGGAGCACGATCCGGAGCAGTCGGAGAAAAAAGGCCCTGGCGCGGGGCAGGTCCTTCCTGCGGACCCGCCAGACGTCCGTGGTGAGAAAACTGATGGATTGCGCGGTGCGCTGCCGAAGGTCCTGCATGCTGGGGCGCCTGCTGGTCATACTGTCCCGGCGAACCGATGATGGATGGAGCGGCGACGGGTCCTGCGGTTCGGATCGTTTTCGGCTTTTATACCCCGCCGGGCAGGCAACGGTCAAGACAAACGCAGGCCGGAACGGCGAGGCCTTGATCGCTTCGGTTTCCTCCGCCGGCCGTTTCCGTGGTTTACAGGATCGTTGCCGGTGGGTACCATGGGCGTGTCGACAAGCTCGGTTCCGACGGATTCCGCGGCGGGCCGCGGAGGAGAGCCGGAAGGCACCCATGGAGAACCAAGCTCATTTCAAAAGAGCCGGATCGCCGTCACGGCCGAGATGGGGTATGCATGAAGATCGAGGTTCAGCTCTTTGCCTCACTGGGCCGGTACGCCCCCGAGGGAAGTGAAGCCGCATCCTTTGAGGTCCACCTCGGGCCGGGAGCGACGGTGGCGGACCTGCTGGGCCGATTGCGCGTCCCCAGGGACGTGGTCAAGCTCGTGTTCGTCAACGGGGTCCATGCCGCGGAGCAGACAGCCCTTCAGGAGGGCGACCGCGTGGGGGTGTTTCCCCCGGTGGCGGGCGGCTGAAGGGGCGCCGTGCGCAGCACGAAGAGGACCCGGGTCCGCGCACCCCAGGTGAGGCCGGAAAGGTCCTGCGGGATTACGGCCTCGCCGTCCAGCAGCGCCGACCGGATCGCGCTCGTCAGGGGCCCGCCCCCGGCGCGGATTCGGTCCGCCAGCCTTTCCCACGATACACGCACCCCGAACCGGAGCACGGCCGGGGCCAGCTCGCCCAGCAGGACGTTGAAGGCCTTGAGGGTGACCCGACCGCGGCTGCGGCCCCGACAATCGCCGCTTTCCGCATGGGTGATGCCCTGACGCAGGGACGCGTACGCTCCGTTCTTGCGCAGGGTGGCCCCGAGCAGGCCGGGGAGGGCGGCCGAGAGGGCCAGGGTGGACCCGTCTCGAACCACGGCCTGATCCAGGCGGTCCACCGGCCGGCCGTCCAGGAAAGCGGTCTGGATTCGTTGGTCCACATACTCCGCGTCCAAGCCGAGCTGCTCGCAGAGGAGCCGCCGGATCGTGCATCCCACCTCCACCTCGAGCTCGACCCCCTCCTCCAGGAGCGAGGTGAACCGGCGCGGAGCCGAGGAGTCCGTGGTCAGGGTCAGACGATGCTCTTCCAAGGTGGGGTCCATGGCGGCTTTCGGAGCGGATGGAAACGGGGAGGCCCGGGAGGGGCCTCCCCGTATCTTCCCCCTGTGGGGTGCGGTCTCAGAAGCTGAACACCTGGTCCAGCTCCTCGTCCGAGACCTCGAAGGTCACGTTGTGGGGCTCGAGCGGCTGCTTCATGAAGAAGGCGGGCAGGCGGTCCTGCTCGGCGGTGAACCCCGCCCGCTTGTTGAAATCCCGCTCGTTTCGAAGCACCGACTTGCCCAGCTCCGTCACGTCGTCGGCCGTGAGGCTGAGCCCGTAAAAGGCGTTGATCATGTCGATCAGGGCCTGAAAGGTCTCGGGTTGGTCCAGCACGGGAAAGGCGATGAAGAGACACATGCCGGTGGAGTCGATGGCCGCGGTGGCAATCTGCAGGTTTCGGGAGAGCTCGGCCTGCCCCTCCGGCTGGAGCGGGTCCACGCTGCCGCCAACGCCCATGATGTTCGTGGCCACGGCGTAGCCGGCCGTGTGGTCAGCCCCCATGGTGCTCGTGGCGTAAGTGACCCCGATTCCCTGCACGGCCCGGGGATCGTAGGCCGGCATGGCCTGCCCTTTGACCACCGGAACGCGTTCCACCCCGAAGACGCGGCCGGTCACAGCGGCCCCATTGCCCAGAATGCGGCCCAGGGGCGTCCCCTGGCCCACCTCCTTGACCAGGTTGATGGCGCCCTCGGCGTCACCGAACTCCAGCAGTCCGGCGTCCATGGCCACGCCGATGGTGGCCCCCATCTCGATGGTGTCCAGGCCGAAGT
>CAYYVD010000328.1:0-5473 GCA_964475045.1 uncultured Desulfobacterales bacterium | reverse complement strand
GAAGGTCCCCGAATACCCAGAGCTCTTTCATGATCCACCCAAGAGGCCCGAGCGGACGAGCCGTTCCATGAGGGCATCGGCCTGCTCCTGGGGCTCGCCTTCGAGCATGTGGCACGTGCGTGTGCGTTGAACGGTCTCCATGGACAGCACCCGGGTGGGGGAACCGGCCAGGCCCGTCTCGTGGGGCTGGAGGCCCAGGTCCGCAAGGGTCCACGCTCGAATACGGGGGTCTTCGGAGGCCTCGGTGATCCCGACGAGGCCCACGGGACGCGGCGGGTAAGCGCGGGCGTCGATGGTGGCGGCCCAGGGGGAGCGGACCTGCCAGGTCTCGTCCCAGTCGTCCATGGTCCGCACCACGTGCCACGCGTCCCCCTGGAGCTCCGCGTGCTTGACTCGGCTCAGAAAGGGGAGGTCCAGAAGGGTCGCGGTCTGGGGGCCCACCTGGCCCGTGTCGCTGTCTGCGGTGCGGGTGCCGAACAGGAGCAAGCCCACCGGATCGAGCTGTTGAACAGCCCGCGCCAGGACCCTCGCGGTGACCACCGTGTCCGACTCGGCCAGGGCGGGGTCGCTCACGAGCACGGCCCGGTCCACGCCCAAGGCCCGGGCCTCGGACAGGGCCTCCCGGCTCACGGCCGGCCCCATGGTCAGGGCCGTGACCGTGCCGCCGTGGGCCTCGCGGAGGCGAAGGGCCGCCTCCAGGGCGGGCCGGTCAAAAGGGTTGAGCTCGCTGTTCTCGGGCGTGCGGACGGCCGCGCCTTTGGGAGCCTCGAGGACGACGGATTTGATGCAGACGACGATGTGAGACGGCATGGGGCCTCCGTATGGGCGATGCATTCACTTGCCCCGCAGGGTCTCCCGGGCGATGACCATGCGGTGCACCTCGGAGGTGCCTTCGTAGATCCGGGTCACGCGGGCGTCCCGGTAGAAGCGCTCCACGGCGTAGGCCTTGGAGTAGCCGTACCCCCCGTGGATCTGGACCGCCTTGTCGGTGACCTCACCCGCGGCCTCGGAGGCGAAGAGCTTGGCCTGGGCCGCCGCCCGGGTGATGGGCTGATCCCGGTCCTTGAGCCAGGCCGCGCGGTAGAGCAGGAGGCGAGCGGCGTCCACCTGAGTGGCCATGTCCGCGATCATCATCTGGACGGCCTGGTGCCGGGCCAGGGGCACCCCGAACTGCCGGCGCTGGTTGGCGTAGGCCACCGACGCCTCCAGGGCCGCCTGGGCGATGCCCAGGGCCTGGGCGGCGATGCCGATGCGGCCCGTGTCCAGGGCGGCCAGGCCGATGCGGAGCCCCATGCCCGGCCTGCCGAGGAGGTTGTCCCTGGGCACACGGCAGTCGTAGAGCCGAATGGAGCTCACCGGGTTGGCGCGCATGCCGCAGAGGTCCTCGAGGTCACCCACCACGAAGCCTGGCGTGCCCCGCTCGGCCACCACCACGCTGATCCCCGCGTTTCCCGCCCTGGGGTCGGTCCGGGCGAAGACGAGGCAGAGGTCCGCCACGCCTCCGTTGGTGACCAGGACCTTGTTGGCGTTCACCAGGAAGTGGTCGTCTCGAGGGATGGCCGTGGAGGTGATGCCGCTCGCGTCCGAGCCGGCATTGGGCTCCGTGAGGCAGAAGGCGCCGATCTTCCGCCCCTGGGCCAGGGGACGCACCCAGCGCTCCTTTTGCTCGTCCGTGCCGAAGGTCAGGATGGGGAACACGGCCACGCTGTTGTGCACGCTCAGGCACAGGCCCATGGACCCGCTCACCCGGGAGATCTCCTCGATGGCCACCGCATAGCTCAGGGTGTCCAGGGCCGCGCCCCCCAGGGCGGTGGGCGCCTGCATGCCGAAGTACCCCAGCGGACCCATCTTGTCCACCACCTCCCAGGGGAAGCGCGCCTCCCGGTCGATCTGGGCCGCAATGGGCTGAATCTCCTGCTCGCAGAAGGCGCGTACGCTCCTTCGCACCATTCTCTGCTTTTCCGTGATCAAGGGCTCGGTCATGGGACTCCTCGTCGTGTGGGGCGGCATGGTAGCCGAAAGAATACGGCCTGTCAAAACATGGGGTCAGGTCTTGAATTTTGACTTTTTGCCCGATCGGTCATCTCAGCCATCCGTAGGCCTGGATGTCCAGGCGGGCGAGCCCGACCTCTTCGGCCTTTTGATGGACGGCAGTCCGGCTTTCAGCAACAGCCCGGCCGTGTCCTCGAGAAACCTTCTTCGCGTCAACTTCTTCACAAGAAGCCTCATGGCTGACCTCCTTTCGGAAACCCCGCCGGCCCGGTGGCGATCACAATGAAGCTGGTCAGCTTCAACAGCCCGACCGTGATGCTGGCACCGCCAAGGCCCAGCACCGGCAGAAGCACCACAGCGCCGGCAATGCCTCCGAACCACCCGCCCAGGAGGTCGGAGGCATACAGCAGTCCCGCCGTCCGGCTCACGTCGGGGCTGTTTTCGAGGTAGATCCTGTTTGCCAGAGGGAACTGAGCGCCCACGAGAAGCCCGCAGAGGGTGGAGGTGATCAGAAACAGGGTCTTGGAAAGAAAAAAGGCGCCCGTTGCCCCTGAATGTGCATGCACAGCGAGAAAGAGTAGAGGCCACCCAACCGACCAGCAGGCGATGGCCAGCTCCAGGTGCTTGAACACCCCGAGGCAGTCCTCGGTTCGCTTCGGGAATCTTGTCGTGAGCATGGCACCACAGGCGGCCCCGGCCATAAAGAACGCCACAAGAAGACCGATCCATGAAAAAACATATCCATAGATGGCCTGAAAGGCAAAGATCAGCATCAGGTCAAAGAGCATGCTGGCAAACCCCGTGGTCATGATGGACAGGGGGATGTCGACCCGAGGAAATGGGACCTTTCCTGCCCGCAAAAGGAGATAGAGCAATAGAAGCAGAAAGAGTGACACAGCGACCGCCCTCAAGCTGATCCTTTCGAACTGCCCGAGCAGGCCCTGAAGCGAAGGCCAAAGTCGTCTCCCTCACGGACGTGCTGAAGCAGAGCCTCCAGCAGGCCAAGAGGAAGAGGAAGGAGAAGCGGGTTGCCTGAGAAGCAAGAGGACCTACTCCGCCGCCGGGCCTTCTGGTCCGGGACCGTGACCTTCGGGCTGGTGAGGGTGCCTGTCGCCCTTCTGCCCGGAAATCGCACCGAGAGGGTGTCCCTGCGCAGGCTGGCCCCGGACGGAACCCCCCTGGAACGCCGCTACGTCTGCCCGGCGGAGGACCGGTTCGTGGACCGGGAGGAGATCGTTCGGGGCTACGAGGTGGAAAAGGGTTCCTTCGTGGTGGTCTCGGACGAGGAGCTCGAATCCCTGGCCCCGGAGAAGAGCCGGGAGATCGATCTCCAGCGCTTCGTGCCCGTCGAGCAGGTCTCCCCCTTCTTCTTTGACCGCTCCTACTTCCTGGTACCCACCGGCGACACCCGCAAGCCATACCGGCTCCTGGCCGAGACCATGGAGAAGACGGGCCGCGCCGGGGTGGCCACCTTTGTCATGCGCTTCCGGGAGTACCTGGTGGCCATCCTCGCCGAGAACGGCATCCTCCGCGCCGTGACCCTGCGCTTTCGGGAGGAGCTTCGCAGCCCCGGGGACGTGGGCCTTCCCGAGCCCGCGGAGGTGAGCCGGTCCGACCTCTCGGCCATGGACAGGGCGATTCAGGAGGCCGCCATCAACGAGATTCCGGAGGAGGAGCTGAAGGACGTGGAGGCGGACCGGCTTCTTGCCCTGATCCGGAAGAAGAAACGGGCGGGTCGGGACGTCCTCCCGCTCCCCGAGGCTGCGGAAGAGGCGCAGGAGGAGACGGGCAAGGTGATCGATCTCATGGAGGTCCTGAAGCGCAGCATGGAGGGGAAGTCCGAGCCTGCCCGCCGTCAGGACGCCGGGGAGCGGGACCTCTCGAGCAAGACCAGGAAGGATCTCTACGAGGAGGCCCGGAGGCTGGGCATCCCGGGCCGCAGCGACATGGACAAGGACGAGCTGGTGCAGGCGATTCAGGAGCACGTCTGAGCTCCTTCCCATGACCCTCCGCACCTACCGGGAGAAACGCGATTTCAGGCGCACCCCCGAGCCCGAGTCCGGCCGTTCCCCAAGGGGTTCCGGCCGGACCTACGTGATCCAGAAGCACGACGCCAGCCGCTTCCACTACGATCTTCGCCTGGAGATGGGCGGCGTGCTCGAGAGCTGGGCCGTGCCCAAGGGCCCCAGCCTCGACCCCGCCCGAAAGCGTCTGACCGTGCATGTGGAAGACCACCCGGTGGACTACGCCGACTTCGAGGGCACCATTCCCGAGGAGGCCTACGGCGGCGGCACGGTCATGGTCTGGGATCGGGGGACCTGGGGGCCCGAAGGAGATCCGGACGAGGGCATCGAAAAGGGGCACCTGGCCTTTCGCCTCCATGAGGAGAAGCTTCAGGGGGGCTGGAACCTGGTCCGCATGAGCCGCTCCTCCGAACCGGAGAAGGAGCACTGGCACCTCATCAAGCAACGGGACGAAGAGGCCCGCAAAGTCCCCCCGAAGGACGCCTCGGACCTGGAGGACCGAAGCGTTCTCACCGGCCGCACCCTCGAGGAGATCGCCTCGGGGGAGGACCCGCCCGCCTTCGACCTGGAGGACCTCTTCGCCGTCCCAGGCGCCCCCAAGGCCTCCATGCCCGATCCGCCCCCCCGGCCCCGGTTGGCCGTCCCGGCCAGGGCACCCCCGCGGGGAGATGCGTGGTTCCACGAGATCAAGTACGACGGCTACCGCATCCTCTGCGTCAAGTACCAGGGCAGGGTCCGCCTGCTCACCCGGAACCGGAAGGACTGGAGCGACCGGTTCCCCCACGTGGCCGAAGCCGCGAAGGCTCTGCCGCCGGACACCTTCGTCCTGGACGGCGAGGTGGTGGTCCTCCGACCGGACGGCACCCCCGACTTCCAGGCCCTCCAGAACGTCCTCAAGGGCCGGACCGCCCAGCGCGCGGGATACTACGTCTTCGACATCCTTTACGGCGGGGGGCGGAACCTCACCCGGGTGCCCCTGAAGGAGCGAAAACGGATTCTCGAGCGTCTCCTGAAAGGCGTCTCCGCCCCCCTGGTCTTCGGCGACGCCATTCGGGAGAACGGCGACCGGGTGTACGACCAGGCCTGCCGCAGGGGGTTCGAAGGGATCGTCTCCAAGCGGGCCGACAGCCCCTACGAGCCCCGGCGCACCGCCGCCTGGATCAAGGTGAAGTGCGTGAAACGCCGGGAGTTCGTGATCGGCGGCTTCACCGAGCCGTCGGGCGCCCGCTCCGGATTCGGGGCGCTCCTCGTCGGCTATCACGATGATCGAGAGCGCCTGGTCTACGCAGGCCGGGTGGGGACCGGGTTCACCGAGAAGACCCTCCAGGACCTGTTCAACATGAAGACCAGCATCTCCGCGGTGGGTGCGCCCGAGACCTGCGTCATCGCCTCGGCCACCATCCAGATGGCCCAGTACTACCACCTGCCCTGCCGGACGGGGGGCATGCTGACCGACG
>CAYYVD010000327.1:0-5485 GCA_964475045.1 uncultured Desulfobacterales bacterium | reverse complement strand
CGTCCACACGGCCAACCAGACCCTTCTCAAGGAGTACGGGCTGACGCACGAGCAGGCGGCGGGCGCCCCCTGCCATCGGGTTCGCTACGGGCTCGCCCGGCCCTGCGATCAGGAGGGGAGAGAGTGCTTTCTTCGCACCCGCCTGGCCGAGCTGCAGCGGCACGGGCTGGTGAGCACCTTCCAGGAGGTGCGCGACTCGGAGGGACAGGAGGCCTACGACGTGGTCACCATCTCCCCCATTTTCGACGAGCAAGGGGAGATCAAGCAGATCCTGGAGGCTTCCAGGGACGTCACCCAGCGGGTCCGCCTGGAGCAGGAGGTCGAGCACAACAAGACCCTGTTCCAGAACGTCATCGAGAGCACGGTGGACGGCATCGTCATGGTGGACACCAAAGGGAACGTCCTCATTTTCAATCCGGGGATGGAGCAGCTCACCGGATACTCGGCCGAGGAGATCATCAACCGCGGGCACCTGAGCACGTTCTACGACATCGACACGGCCAAAGAGAACATGCGCAAGATGCGCAGCGAGGTCTACGGTCCGCCCGGCAAGCTGAACCCCACGAGCATGACCATCGTGACCCGGGACGGCCGGGAGATTCCGGTGACCCTCTCCGCCGCCATCATCTCCATCGACGACAAGGAGGTGGGAAGCGTCGGCGTGTTTCGGGACATGCGGGAGATCCTGGAGATGCGCAAGGAGCTGGAGGACACGCACCTCCAGCTCGTGCAGTCCGAAAAGGTGGCCTCGGTGGGGCGCATGGCCGCAGGCGTGGCCCACGAGATCAACAACCCCCTGGCCGGCATCCTGATGTATGCCGAGATATTAAAGGAAAGCTTGCTGAACCAAAAACAAGGCCTTGAAGATATTGATGAAATAATTCACCAAACCCTTCGGTGCAAGACCATCGTGTCGGAGCTCCTGGAGTTCAGCCGGCAGTCCGTGGGCAAGGTCTCGACCATCGATCTCGAAGACGTGGTTCGGAAGTCCCTGAACCTGCTCGTGGATCAGGCCCTGTTCCAGGACATCGATGTCCGCGTGGACATGGAGCCGGGCCTCCCCCGCATGGCCGGGGACCTGGGACAGCTTCAGCAGGTCTTCACCAACCTGTTCATCAACGCAGCGGACGCCATGGAGGGCAAAGGGGCCCTGGACGTGAAAGCGCGGTATCTCGCTGAAAATGAGCGCTTCGTGGTCACGGTTTCCGACACCGGTCCGGGCATTCCGGATGAGCTCCGGGACAAGATCTTCGAGATCTTTTTCACCACCAAACCCGTGGGCAAGGGGACCGGGCTGGGGCTCAGCATCTCCAAGAAGATCATCGATCTCCACGGGGGAGACCTCTCGTATCGCTCCCCGCCGGAAGGCGGGACCACCTTTGTCATTGGGCTCCCTCTGGGCTATCTCGAGCAGAAGAACACATCGGACGACGTCTTCGTGGACTAGGCGGATGCACCCACGCCTCCCTGGCGGCGGGTCAACAGGAGAGCGTTGCTCGCGGCGCCGGCAGCCGGCGCAACAGGGCCGCAAACCATCAACCGCGATCCGACAGGTGGAGGACATGGAACAAAAGGGTTGTATCCTGGTGGTCGACGATGAAGAGGTGGTACGCAAGGGGTGCACGCGGGTCCTTTCCGGAAAGGGCTACGACGTCCTCCTGGCCGAGGACGGAAAAGGCGCCCTGGAGACCCTCGCCACCGGGCCCGTGGACATCATGCTTCTGGACCTGAAAATGCCCGTCATGGGCGGGGAAGAGGTCCTGGAGCACGCACGGACTCACCACCCCGACATCCCGGTCATCATCATCACGGGGCACGGGACCGTGGACAATGCCGTGGAGTGCATGAAAAAGGGCGCCTACGATTTCGTGACCAAGCCCTTTCAGAGGGACCAGTTCCTGCTCACCATCGAACGGGCCGCGGACAAGCGGCGCCTGGAGCGGCAGAGCCGCCTCTACGAGGAGGAGAAGCAGCGCAACCTCTACGACCTGTACCTGGAAAAGAGCCGGCTCAAGACCATCATCAACTGCATGGCCAACGGCGTGCTCGTCACCAACCGCAACCTGGAGCTGGTCCTCCACAACCCGGCCTTCACCCGGCTCATGGACATCTCCTCGGAGATTCACCCGCCCGTGGCCCTCACCTCGCTCACGGACAACCCGGTCCTGATCGAAACCCTTCGCAGGATGCAGGAAGGCGAGCTCCCCAAGGACGACTTCGTCAGCCAGGAGATCGAGGCCGGAAGGAGCGTCCTTCGGGCCATCTCCGCGCCTGCTGTGGCCCCGGACGACGGGGTCGTGGGAACCGTCACCGTGCTGGAGGACATCACGGCCTTCAAGAGGCTCGATGAGATGAAATCGGACTTCGTGAATATGGTGGCCCACGAGCTTCGAAGCCCGCTGGTCAGCATTCGCCAGCAGAACAGCGTCCTGCTGGAGGGCCTGGCCGGCCCGCTCCAGGAAAAGCAGCAGACCTTCCTGAACCGAGGCATCCAGAAGATCGACCAGCTCCTGGAGCTGATCACCGAGCTCCTGGACATCGCCAAGATCGAGGCCGGCAAGCACATCCTCCACCGGGTACCCATGGACGTGAAGGCCCTGCTCGAGGAGACCGCGAGCCTCATGGAGCCGCGCGCCCAGGACCAGGGCGTGACCCTTTGCTGCGACTGCCGCGACGTCCAGCCGATCCAGGCCGACCCCAAGCGGATCGGGGAGGTCCTGAACAACCTGATCACCAACGCCGTGAACTACTCGCCGGGCGGCGGGCGCGTGGAGGTCACCGTGCGCCGCCGCGGGGACAACCTGGAGATCCGGGTCTCGGACACCGGCGTGGGCATCCCGCCCGAGGAGCTCCCCAAGATCTGGGACAAGTTCTACCGCGTCAAGCATCCGGAAACACGCCAGGTCATGGGGACCGGGCTGGGCCTGGCCATCACCCGCGGGATCGTGGAGTCCCACCAGGGGACCATCGACGTGGAGAGCACTCCGGGAGAGGGGACCACGTTCCGCATCCTGCTCCCCATCGTGACATCCGATGCCTGAGCGCAAACCCATCCAGACCGTCCTCGTGGTGGACGACGAGGCCGTCGTGAGGAACGGCATTCAGCGGGCCCTTCGAGGACGAGGCATGGCCTCGGTTCCGGCGGCCACCGGAGAGGAAGGGCTCTCCCTTTTGGACCACCAATCCTTCGACCTGGTCCTGCTGGACATCCGCATGCCGGACATGGACGGCGTGACGGTGCTCCGCCGCATCCGCTCCCGGCAGCCGGACATTCCGGTCATCATGATCACCGGGTACCCCACCATTGACACGGCCGTGGAGTGCACCAAGCTGGGGGCCGAGGACTACCTGGTCAAGCCCTTTCGTCTCCGCGACCTGGAGGCCTCTCTGAGCAGGCTGGAGGCTCGGGAGACCCCGGTGAACTCAGACCGTCCTGCGGCGGAACGCGGCCTGCCCATCGACGACTCCCGGGACCGGATCATCGGAGAAAGCCCAGAGATGCGGAGTCTCTTCGAGAAGATCCTCAAGGTGGCGCCCACGGACAGCACGGTGCTGATCACCGGGGAGAGCGGAACCGGGAAGGAGCTGGTGGCCCGGGCCATTCACGCCCACAGCCTGCGCAAGGGCCGGGAGTTCGTGGCCGTGGACTGCTCCTCCCTGGTGGAGACCCTGCTCGAGAGCGAGCTCTTCGGCCACGTCAAGGGCTCCTTCACCGGGGCGCTTCAGACCAAGCACGGGCTCTTCGAGCTGGCCAACCAGGGCACGTTCTTCTTTGACGAGATCTCCAACCTGAGCCTGAACATCCAGGCCAAGCTCCTCCGCGTGATCCAGGAGCGAGAGTTCATGAAGGTGGGGGATCAGCGCAAGATCACCCTGGACATCCGCATCCTGTCGGCCTCCAACCGCGACCTCCACGAGTCCATCGCCTCCGGCGCCTTTCGGGAGGACCTCTACTACCGTTTGAGCGTGGTGCCCGTCCGCCTCCCCCCCCTTCGAAGCCGCAAGGGGGACATTCCCCTCCTGGTGGAGCACTTTCTCCACCGGTTCAGCAACCGGATCAACCGGGACGTCCCGGAGGTCTCGCCCGAGTCCATGGAGATCCTCCAGGACTACACCTGGCCCGGGAACGTCCGCGAGCTGGAGCACACCATCGAGCGCATCCTCATTCTCGAGGACACCGACACCATCCGGCCCCGCGACCTTCCCTCCTTCATCAGCCAGCGCCAGGGCGACTTCCAGATGTTCTCCGAGGACCCCTTCTCCCTGGAGGAGCTGGAAAAGCAGTACATCCGCTTCGTGCTTCGCCGGACCCAGGGCAAGAAGACCC
Organism: uncultured Desulfobacterales bacterium; assembly: GCA_964475045.1. GTDB lineage: Bacteria > Desulfobacterota > DSM-4660 > Desulfatiglandales > HGW-15 > JAIPEI01. The sequence continues at coordinate 1,158 of CAYYVD010000327.1, read as the reverse complement.
GGGCGGCGGAGATCCTGGGCATCAACCGCAAGACCCTGAGCACCAAGATCAAGAGGTACGGCCTGAAGTGAATGTCATCATTGGAAACCCACCAGCGCCCAAACGCACATGACCAGGCGCTCTCGTCTGATCCCCTCCGAGGGTGAAAAGTTGAGAAATCCCCGGGTATTTTCACGGTGAACTCCGGTAGATGAACAGGCACTGCTCACTTCGAGGGTGCTTGCTCCGAAGGGGACATCTCCAGCCGGGCAGCGAGGATCATACCAACCAGGATCAGGGTGCCGAAAAGGCTGAAACCCATGGAAAAAGACCATGCATCACCGATCGCTCCAATGGTGATGGGGACCACCCCTGAACCAAGCAGAAAGGCCGCCGGGACAGCGAAGGAGATCGAAACGTTTCGAGTGTCAGTCGGGCCCACGCGCGCGAGCGCGGCAAAGGCTGGAGGCGGAAAGCTCACAGCCACCATGGGTTGCAGGAACAGGGGGAGCACCACGAGACCGTCCGGAACGAGCGCCAGGCAGATGGTCAAGAGCCCGGTCAATCCCATCCCACCGACGAGGGTGGATTTGGGACCCAGTCTGTCGTTCACCCAGCCTGCAACGAAGACCATGAAAAGCCCGGAAACCCTGGAAAGCGAGACAAGGGTATTCGCCCAGCTGCGCGCCATGCCCCGTTCGGCCACCAGGTACAAGGGGAGCATGCTGAAGATCCCCAAACTGCCGGTGATTCCCAGGCTGAAAAGAGCCACCATGATCCAGAAGGAGGGCACCGAAAAAAGCCTGCGGGATACGCCGAGGCTCGGTGCCTGACCAGGAAATCTTCCGCCTTTGCCCATGAGTGCGAAAACAATGCCTCCACAGACGGATACCACTCCGAACAACCCCATAATGCCCCGCCACGGCCATTGCAGCAGCAGCACTTCACAGAGAATCGGGGCCGTCGCAAAGCTCAGATTTGGGGCCAGCTCATGAACTGCAATGGCTTTTCCCCAGTCCCCTGGGTTGATCAGGGAAGTGAGGGTCGCGATTCCAGACGGAAGGTAGAAGCCTGCGGCCGCACCCATCAAAAGCACGCCCATGCGCAGGGCTGCAAGGGAATGGGACAGAGCAATCCAGACCAGACTCAAGCCCAGGAGCAGTGCGGAAAAAACGATGG
>CAYYVD010000326.1:0-5541 GCA_964475045.1 uncultured Desulfobacterales bacterium | reverse complement strand
CGAACTGGTTTTGTGTGAGCTCATGATGCCCGAGAAGACCCGGGTCGGTAATTTTGCCATTCAGGCTGGACAGCTGGAAGATGACCCAACCACCATGGCCCGAGGTGCCGTTCGGGGTGGCGCTGACGATTTTGCATCGGAGATTGATATGCTTCACAGCCTCTTTCCATACCAGACCTGCCTTAGGTGTATCATAGATCACGTGTCCTTCGGCAAAGCAGAAGGCTTTGCCTTGGGTCCAGCACTTCACGGTGGATTTCTTCCCTTCTGCATCGGGATCTGCCAGGCGGCGCTCGGTGTAGCGTATGTCTAGCTCCTGACGGAAGCACTGCTTAACAGCCATGGCCCAGCCTTTGGCAAGGCCCTCTTCATTAAAATCGGCGATCAATTCCAGGCTGCGGACCTCACGCTTTGCCCTTTCCATTTTGCTGCACCTCCGGTTCGTCTCAGGCGGGTTTCGAAAGCGTCAGGACAGCGGCTTCACGGGTCCAGAAGAGCAGGAGCCTGTACTTCTCGATGAGCATGAAATCCAGGTTGAAGCCCTGATCGCTGTAATTGTTGAGCACCTCTTCCATGCGTTTGATGGGCAGCTTACTGGCCCCAAAAAAAAGGCTTCCCCAGAAGCCTTCCTTGATGACGAGCACTTTATACTTTCTAGGCCCTTCATTCGAATGAGATCGGGGTTGATGGTAGGGTTCCAGGGTGGGTTTCTGCAGGGGTTGAATCTTGAAGTATTTCTGGCAGGCCTTGCATTGGACCTTCTTGCCTGCCTGTTCGTTTCGAACCGTGTACTCCTGATTGCAATAGGGGCATACAGTTTTCATTATCTTCTCCACGGGTTCAATTTAGATCCATTTCTATACTGCCTCCATGCAGAATTATCAACTAGGAATTGTTGGGTAAAAAATGGGTAGCGAATATACCGTGTTTGAGATTATACTGAAACCGCAGGATATGGACACACTGCCCGCCTCGCCTCAGCAGGGTGTATTGATAGGCACCACTCAGTCGCTGCAGCCAGCGGCTGGGAAAGCATGCAATCGGATTATCCGTCACCAGAATTTTGTAGATTGTCGTCTCGGATTCGAAGGGATCGAATGTCGTCGTGGTTTTTCTCCGAAGGGCCGCGAGCGGAATTGGCCTTGCGCAATCGCCTTTCCAGCTCCGCGACCCTCTCGTTCAGCTCCCGATTTTGCGAATTGAGTCTCTGATTTTCATGGTTGATCTGCCTGATCAGCCCTTGATTCTTGCGTCTTTCTACTCGATCCCGCACCTGCTCTCTGAATTGCACGATATTGCTCTGCAAGGCGATGATGGTTCCGTGCTCTCCGGATCTCAGCACCTCGCGGACGGCATCGAGGTACCATTTTTCGTCGGGCCCATAGGTGCGCGTCACGCCGTGATGCTCGATGTCCGGGATGCCGTAGCTTCCAGCGTCAGGAGCGGTGATATCTCCCCGGCCCTGCTCGGGCTGACCGAGATGTTCCGGGGTGGGGCTGTAATCATCTGAAGACCTTGCCGGGCCCTCGTACCCGTCGTCAAACAACCATTCCCAGCACACCCCGAGGGCGCTGGCCAGCTCATGCTCCAAGCGTTCGCTTTGTGGGCGGACACCCTTTCTGATCCAACGATTTACCGTGCCTTTATTGACTCCCAGCCGCTCGGCCAGGGTAATTTGCTTGATACCCGAGGACCGGACGGCCTCGCGCAGCCTGGATAGGCCTTTTTCAGAAAAAGTGCTCACGTCGGTACTTTTTTCTTGACATCAATAGGCATATAAAAATATAAAGATACCCGTGTGCATATTTTTATTCGCAGATCAAATCAGGGACCATACATGAACATTTCAAAACTATTTAATATCACAAGAAAACAGCCCCGGCAAGACAGAAATGGAAAAGCTTTCCAGGCGATTGCTGCGTTGCGCGAGCTGGGCTACACGATGCCCCAGATTCGGGCCGGGCTCATCAAAATGCACGGCGTCAATATCCGGCGTCTTCATCGCGAGCAGCGAGATGTCAAGCCTGGTGTGCTCTACAAGGCGGCGCAGAGCAAATCGCTGGCCAATGCCCAGGCTCGGTCTGCTCTATCTGAGGCCCTGGGTCTCTCGGAGGAGGAACTGTTTCCTGAGATCAAGTCTGATTCCTGATTGTTGCTTTAGAACTACCGCCCGCGGAATTTGCGGGCCACAAGAGCACGGAGGTATTTTTCTTGGACCAAGTGATTGATTTGCTGGACGCGGCAGCAAAGAGCTACCCGCTCAAAGCGCTGGCGCCCGAGATCGGAAAGGCGGAGAGCACGCTCAGAAATGAGCTCACCGAGCAGCTTTCGTACAAGCTGGGACTTCGCACCGCGTTCCAGGTCTGGAAGAAGACCGGGGACCTGAAGAGCCTGGACCGGATCGAGCGGCTTCTCGGCCGGGTGGCCTACTCTCTGCCGAAGCCTTCAAGCAATCCAGCCAAGCTGATGGAGCTGGCTGGAGCGTTGGCCAAAGAGTTCGGCGAGCACGTACAAATCCTCGGCCTGTCGCTCAGCGACGGCGAGGTGGATGCCAAGGAGGCCAAGCTGTGCCTCCGCGAGCTGCGGGAGCTCATCGAGGCGGCCGTGCGATTGCAGGCCCACTTGGAGGAATTGGCCGAAGGGGAGGCTTAGAAGGTGGCGGTGACGCGGCGTGGAGCAGAGGTCAGCTCGCCAGGTTCATACCCTGGAGGTCGTCGGTTCGAATCCGACCGCCGACAATTCCGCCGGCTGTTTCGGAAGGGAATCGTTTAACCTCTCAGTCGCGGAGAGGGGTGAGTAGTGCCCGGCCACACGCGGTGATCAGGCCGCAGTGATTAGAGCCGGGAGCGACTTCGAAAGCCGGGAACACGATTCCCTTCCGAAGCAGCCGGAGCTCAACGAAAGGATCGCCATGAAAGTCAAAAGCGCTCGGGTTTGCGTGGACTGTGACAACGTTTTCGGGAAGAATCACATCTCTTGTCCTCAATGCGGAAGCACGACATGGTTCCATTTGTCCCGGTTTGTGCCGAGCATGGATGAGGACGAGCACGCGGTTCGGCGCAGCTACCAGCCGGATCACATAGGCAGGCCGGAGCTGGATCCGCAGCAGGATCCGCCCCGGCCTTTTTTTGCCCGCTGCTGGCAGTGGATCACCAGGCCCTTCCGTCTGGAAATCGATCTGCAAGCATAATAGGAGTCAATCATGCTTCAGATGATCGATCAGGAAAGTGCAGTTCTCTGCCACGCCTGCGGATGCCGGCTTCGCTACACCCGAGAGGAGATTTTTCGGTGTGGCGATCGGGCTTTCGATTGGCAGATAAAGGCCTGGTGCTCGATGTGCGGAGCCGATCCGACAGAAATGGCTTTGGATGCCCTCCGGCGCGAGCACGAGTCTGAGGTGGAGCGATATTTCAACCAGGCCCAGGAGCACCAGTTTCAGAAACGCCTGGGGGAGTCCCTGAATTGCGCACTCAACAGAGCCGCTTTTGGGAGGACAACGTCATGACAGACCAGGCCATTTATTGTGAGCGCCGGATGCTGGCCAAAATGATCCTGGTCGCCATGCAGGACCTCGGGTTGCCCGGGGAAAGCATGGGTGGGGCCCGTGCGGTACTACGCGATGCCGCCCGGGCCTGGTTCATGTCTACACGTCATTGCGAGGACCTGGGGTCTTTCGAGTGGGTGTGTGCCCACCTCGGCCTCGAGGTCTCCTGGGTCCGCAAAGCCGTGACCACTGGTACATACAACAATCAAACCCCGTTCACGGAACTGATTGAGCGCCTCGAGGCCTTTGCGGAAGGGGAAGACATCAGCATCGGCCAGGTGGCCCGAGAAAGCGGCGTTCCTGTAGGCACCCTGTACACCATGCTCAAGAGCCCTCCTCGCCAGAGTTCTTATGCCCCCATCCTGGAGCACTACCTGGAACGAGTCGCGCAAGTGAGCTGACCGCATGATGATTTCCGCCCAAAAAACTGGTATCGTCTCCCTCACATCCAAAAGACGGGGGAGCATGCTCATGAAAGGCGGGATTTATTCAAACAGTTCAAAGTACGGGGCACCCTGGATTGTGCGCTATCCGGGCGGCATCTGGCGGCGCTTTCAGGACTACACTGACGCGGAAAACTTTTTGATCAGCCTCAACTACAAGGACACCCACGAAGAGGGTGGTGTGGATTCGCGGGACTACCGCCGCGATGCTCCCCTGGGGTTCGAAACTCTGTCCTCGCAGTGGCTGGAGATCAAGGCGGCCGAGGGCCTGCGCTCCATGAAAAACCCACGCCGGCACATTCGCTACGCCGCTCGGCACTTCGGCAACATCAACGTGAAGTCCATCCAGTACGGCCATTTGGAGGACTTCTTTCTGCTGATGAGGCGCACCACCGACTTGAGCGACAAGAGCCTGCATGACATCCGGACCACGCTCAGAACCTTTTTCCGGTGGGTGTCCAAGCGGGAACTCCATTTTAAGGTCCCTGATTTCCCTGAGATTAGCTTCGACTTGACATACCGCAAGACCATCAGTCTTGAAGAGCAGGCAGCTATCATTGAGGAGGTTCGAAATATCTCCTGGGCTTCAAATCCCAAGATCTATTTGGGGGTGCTCTGGCTGGCCACATACCCCGCGATTCGTCCGATCGAGCTCGTGAATGTTTTCGAAGGTGACATCGACCTGGCAAACGGTCTGCTCACCGTGCGGCACAACAAGGTCAAGGGGCAGTTCAAGCGCATCTACCTGATCCCCGAGGACGTCGCTACCATCCGAGGGCTGCCCCGGGGGCTGCCACATCTCTATTTCTTTCGTCACGAGGCGGGAAAACGCGGGCAGCCGGCAGGAAAGAGGTTTGGGAAGGATTATTGGTACACCTGGTGGAGGCGTGCCTGCGCGAACCTCGGCATCGAAGGCGTACCTCTCTATCCAGGCACCAAGCACAGCTCGGTGACAGCACTGGGGGACGTGTTTTCCCCAGAGGAAATCATGGGCAACGCCACGGGACACCGTACCAACAGGGCGTTTGCTCGCTACTTTCAGGAACAGGCAAACGCCCGGAGAGTGATCGGAACTCACCTCCGATCTGCACATAATCTGCAACGAAAAAAAGAGCAGGCAGGCAAGCCTAAAGGCAAGGAATGACTGTATAATCTGGTGCCGAAGGGGAGACTCGAACTTCCCTTTGATCACCTAACAGTCTAAAAAACCTTCCTTTTTACTCTGCCTGCACATGATCTGCACGTGTGGAGGCAGGGTACATGAAACCACGTCCGTGGATTCAAATTCCCATCATTGAAATCCTCGATGAGACCGAGCGCGGCCTGGTCGTTCGTTTCCGATCAGGCCGCATTGCGTCTTTGCCCAAGCGTCACATCGAGTATGTATGGGGCGCGGTGGTCGTTCCGTCCTGGTTGGCGCGGAAGCTGCGGCGCGGAGCGCCATCCGCCGCTCCCTCGCACTCCCTTTCAATAGAGAAACGGTCCAAAGGTCAATGATCATCCCGGGGAAGCGGGTCCTTCCTGGATAGGAGTTACTATACGGTCAGCCAACCA
>CAYYVD010000325.1:0-5544 GCA_964475045.1 uncultured Desulfobacterales bacterium | reverse complement strand
CCACCGCAATGGACCGAACAACGCCAGGCAGGCGGCTGCCGGGGACCCCGGAAGCCCCTGGGCCGTCGGGTCCGAGGAGGGCGGGCATACGGCCATACATCCCGAGCTGGGCACCATGGAGGAGTTCCGGCGGCTGGTGGACGAGGCGGCTGAGGCCGGTCTGGAGATCGCCCTGGACATGGCCTTTCAGTGCTCCCCGGACCACCCCTGGGTCCGGGAGCACCCCTCGTGGTTCCGCAGGCGGTCGGACGGCTCCATCCAGTACGCCGAGAACCCGCCCAAGAAGTACGAGGACATCTATCCTCTGGACTTCGAGACCGAGGACTGGAAGCGCCTTTGGGAGGCACTCAAGGAGGTGTTCCTGTTCTGGGCGGATGCCGGGGTGCGGATCTTCCGCGTGGACAACCCGCACACCAAGCCGTTCGGCTTCTGGCAGTGGGTCATCCCGGAAATCAAGGGGGTTCGCCCGGACACCGTGTTTCTGGCCGAGGCCTTTACGCGGCCCAAAGTGATGTACCGCCTGGGCAAGGTGGGGTTCAGCCAGTCCTACACCTACTTTGCCTGGCGCAACACCTCCGGGGAGCTGCGGGACTACTTCACCGAGCTGTCCAGCCCGCCGGTCCGGGACTTTTTTCGGCCGAACCTGTGGCCCAACACACCCGACATCCTGCCCGAGCACCTCCAGGCCGGAGGGCGTCCCGCCTTTCGAAGCCGCCTCCTCCTGGCCGCCACCCTGGGGGCGAGCTACGGAATCTACGGTCCTCCCTTCGAGCTGTGTGTGGACCGCCCCCGAGAGTTCGGGGGGGAGGAGTACCTGAACTCCGAGAAGTACGAAATTCACAGCTGGAATCTGGGGGACCCGGACAGCCTGCGCGACTTCATCGCACGCGTCAACCGGGCCCGCCGGGGGAACCCCGCACTGCAGCAGGACCGCAACCTCCGGTTCCACGAGGTGAGCAACGAGATGCTCCTGTGCTACAGCAAGACGGACGAGGACTCCGGAAGCACGGTCCTGACCGTGGTGAACCTGGATCCCCACTACACCCAGTCCGGCTGGGTCCACCTCTCCCTGGAGACCCTGGGGATCGACACAGAACGCCCCTTTCAGATGCACGACCTCATCAGCGACGCGCGGTTCATCTGGTCCGGGCCTCGGAACTACGTCGAGCTGGACCCCCGGAGCACGCCCGGGCACGTATTTCGCATTCGAAGGAGGCTCCGAACCGAGCGGGACTTCGACTACTTCATGTAACGGAGAAGGCTTTGTGATGCCCCAGGCAGTCGACCAGACGGACAGGACGGAAACACGGCCGCCCTGGTACAAGGAGGCCGTGATCTACGAGCTTCACGTGAAGGCGTTCTTCGACGGGGACGGGGACGGCGTAGGGGACTTCAAGGGCCTGTGCGCCAAGCTGGACTACCTGAAGGAGCTGGGGGTCACCGCCGTCTGGCTGCTTCCCTTCACGGCCTCGCCCATGCGGGACGACGGCTACGACACCTCGGACTACCGGCGCATTCATCCCACCTACGGCACCATGCGCGACTTCCGCCAGGTGATCCGGGAGGCGCACAAGAGAGACCTCAAGGTCATCACCGAGCTGGTGCTCAACCACACCTCGGACCAGCACCCCTGGTTCCAGCGCTCCCGCAGGGCCGCCCCCGGGAGCCGGTGGCGGGACTTCTACGTCTGGAGCGACCGTGCAGACCGGTACTCCGAGACCCGCGTGATCTTTCAGGACTTCGAGTCCTCCAATTGGACCTGGGATCCCGTGGCCGGGGCCTACTACTGGCACCGGTTCTACTCCCACCAGCCGGACCTGAACTACGACAACCCCGCCGTCCGCAAGGAGATGTTCAAGGTCATCGACTTCTGGCTGAAGGCGGGCGTGGACGGGCTGCGCCTGGACGCGGTCCCTTACCTGTTCGAGCGTGAGAAAACCAACTGCGAAAACCTGCCCGAGACCCACATCTTCCTCAAGGAGCTTCGAGCCCATGTGGACACGCACTACGAGGACCGCATGCTGCTGGCCGAGGCCAACCAGTGGCCCGAGGACGCGGCGGCCTACTTCGGAGACGGAGACGAGTGCCACATGGCCTTCCATTTCCCCGTCATGCCCAGGCTCTTCATGGCGCTCCGCATGGAGGACCGGTTCCCGGTCATCGATATCATGGAGCAGACCCCGGAGATCCCGAACCCCTGCCAGTGGGCCATGTTCCTGCGAAACCACGACGAGCTGACCCTGGAGATGGTGACGGACGAGGAGCGGGACTTCATGTACCGGGCCTATGCCCACGACCCTCAGATGCGGATCAACCTGGGCATTCGCCGAAGGCTGGCCCCGCTCCTCGAGAACCACCGCAAGCGCATCGAGCTGATGCTGGGGCTGCTCTTCTCGCTGCCGGGAACGCCCGTGCTCTACTACGGCGACGAGATCGGCATGGGGGACAACGTCTACCTGGGCGACCGGGACGGCGTCAGGACCCCCATGCAGTGGAACGTGGACCGCAACGCCGGGTTCTCCCCCGCCAATCCCCAGGGGCTGTACCTGCCCGTGATCATCGATCCCGAGTACCACTACCAGACGGTCAACGTGGAGGCACAGCAGAAGAACACCAGCTCGCTCATGTGGTGGACCCGCAGGCTCATCGCCCTTCGCAGGCGACACCGCGCCCTGAGCCTCGGTGGACTGGCGTTTCTGGAGTGTACGAACAACCGGGTCCTGGCGTTTCTTCGAGAGCACGAGGACGAGCGCGTCCTGATCATCATCAACCTCTCCCGGTTCACCCAGTACGTGGAGCTGGATTTGTCCGCTTTCCAGGGCTTCGTGCCGGTGGAGATGTTCGGAGGGACCGAGTTTCCTCCCGTCGGCGACGACCCTTACTTCTTCACCATGGGGCCCCACGCCTTCTACTGGTTTGCCCTTGGAGGCGAGCTGGCCGGCGCCCGGCGCCTGGAGACCGGGGTCGAGGAGCAGGATTTCCCCGTGATCTCCGTGGACCGCACCTGGAGGGACGCATTCCGCCCGGACCTCCTGTCCTCCCTCTCGCCGCTCCTTGCGCAGTGGCTGCCCCGGCAGCGCTGGTTCGGGGACAAGGCACGCCGCATCAAGGCGGTCCGGATCATGGAAGGCATCCCGCTTCCGGCCAAGCGGCCTTTCACCCACATCCTCCCCGTGGAGGTGTCCTTCCAGGAGGGGGACCCCCGGGTCTACGTCACCGCCTTCACCTTGCTGGACAAGGCCCAGGCCGAGGAGACCCTCGAGAGGAGCCGCGAGCAGATCCTGGCCCGGGTGCGCACCGGCAAGAATCGCACCCTCGGGTACCTGGCCGACGCCATGATCACGCCGGAGTTTCCCCGGTGGCTCCTGTCGGCCTGTGCCCGCCGGCAGGCCCTCGAAACCGCGGGCGGCAGCGTGGTCTTTCAGCCCGAGCCGGTCTTCCGCCGCCTCCGGGAGTCCGGAGAACCCGAGGCGGAGCCCAAACCCATTCGGGGGGAGCAGAGCAACTCCTCTGTGGTCTTCGGAGAGCAGCTCATCCTCAAGGTGTTTCGACGGCTGGAGCCCGGGATCAACCCGGACCAGGAGATCGGCCATGCGCTCACTCGAAAGAGGTTCGAGCACACCCCGCCCCTGGCTGCGGCTTTCGAGTACCACCCCCATCACCGGGAGCCCATGAGCCTCGGGCTGGTGCAAGGGTTCGTCCCCAACCAGGGGGATGCCTGGGCCTACACCCAGGGGGCGCTGGGGTATTTCTTCGAGCAGGCCCTGACCCGCCCCGACGCCGTTCCCGAGGCCGGCCCCCCGCGGGAGTCCCTTCTGGAAACCGCGCGCCGGGAGCTCGATGAGGACACCGCGGGGCTGGTCGGGCCCTATCTGGAATCGGCCCGGCAGCTCGGTCGAAGAACCGGCCAGATGCACGTGGTGCTGGCGTCCATCGAGAACCCGGACTTCGCGCCCGAGCCCTTCACCAGCCTGTACAAGCGATCGTTGTACCAGTCCATGCGGAACCTGACCGGGCGCGTCTTTCGAAGCCTGACCCGCCTGACCTCCGGTTTTTCAGAGCAAGAGCAGGGCTTGGTCGGGGACCTCATGTCCCGGAAGAACGACGTCATGGAGCGGTTCCGGCAGGTGCTGAGCCTGAAGGAGCCCGGCCGCAAGCTCCGCATTCACGGGGACTATCACTTGGGGCAGGTGCTCTACACCGGCGTGGACTTCGTGATCATCGACTTCGAGGGAGAGCCCGCCAGGCCCCTGTCCGAGCGCCGAAAAAAGTACTCTCCCCTGCGGGACGTGGCCGGCATGCTCCGGTCGTTCCACTACGCCGCCTATGCCGGCTTGAACCGGCAGCTGGCCACGGGCATGTCCTACGGCCTGGACCGGGAAGACGGCGTGGGATTGGCCGAGTCCTGGTGCCGCCGGGTGTCGGCCGTGTTCCTTCAGGCCTATTTGGACGCCGCGGAGGACGGCGGTTTCCTGCCGGCGCCCGGAGAACTGGAGCCGCTTCTGGAGATCTTTCTGCTGGAGAAGGCCGTGTACGAGCTGGGTTACGAGCTGAACAACCGCCCGGACTGGATCGCCATCCCCTTGCGGGGCCTGGCCCGCCTGCTCGAATCAGGGAGTGACCCCCAACCATCGACGAGAGGAGCATGATTCCCCATGAGCACGAAGCGAATCACCCACCTGAGCCCCGACGATCTCTACCTCTTCAACGAGGGCTCCCACCTCCACCTCTGGGAGAAGCTGGGCGCGCGCCCCTGGAGCGCAGAGGGCGAGCCGGGGGCCCTGTTCGCCGTCTGGGCTCCCAACGCCGAGCACGTCTCGGTCATGGGGGATTTCAACGGCTGGGCCCCGAGTGCGAATCCCCTCGCCCCCACGGGCAGCTCGGGGATCTGGGAGGGGTTCGTGCCCGGCCTGGAGCCGGGCGTCCGGTACAAGTACCACATCCGTTCCCGGTTCAACGGCTACCGCGTGGACAAGGCGGATCCCTTCGGGGTGCATCACGAGACCCCGCCTCGCACCGGGTCGGTCCTGTGGGACCTGTCCTATGACTGGAACGACCAGGACTGGATGGCGTCCCGGGCCGTCCGCAACGGGCTCGAGGCTCCCATCAGCATCTACGAGGTGCACATCGGATCCTGGATGCGCCGGCTGGACGAGGAGAACCGCCCGCTGACCTATCGGGAGATGGCCGCAGGCCTGGCCGAGTACGCCCGCTCCACCAACTACACCCACGTGGAGTTCCTGCCCGTGATGGAGCACCCCTTCTACGGATCCTGGGGCTACCAGGTCACGGGATTCTTCGCCCCCACCAGCCGGTACGGCACCCCCCAGGACTTCATGTACCTGGTGGACGTGCTCCACCAGCACGGCCTCGGGGTCATCCTGGACTGGGTGCCGAGCCACTTTCCCAAGGACGAGCACGGTCTGGGGTACTTCGACGGCACCCATCTCTACGAGCACGCCGACCCGCGGCAGGGGCTTCACCCGGACTGGGACAGCCTCATCTTCAACTACGCCCGTGCGGAGGTGCAGAGCTTCCTCCTGT
>CAYYVD010000324.1:0-5544 GCA_964475045.1 uncultured Desulfobacterales bacterium | reverse complement strand
AGTGGGGAAGCGCGCTGTCCATGTGCTGCGCCTTCTTCGGGCTGGAGTGCAAGGTCTTCATGGTGAGGATCAGCTACAACCAGAAGCCCTATCGCCGGCTCATGATGGAGACCTGGGGGGCGAACTGCACGGCGAGCCCGAGCACGGAGACCAAGGCGGGGCAGTCCATCCTGGAGAAGGACCCGGACTCCCCCGGAAGCCTGGGCATGGCCATCAGCGAGGCCGTGGAGGCGGCGGTCATGGACGAGGACGCCAAGTACGCCCTGGGCTCGGTCCTGAACCACGTCATGCTCCACCAGACCGTCAACGGCCTGGAGTGCCAGAAGCAGATGGAGATCGCCGGGGACTACCCGGACGTGGTGATCGGCTGCGCCGGAGGCGGCAGCAACTTCGCCGGAAACTGCTTCCCCTACTGCCGGGACAAGATCCACGGCAAGGACATCGACATCATCGGCGTGGAGCCGGCCTCGTGCCCGACCATGACCCGCGGGCCCTTTGCCTACGACTTCGGGGACACGGTGCAGATGACGCCGCTGCTCGCCATGCACACCCTGGGCCACGACTTCGTGCCGGCGCCCATACACGCGGGCGGGCTTCGCTACCACGGCATGGCCCCCCTCATCAGCCAGCTCGTGGTGGACGGCGTCATTCGGGCCGAGAACATCAACCAGCTGGAGACCTTTCAGGCCGGCGTCACCTTCGCCCGGACCGAGGGCTTCATCAGCGCGCCGGAGTGCAATCACGCGGTGGCCATGGCCATCCGCGAGGCCCTCAAGGCCAAGGAGGAAGGCAAGGAGAAGGTGATCCTCTTCAACTGGAGCGGGCACGGTCTCGTGGACCTGGCGGCCTACGAGGCGTTCTTCCGGGGCCAGCTGAAGGACCATCCGCTTCCCGAGGAGGAGATCGAGCGGGCCCTGGCCGCCATTCAGGACCTGCCCAAGCCCAGGCAGTACACGGGCGCCTGATCGGGTTTGGCTCAACAGGGCGGCTTCGGGAGGCCGTTGGGCCTCCCGGAGCGCCTCCGTCCCCGCCCCTCGGGGCGGGAGAGGATGTCATGGGTGAGAAGATCGTTCCACCGAAAGACGACCACAAGATCCGGTGTCCTCGACTGGGACACCAGATCTCCTTTTCCTACTGCCGTCAGGAGCGGGGGGAGCTGCCCTGCTTCAAGACCCTGGACTGCTGGTTCGAGCACTTCGACGTGGACGGGTTCTTTCGGCAGGAGCTGACCGAGGAGCAGTGGGAACAGGCCTTCAGCCGGTCCAGCAAGACCAAGATGATGTCCCTGCTGGATCTGATCGAGCAGGCCAAGCAGCGGACCCGCACCGAGGAAGGGTCCGAGACCAAGTCGTAGACAACACATGAAGCGCGTTTCGCACGGTCCGTTCGGTTCAGGCCGGTTTCGAACCCCGGCCTCCGGCAGGTGTTGCGCTCGAGAAACGGGCGGGGTATAACACCCCTTCCGAGGGCGTCCGATGCCGGGGACGGCCGGGGGGCCAAGCCCCTGCCTGTGTGCTGAGAAGACGAAGCGCGTTCGCGGAACCTTCGTGCAATGGGGAGCCATGATGTCGAGAGAAATCGTGCTGGGCAACGGGGCCATCGCGCTGGGGTTGGTGGAGTCGGGTTGCGAGGTGGTGACGAGCTACCCTGGAACGCCGAGCTCCGAGATCCTGCCGGAGGTCATCCGCCGGGTGAAGTCGGCGGGTTTGAAAACCTATGTGGAGTGGTCGACCAACGAGAAGGTGGCCCTGGACAACGCCTTTGCCGCGGCCATCTCGGGCAAGCGCGCGGCCTGCTGCATGAAGCAGGTGGGCTTGAACGTGGCCGCGGACAGCCTGATGAGCGCGGCCTACCTGGGGACCGTGGGCGGCCTTCTCATCATCTCGGCGGACGATCCGGGTCCGCACTCGTCGCAGACCGAGCAGGACACGCGGTTCATGGCCCGGCTGGCCAAGGTGCCGGTCCTGGACCCCTCCACGCCCCAGGAAGGCCGGGAGATGGTGGCCTACGGTCTGGCCCTGTCCGAGGAGTTCGGCGTGCCGGTGGTGCTTCGTCCGGCCATTCGAGTGTGCCATGCCCGGCAGGACGTGGAGGTGGGCGAGCTTCGAGACCGGGAGGGCAAGGCGTCCTTCGAGAAGGACCCCATGCGCTGGGCGGCCACGCCCAAGTTTCGGCTGAAGCTTCACGGGGAGCTGAATCAGAAGCTCGGCCAGATCGCCGAGCGGTTTTCGTCGCCGGACTTCCCCTTCAACGGCCACGACCTGGAGGAGGGAAAGCGCTACGGCCTGGGAATCATCGCCGCGGGCGTGCCCTGGGCGGTGGTGCGGGACGTGTTGAAGGAGGAAGGGCGCACGGGAGAGGTCCCGGTCCTGAAGCTGGGTGCGGCGTGGCCGTTCCCTCGAGCCCTGGTGGAGACCTTCACCGCGGCCTGCGACCGCGTGCTGGTGCTGGAGGAGACGGACACGCTGATCGAGTACCAGATCGACGACCGGAGCCGGGTCTGGGGAAGGCTCTCGGGCCACGTGCCGTCCCAGGGGGAGCTGGTCCCGGAGGTCATCTACGGGATCCTGGACCGGGCGCTGACCGAGTCCGGCGGAACGGGGTTCCCCCGCCCGGACACGGGCGAGGCCTCGGCCCTGGTCTCGGGGCTGGAGCTTCCCATGCGGCGGCCCACCCTGTGCCCGGGCTGCCCGCACCGGGCCTCATTCTACGCCATTCGCAAGGCCAAGCCCAAGGCGATCTTCACCTCGGACATCGGGTGCTACACCCTGGGCCTGAACCTGGGCGGCGTGGACACCTGCCTGGACATGGGGGCGGCGATCACCATGGCCTCGGGGTTCTACCACGCCTTTGCCCAGGACGGGGTGCAGCAGCCGGTCATCGCCACCATGGGGGACTCCACCTTCTACCACTCGGGCCCGGCCGGGCTCTTGAATGCCGTCTACAACGACGCCCGGTTCGTGCTGGTGATCCTGGACAACCTCACCACGGCCATGACGGGCATGCAGCCCACCCCCGGCCTGGGGGTGCGGGCCGACGGAAGCGACGGCAAGCAGATCCCCCTGGAGCGGGTGATCGCGGGCTGCGGGGTGGACTTCATCGAGACCGTGGACCCCTACGACCTCGAGGCCACGGGGGGCGCGCTCAAGCGGGCCCTGGCCTACACGGAGGAGCCGGAAGGGGGCATCGCGGTGATCATTGCGCGACACCCCTGTGTGATCGCCTACCGGTCCGAGGCGATCCCGGAGCGCATCCCGGTGCGCATCACCGAGGACTGCGACCAGTGCGGCCTGTGCATTCAACGCTTCGAGTGCCCCGCCCTGTATCACGACGAGGAGCTGGAACGGACCGAGGTGAACCAGCAGATCTGCGCCCAGTGCGGCCTGTGCATCCAGGTGTGCCCGCGGGGGGCGATCGTACGAGCTGAGAGCTGAGAGCTGGCAGTTGATCGCTGAGGGTTGATGGCTTCGAGCGTTTCGTGGCGCATGCATTCTGATCTCTGCATCCAAGGGTCTCTTCGCTGTATTCGCGCATTTCGTGGTTTCGCAGCTTTTTCTTCTTCGTGCCCTTCGTGTGCTTCGTGGTGAGCGCTGTTCCCGAGGGCACGGACCTCAAGGAGTGGACATGGAACCGGTGAACATCGTGTTGTGCGGACTGGGAGGGCAGGGCATCCTCTTCGTGACCAAGGTGCTGGCCGAGACCTCCCTCAGAAAGGGCCATCGGGTCCTGGGGGCCGAGACCCACGGCATGGCCCAGCGGGGCGGCTCGGTGGTGTCGCACCTCCGGATCGGGGAGGCCCAGAGCTCGCTGGTGCGGGCGGGAGGAGCGGATGTGGTGCTGGCGCTGGAGGAGCACGAAGGCTACCGGAACCTCCCGTTTCTGCGGGACGGGGCGCGCCTGTACGTGAACGCGAAGGCCGGCCGGTTTCCGCGGGAGGACGTGAAGGCCTACCTGGGGAAGCACGGCGTGTCGTACCACGTCACGCCGGCCGGTGAGACGGCCATGAGCCTCGGCGCCCCCATGTCCACCAACCTGGCCCTGCTCGGCTTCTACTCGGCCTTCGAGAGCAGCCCCGCCTCGAGTGCGGAGCTTCGGGAGACCGTCGAGCGGATCACGCCGGAGCGGTTTCTGGAGGCCAACCTGGGCGTGTTCGACGCAGGCGTGGAGGCGGCCTCCTCCGACGGCGGATCCGCCTGATCGCGGCTGCGCCGGGACATTCAGCCCCATCACATCCATCACCTGCAGGAGGGACATCCATGGCACACCGTATTCACAACTTCAACGCCGGGCCCGCGGCCCTGCCCCTTCCCGTGCTGGAGCAGATTCAAGCGGAGTTTCTCGACTTCAAGGGGTCGGGCATGAGCGTGACCGAGATCAGCCACCGCAGCCCGTGGTTCGACGAGGTGATCGACGAGGCGGTGGCGCGCACCAAACGTCTTTTGGGGCTGGGGGACGACTTCGAGGTGCTCTTCGTTCAGGGGGGCGCGAGCCTTCAGTTCTGCATGATCCCCATGAACTTCGCCGTGGAGGGAAAGCCCCTGGACTACATCGACACGGGGACCTGGTCCACCAAGGCCATCAAGGAGGCCCGCATTCAGGGCAAGGAGGTCCGGGTCCTGGCCTCGAGCGAGGACCAAAACTTCTCCTACATCCCGTGGGACTTCGAGGAGGACGGCCAGGGGGCGTTCCTGCACATCACCTCCAACAACACCATCAAGGGGACCCAGTGGCCGCGGTTCCCCGACGCCGGCGGGGTGCCGCTCTTCTGCGACATGAGCTCGGACATCATGAGCCGTCCCTTCGATCCGAAGCCCTTCGGGTTCATCTACGCCGGGGCCCAGAAGAACATCGGTCCGGCGGGATCCGCCCTGGTGATCGTCCGGAAGGACATGCTGGCGCGGGTTCCGGACGGCATTCCCACCATGCTCAAGTACACGACCTTCTCCGAGAAGAACTCCATGTTCAACACCCCGGCCTGCTTCGTGATCTACACGGTGAGCCTCGTGATGCGGTGGCTGGAGGAGGAGATCGGCGGCCTGGAGAAGATGGCGGCCCTGAACGGGGAGAAGGCGGACGTGCTCTACGGGGCCATCGACGCCTCGGGGTTCTACCAGGGAACCGCGGAAGAGAAGAGCCGCTCCCGAATGAACGTGACCTTCCGGCTTCCGAGCGAGGACCTTGAGGCGCGGTTCGTCAAGGAGGCCGCCGCCGAGGGTATGGGCGGCCTGAAGGGCCACCGCTCCGTGGGCGGTTGCCGGGCCTCCATCTACAACGCCACGGGGCTGCAGGCGGTGAAGGACCTGGTGTCCTTCATGGAGGCGTTCGAGAAGAAGAACGGGTAAGCAGGTAGCAGGTAGCAGGTCACAGGTTCCGAGCAGCAGGTTGCAGGCATAGAGCGGCGAGCGTGTGGTTTTCCTTGGGACCTGCAGCGTGCAACTTGCCGCTTGAACAGGGAGGTATGCCGTGGCGAAGAAGGACAAGACCAAGGCCTTCATCCTCTGGTTTCGGGAGATCGGGATCGGGGACGTGCCCATGGTGGGGGGC
>CAYYVD010000323.1:0-5549 GCA_964475045.1 uncultured Desulfobacterales bacterium | reverse complement strand
GAGGGTGCCCATGCTGGACCACACCGTGGTACAATGCGCATTCGGCATGCCGGGCGGGTTCAAGCTTCGCGGCCGGGCGGGCAAGGCCGTTCTCTTGGAAACGTTCCGGGAGCTGTTGCCCCCGGCCCTCCATCAACGGCCCAAGATGGGCTTCGAGATGCCCATCAACGCCTGGTTGAGAAACGAGCTGCGCTTTCTCGTGGACGAGTACCTGCGCGAGTCCGTGATCGCACGGCAGGGGGTCTTCCGCCCGGCGGCCGTTACCGAGCTCGTCCGCCGTCACATGGGGGGATACCAGGACACCTCCTGGCACCTGTGGAACCTGATCGTCTTCAGCCACTGGTACCGGACCTATCTCGGCGTTTAGCGTTTCGGGGGACACCGGCAGTTTCGGGGGACGAGTTTCGGGGACACCATACGTAATTCACGAGTTTCGGGGACACCATACGTAATGCACAAATCCCATCGTGGCAGACGCGACCCGCTTTGGAATGACGTATGGTGTCCCCGAAACTCTCGAAACGCTGTCCCCGGAACGCCCCGATGACCAGGCCGGGAGCGGGGAAGCGGGAAGATTCCTCACCACCGGAGCCAACGACGAGGCCGTCTCGTCTCTTTTCATCCCTGGGGGTGAGCAGGAGCGAGAGCTTGCAACCTCAACCCTGGACGCTCGAATGACCGCACCTTCCTTTCATGAACACCGGATCCGCAGCCGCCTGATCCTCCTGCTGCTGATGCCTGCCCTGCTCTCCGGCTGCTCCCTTTCCTATGTGCTCCACGCCGCTGTGGGACAGTTTCGCATCCAGAGCCGCGCCGTGCCCCTGGCGCAGGCCATGGCCGACCCGAGCCTCCATGCCGGGGAGAAGGACGCGCTCCACTGGGTGGGCCGCATCAAGGCCTTCGGCGAGCGGGTCCTCGCTCTGAGCCCGACGAGCAACTACGAAACCGTCTACCTGGGCCGGGAACCCAACCCGGTGTACACGGTCACGGCCGCCCACAAGACCAGGCTGGAGCTGGTCACCTGGTGGTTTCCGATCGTGGGCCGGATGCCCTACCTGGGGTACTTCGACCGCGGGAAGGCCGAGGACAAGAAGCGCGAGCTCGAGCAGGAGGGCCTGGACGTGGTCGTGTGGCCGGCCGAGGCCTACAGCACCCTGGGATGGTTCCAGGATCCCGTCCACCGCAACCTCTTGAAAAGCGGCCCTGTGGAGCTTGCAGAAACCATTTTGCACGAGATGACCCATGCCACGCTCTATGCCCGGGGACAACCCGCGTTCAACGAGACCCTGGCCTCGGTGGTGGGCAAGCGGGGAGCGGCGGCCTTTGTGGAGGAGACGTTCGGGGCGGACTCTCCGGAGGCGACAAAGGCCCGGGCTCTGATCCGAGACGAGCGGAAGTTCTCGAGGTTCATCGACGACCTGGCCGGGCGCGTGAGCGGGCTCTACGAACGGTCTTCGACCGATGAGGAGGCCTTGGCCCGGCGCGAGCAGGTGTTCGCCCGGGGGCTCGCGGGGTTTCGCGAGCTGGAACGTGAGCTCGAGACGGAGCGTTTCAAGGGGTTCGGCGCCGGAGGGATCAACAATGCCTACCTGCTGGTTGTGTCGCTGTACCACCGCCATTTCAACCTGTTCGAGGCCGTGCTCGAGGCCCGGGGCGGTTCGATCCCGGAGGTCCTGGAGGTGTTTCGCAAGCTGAGCGAGCAGGAAGGCGACCTCGTCGAGCGAACGGAGGCCTGGCTGTCGTGAGGCGAAGGATGAAACAGGTCCTCCTGGGCCTTTCGACCGCCGTCCTTCTGGTCCTGGTCCTGGCCGTCTCTGCAGCCCTCTACCTGGTCCACCATCCCGAGCACATCAAGCCCGTGGTGACCCGCGGTGTGTCCCAGGCCCTGGGGATGGACCTCGGCATTCACCGGCTCACCTGGGGCCGCGACCCCCTTCGCCTCGTCCTGGAGGGCGTTACGGTGGTCTCCCGGGACTCCTCCAGAGGCGCACTTCACCTCGCCGTTCAGGACCTGCGTGCCGAGATGTCGCTGGAGGGCGGGTTCGGCCGCCGCACCCTGATCGTGGACCGCGCGACCGCCAGGGGCGTCGACCTGTTGCTGCGGGGTCGGCCGCCGCTCTCCCTCGAGGAACGGGAGGCGCCCGGCACCGCCTCGTGGCCGGCCCGGGCCGCCGGAGGGCTCCTGCGGTGGCTCCTGTTCCGGGACGTGCGCCTCGAGCGCGCATCCCTGGAAAAGGCCCAGGCGACCCTCCACCTGAAAGGGACGGTCCTTCGGGTGCACTCCCTGGGGGCCGAGCTCACCCCGGAGAGACGGGTGAACACCGCCTTCGGGTTGCGGCTCAGCCGCCCGGAAAGCCGTCTCTTCGTGGATCTTCCCCGCATCGAGGTCGAGGCCGGGCCGCAGGACGACCCGGGGCGCATCGAGGCCCGCATCGATGTCCCCGACGGCGTCCTGGGACAGGGCGACAGGACCGCTCGGGGGCTCTCCGTGCACGGCGACCTCGCCATCGACGCCGACCGGAAGCGCGTGCACATCGAAACCCTGGACCTGCACGTTCCCGACCTCGGTCCCTGGGTCCCGGCCGGCCTGGAGACGGCGCCCTCGGCCCGCCTGAAGGGCTCGGGGGTGGTCCTTTGGAACCGCCGGAGCCTCGAGCAGGTCGTCTTCCGTGTAACCCTTCGGGAACGGGACGCCCGTCTGAAGGTTCACGGGAACGCGAAGGGCTCCTGGCAGGGACCTCCGCAGGGTTCGGTCCACGGCCTCATGTGCCGGTTTCGACCCTCGGACTGGATGGCCCTGCTGCCTCCAGCCTACCGGCCCCCCATGGGTCTGCAGATGGCCGGGACGGTCCTCGTCACCGGAGGCGCGGAGGCCCGGCTGGACCCGGACGGCTTCCACGCGGCGCCGGACCTGACCCTGGAGCTCGAGAACAACGCCTTCTCCCTGTCGTCCCCGCCCGTCCAGGCGAACGCCCGGCTGGAGGGGCGGATCCGAATCCACGGCCCCTGGCCCGAGCCCTCCATCGCGGGCCGTCTTCGAGGGGTCCAGATGACGTGGGAGCACCCGGCCGCCCGCATCCTGCCTTCCGAGGCCGACCTCCGTCTGGGGGGCCGCCTGCAGGAGGTGCACTTGGCCGAGGCCACGCTCGACACGCCGGTCCTTCGAATACCAAGGCAGGACGAGGCGCTCGAGATCGAGGACCTTCACGTCGAGGTCGTCGGAGGGCGGCTGAACCCCTTTTCCTCCCGAATCCGGCTGCCCGAGATCCGGCTGACCGCCCGGGACCTGGGTCCCGTGCTCCTGTCGGCCACCTACCAGGAAGGCGGCCTGTTCGCGTCGGCCGAAGGGGAAGATACCGGCATCCTGGCGTGGCTCTCCCGGCCCGGACGGCCGCTCCAGGGCTGGGGCATGAGCGGGACGGACCACCTGCGGGCACGCCTCGACTCCGAGCCTTCGGGGGCCTGGATCGGCTCCGTCCGGGCCGGCGTCACCGGGTTCGCCTTTGAACGCCCCTCCATCGAGGCCTTTGGA
This sequence comes from uncultured Desulfobacterales bacterium, assembly GCA_964475045.1. Lineage (GTDB taxonomy): Bacteria > Desulfobacterota > DSM-4660 > Desulfatiglandales > HGW-15 > JAIPEI01. Next base: position 2,017 of record CAYYVD010000323.1, on the reverse strand, counting down.
GAAGGGCTCGCCCTGTCCCTCGACGCCCGGTTGCGCATCGGAGCGGAGGGAGACCTCGTGCTCGACTCCTCCACGGCGACCGTCTCGAGCGGCGAGGCCCTGGTGGACCGCTTCTACCTCAACCTGGGCAATCACCCGCTGACCTTTCGCGCGAGCACCCGGGGGAACCTCGATCCCGTGGAGCTCTGCGAGACCGCCCTGGAGGCCGAGCTCGAAGGCGTCCTGCGGGTCCGCGCCTCAGGGAGCCTTGCCGCCGTCGAATCGGGTACCCGCGCCGACGTGGAGGTCTCGGTGCCCTCCTTCCCCTTGGGCCCGGCGTTCCGTTTGTTCGTGGTGGACCCCTTTCGCATGGAGGTCCCGGCCCTGAAGCAGGCCTCCCTGGAGGGGCGCGGCTCGGCGGACCTCCGCCTCCGCACCGAACCGGGCGGGTTCCTGGTCGACGGACACGTGCGCGTTCAGGGCGGGGGGCTTCGATCCGAGGCGCCCGCCGCCTCCGTCGAGGATCTGAGCCTCTCTCTGCCCCTGCGGTACGGCACCCTTCCCATGGAACGGGAGACACCGGGAAGAGGCACCCTTTCCATCGAATCCCTGGAGGTCCCTTTCCTTCCCCGGCAACCCCTCCGCCTGGATCTGGAGTCCGGACCGAACCGCATCCGCATTCCGGACGCCACCGAGGTTCGCATTCCTGGCGGATCGCTCCGGCTGGGGCCGCTGGACCTGGACTACCCTGTGGGGGGCGGTCTTCGCATGGCGTCGAGCCTGCACCTGGCGGACGTGAGCCTTCGTCCTCTGCTGGAACGGTTCTGGCCGGGCACCCCCGAGGGGCGCATCCGCGGCCGGTTGTCCCCGTTGCGGCTCGAGGACGGCCGGCTCACCAGTCAGGGGTCCCTGCAGGCCGAGGTTTTCAGCGGCCGGGTGACCGTGGAGAACCTGGGGGCGATCGGGCTGTTCACGGCCTCGCCGGCCTATCGGGCCGGGGCCCGGTGGGAGGGTCTGGACCTCGAGCAGATGACCCGGGGCACGGCCTTCGGCCTCATCACGGGCGTCCTGAAGGGGCGCGTGCACCGTTTCGAGCTCGCCTACGGGCAGCCCCAGCGTTTCGACCTCCTCACGGAGTCCGTTCCCACGGAGGGCGTGGAGCAGCGGATCAGTGTGAAGGCCGTGGACAACATCGCCCAGATCGGCGGGGGGACCAGCCCCTTCGTGGGGCTGGCCGGCCTGCTCACCTCCTTCTTCAAGGAGTTCCCCTACGAGAAGATCGGCGTGCACGCGGTCCTGGAGAACGACATCTTCCGCATCAACGGCACGATCCACGAGGGAGGCAAGGAGTACCTGATAAAAAGGAGTGGTATTTCGGGCGTGAATATTGTAAACCAGAACCCGGACAACCGGATTCGCTTCAAGGACATGGTCAAACGGATTCAGCGGGTGACCTCGTCGCACGGTGGCCCGGTCATCCGGTAGCTCGGACGGACAAAGACGACTGGTTTCCCGGTGGAAACCGCAGGGAGGACGGTATGAAAGGCATTCGAAGACCGCTGTGGATCGCGTCCCTCTTCTTCTTGTGCACGCTGATCGCCTGCGTCACCATCAACATCTACTTCCCCGCCGAGAAGGTGGAGACCGTGGCCGAGGACATCGTGAACGACATCCGAGGCCGCGAAGAGGCGCAGGAGCAGCCCTCGAAGGGGCAGGAGAAGAAGTCCCTGATCCGCACCATCCGCCTGTGTCTCTCCCCGTCGGCGGCCTGGGCCCAGGACGTTACCGAGGTCTCCAACGCCACCATTCGTGGTCTCAAGAACCGCATGAAGTCCCGCTACCAGCAGATGAAGCCTTACTACAACCAGGCAGCCATTCGGGAGGGCGACGACGGCTACGTGTCCATTCAGGACACCGGCGGGCTCGACCTCCGTCAAAAACGCGATCTCAAGAGCCTGGTGGAGGCCGAGAACCAGGACCGGCGGGCCCTGTACAAGGAGGTCGCCAAGGCCCTGGAGATCGACCCGAGCCAGATCGA
>CAYYVD010000322.1:0-5561 GCA_964475045.1 uncultured Desulfobacterales bacterium | reverse complement strand
TGGGTGCCGGTGCCGCCCTGGCTGAAGGGATCCCCGCCCTCGGCGCCGATGTTGGCGATCACGTACCGGATGTCCTCGTACTCCGAGACGATCTCCTCCACCTGGGAGACGATCCGGTCGGAGGCGTCCAGGTTGGTCCCCTCCGGGGCCTTGATGTGCACGTAGGCCCGCCGGGGCTCGGTCTCCGGAAAAAACTCCGTCCCTTTTCCCCAGTTTACATAGCCGGCGATGGACCCGAAAAGGAGGGCGAAGGCGAAGGTCACCACCGCCAGACGGTGACGCAGGGCCAGCTCGAGGACGGCCAGGTAGACCCGCTTGGGCAGGGGCTCCTTCTCCGGCTGTTCCTTCCGTCTGCGGGTCTTGCGGGGCTTGCTCTTCTTGACGGTCTGGTACCGGGCCGAGAGCACCGGGTTGATCACCAGGGCCACGAAGAGGGACGAGGTGAGGGCCAGGATCAGGGTCTGGGGCAGGTAGCCCATGAACTCGCCCATGATGCCGGGCCAGAAGAGCATGGGCACGAAGGCCCCCAGCGTGGTCATGGTGGAGGTGATCACGGGCCAGGCCACCTCGTTGGTCCCCTCGAGGGCGGCCTCCTGGCGCGGCTTCCCCTCCTGCATGTGACGGTAGATGTTCTCCACGATCACGATGCCGTTGTCCACCAGCATGCCGAGGGCCAGGATCAGGCTGAAGAGCACCACCATGTTGAGGGACACGTCCATGCCCATGAGGAGCGCAAAGGTCAGGAACATGGAGTAGGGGATGGCCAGGGCCACGAACACGGCGGACCGGCCTCCGATGAACAGAAAGATCACGGCCAGCACCAGGAGCAGGCCGGAGAGGATGTTGTTCTCCAGGTCCGCCACCATGAGGCGCACGTCGTCGGACATGTCGGCGGTGAGGTCGATGCGGAGGGAGGGCGGCATCAGGGAGCGCATCTCCTCCACCACCGCCTTGACCTCGTCGGTGACCCGGACGATGTTCTCGCCGCTTCGCTTCTGGATCCCCAGGGTCACGCTCTGGCGGCCGTTGATCCGGCTTCGGGTGAGGGGGTCCTTGTGGCTGTCCCGAATGCCGGCCACGTCCCGGAGGTAGATGGGCCTTCCGTCGCGTACGAAGGCCACGATGGAGAAGATCTCCGAGGGGTGCTTGAAGTCCTCGGGCACCCGCACCAGGTACTTGCCCTGGCCGATGTCCATGCTGCCGCCGGGCATGTTCACGTTGCTCTGCCGGACGGCGTTCACCAGGCTCGAGAAGGGCACGTTGTAGGCCCGGACCCGGTCCAGGTCGAACTCCACGTGGATCTCCCGCTCCAGGCCGCCGCTGATGGCCGCGTCCAGCACCCCGGAGACGGACTCGAAGCGGTCCTCGAACTCCTCTGCAAAGGTCTGGAGCCGGCGCAGGCTGAAGGGGCCCGAGAGGACCACCCGAATCACGGGGAGGTCCGAGAAGTTCACCTCCTGAATGACCGGCTCGTCGGGGAGGTCGTCCGGCAGGTCGGGCTTGGCCTGGTCCACCTTGTCCCGCACCTTCTGGAGGGCGTCGTCCAGGTCCATCTCGGGCAGGAACTTGACCGCCACGGTGGAGATGCCCTCGGCCGAGGTGGAGCGGATCTCCTCCACGTCCGAGATCCCCTTGAGCCTGCGCTCGATGGGGATGGTGACGAGCTCCTCCATGTCCTGGGGGGCCACCCCCTCGTACACCGTGGTCACGAACACGTAGGGGATGGTGATGTCCGGAAAGGACTCTCTGGGCAGGGTGACGTAGGCGTAGATCCCGGCGATCACGATGAGGACCAGCAGGGCGAGCACCGTGACCTGTCGCTTGAGGGCGGCCTGGTTGACGAACATCTACTGGACCTCCACCCGCATGCCCTCTTCCACCTCCTTCTGGCCCCGGACGATGAGGTGGTCTCCGGGCTCGAGGCCCTCGGTGATCTGCACCCGGTCCCTCTCGATCACACCGATGGACACGGACCTTGCGTGCACCACGCCGTCCTCCTCCACGTAGACGATGCGCTCCCCGCTCTTGTCCACCAGGGCGAAGATCGGTGCGGTGACGGCCTCCGGAATCACCCGGCGCAAAAAGACCGCCCGGGCGATCATGCCGGGACGGATGCGGCGGCCCGGGTTGGGGATGATCACCCGGACGTGAAAGGTCTTGGTGGCGGGGTCGGCCTTGTAGGCCACGAAGTCCACTTTGCCCGGGATTCGCGCCTCGGGAAAGGCGTCGATGCGCACCAGGGCATCCTGGCCCTGTTTCAGGAACCGCACGTCCATCTCCGGCACGTCCACGTTGACCTTGATCCGCTCCACGTTGACAATGTCCGCGAGCGGCTCCCCGCGACCGATGAACTCCCCCTGGTCCACGAAGAGATGGTTGACCACCCCGCTGACCGGGGCGTGAATGAACCCCCTTCGGTGCTCCACCTTGGCCCGCTTCAAGTCCCCCTCGGCCACGCTCTGCTCGGTGCGGCTCCGGTCCAGCTCCTCCTTGGCGATGAGCTTCTTGCTGTAGAGCTCGAGCCGGCGGCGGTACACCTGGTCCGCCAGGTCAAAGGCCGCCTGGGCCTGGTCCAGGGCCGCCTTGAGGGAGGAGACGTCCACCTTGGCGATCAGCTCCCCTTTCTTGACCTCGTCCCCTTCCTCGGGGCCGATCCACTCCACCTTGCCCACCATGTCGGAGGGGACCCGCACGTCCTCCCACGCCTCGGTCTCGGCGGGCAGGATCAGCACGTCCCGTATGAGCCCGGGCTGCACCTCCTCGATGGAGACCTGAACCGTCCGGTTCCGGCCCTGGTCCTGGTCGGTCTCGGCGCTGCTCTTGGCCTGCTCACACCCGCCTGCGACCAGGAGCACGAGGAGCAGCGCCACGATTCCGAGCCTCCAACCCATGGTTGCCTTGCACTCCACCCTGCGCATGATGTCGTCCTCTGTATTCCCACGGCGCCCCTGTGGTCGCGGCGTGCCGCCGCATCCGCAGGGGACGCTCGCACCGTTTTGTTCAGTCCGTGTGAGCGGCCAGCCCTCGAAAGGCCAATCGCAGGAGCCGCTCGGGCCTGCGGGGGTCCGGCGAACCTCCGAGCACCTGGTCGTGATGAAAGCAGAAGTCCATCAGCCCCAGGACCAGCATGGCCACCTCGTCGTAGGCGGCCTCCACCACCTCTCCCCGGACCACCCCCTCGGCGTAGATGGATCGCACCGCGTCGAACATGCGCCGGTGAAAGCCCATCACGTCGTAGGACGGCAGCCCGTCCGGCGGGCCGAAGAGGAGGTTGTGGATCAGCCGGAACAGGTCCGGGTACAGGGCCACCCCCTCGTAGATGCTCCGGTAGAGGAGGAGAAACCGGTCCAGGGCCGTGCCCGGGGCCTCGACGATCCGCGCCAGGAGATCCTCCTGCAGCCGGGCGGCGTGGTCGAGCACGGCCCGAAAGATGCCCGCCTTGCTCCCGAAGTAGTAGTAGAGCACCGGCTTGGTCACCCCGGCCCGCTCCACGACGGCCTGGACCGGCGTGCCGGTGAACCCCCGCTCCGCAAACAGGGCGGTGGCCGCCTCCAGGAGCCGCTCCCGGACGTTCACTCCGTTGCTGCGTTGTGTCTTTTCCATAGGGCTGATTCGAAGCTCCGTTCCAGAATCGGGATCCCTAACACAGGCCCGACGGTCTCGTCAAGAAAAACCTACCTACCGGTAAGTATAATTCCGTGCAGTGGACAGAGCGAACCCTTTTTGTTATCTTTCGGGCCTTCTCACCCTTTTGAATTCGTAGCAGGTAATCGCCACAGTGGAGGACAACCATGGATTTCAAGGCCCACGTCGAGACCGCCTGGAACTTGACTCTGCGCCACATCGTGCCCCTGATCCTCATGACCCTGGCCCTGAGCGTCGTGGGGTTCCTGTCCCTGGGGATCCTGGCGCCGGTGACCATGGCCGGGTACATGCACGCCATCCTCCTCATGATTCGGGAGGACCGGGAGCCGGGGGCCCAGGACATCTTCTCGCACATGCGGCTCTTCCTGCCCCTACTCGGGTTCGGGCTGGCCGTGTTCCTGGTCATCACCGTCGGGTTCGCCCTGCTCGTGCTCCCGGGGATTCTCGCGGTGCTGGCCATCTCCTTCGGGTGCCTCTACGTGCTGCCCCTGATGACCGACCGGGGCCTGGGCGTGGTGGAGGCGGTGAAGGAGAGCTTCCGCATGTCCACGGGCAAGAACAGCCTGGATCAGGTGGTGGTCGTGGTCCTGTTCCTGGGACTCTGCGCGGTGGGCGGCTCCGTGTTCATCGGGTGGCTCTTCACCCAGCCCTTTGCCACGGTGTTCCTCCTGTCCGTGTACGAGGAGAAGCGCCGAATCTGATCCGAATCCTCCCTTTTCAATCGGCCGAAAGCGTGCGATCATGACCCCAAACAGGCCTCCCGGCCCTGCGACACCGGCCGGCAGACGAAAGCAGGGTTCATGTATCTCAAGCGGCAGCGCCGACAAGGAAAATCCCATTACCTGATCTGTGAATCGTACGCCGCGGGCGACGCCTGGCGGCACCGGGAGCTCAAGGATCTGGGTCCGGACCCCGGGGCGTGGATCGAGTACCCGGGGGGAAACAGCTTCTACCTGCGGGAGGACCTGGTGGAGGAGATTCGGGAGCAGGGCCCGGACGTCTCGGACGACGACCTGGAGCCCCTGTTCCTCCCGTTCGTCGATCCCCGCATTCGGCGCATCGTGGAGCAGTTTCAGCGGTCCGACCCGTCCAAGAAACCCTGGAAGGCCCACTCCCGGGAGGAGCTCTTTCGCCGCCAGCAGCTCCTGCACGACTTTGACAAGCGCCGGATCCACTACCTGCGTTGCGGCCGGGTGGACATCGGCAACCTCAACGCCCGGGCCTGGCCCTTCCTAAACGTGCTCATCGACAAGAGCCGGGACGAGATCGAGGCCACCCTGGAGGAGATGGAGCGGGAGCTCCCTCCCTGGGAGGTCCGGCCCTACCTGTACACCGCCCTGGAGTGCCAGACCCACTTCCGGCACCTCCTGACCCGCCACCAGCCCGGGGCCATGGACCCGGAGAAGCTCGACCAGGCCTTTCTCGAGGACCTCTGCCGGTTGAACCGGGACGAGCGGTTCTTTCGAGGCGTGGACGATCACCGGGCCGACACCCTCCACGCCTACCTGGTCCGGTACGCGGTGCTCTACTTCGACCACGACTTCGAGCGGGCGAGCCCCTGGCGGGAGTATGTGGCGGATTTCATTCGCAAGCACCGCTCCTACCCGTCCGGACGCCGCCGCGGGTTCGACGACGCCGAGAAGGAGGCCGGCCGGAGGCTGGGCCTGAGCCCGGAGGAGCTCCCCGGTCTGGACCGCCGAAAGCTCACCCGGCGCTTTCGCAAACAGGCCATGGCGTGCCACCCGGACCGGGGCGGGCAGAGCGAGGCCTTTGTGCAGCTCCAGGAGGCCTACCAGCGGCTGCTTCGAAGGACCTCCTAGCCCGAGTTTCCTACTTATCGTGAGGCACGCCGATATCAATCGAATAATCAGGATGATACGGTATGCCTCGCCTTACCCTAAAACCTCGATTTTGTC
>CAYYVD010000321.1:0-5571 GCA_964475045.1 uncultured Desulfobacterales bacterium | reverse complement strand
ACGACGAGGCGGCGTACTTCAGCTACCGGGACGACTGGCTGGACGGGACCAGCCTGATCACGGCCATGACCTTCATGCCCACCATGGTCGAGCCGTTTCTTCGAAGCGTCAGGGCCGGAAACAACCTCCTTCTATTGGACCTCACCATTGCCGGGTCCACGGGCCCCATCAGTCCGGAGGCTCTTCTCACCCAGATCCATGCCCAGGTGCTGTTCATGATGGTCCTGGCACAGACCGTCAATCCGGGGGTGGTTTGCGTGCACGGGGGAATCCCGGACGTTCTCGGCGTGGGCGGCGACCTGTGCTACAGCGATCCCGCACAGCCGATCATCAACTCCGCCATGGCCCGGCTGAACCTCTGGGTGACCGGGTACCCATCGGCTCAGTCCGGCGGCAGCACCAGCATCAAGGACGACATTCAAGCCGCTGTGGAGGAGTCCGAGCTCTCCAGGAACACCCTTCGGGAGTACGGCGTGCACATGCTTCGGCACGCCATGGGTGCCCTGGGAAGCCTCAACTACTTCAGCCTGGAGAAGTTCGTGGAGGACTGCAGGCGGGAGCGCGCCGCCCGGAGGATCTGGCTTCAGACCAAGCACGACTTCCTGCTTCCCCTCTACCTTCCGGAGGACAGGCGCGTGGTCCAGGGAATTCGGGAGATCGCGGAAAAGGGCGGGGCGAAGTACGCGGACCACACGCTCACCAATGTGGGATCCTTCATGCGGTGGCAGAGCAAGCTGTGCGAGGTTTCGGAGGAAAAACTCTACTTTCCGGACCTGAACGACACCATCAACCGGAACAAGACCCGGCTGAAGCGGGTGCCCGAGGAGGAGGCCGTTACCCAGCTGCAGGACACCTTCCTCAAGAGCTAGGCAGGTCTTCCCGCACTGGGCAGAACACCTCGACCAGATCCGCATCCTCCCGGCAAAACGCCGAGTGGGGAACGCCGCCCGGCACGTGGTAGGCCTCGCCCGCACGAACCGTAAAGATTTCGTCCCCCACGGCGAGATCCAACAGGCCGCGGATCAGGGCGCCGACCTGCTCGTGCGGGTGGGCGTGCTCCGGGACCCGGGTGCCCGCTGAAACGCGAAAGAAGACCATGGTCATCCGCTCGGCGTGTACCACGCGCATCTCCACGCCCTCGGCCGGGGACGAGGGGGTCATGTCGGGAATCCGATGGTGCGGCACGTCCTCCTCCATTCATCGAGGTGCCGGGTCGCTCACACGAGAAGGTACTTCTTGCGAACGTCCTCGTTCTCTCTGAGCTCCTGAATGCTCCCGTGGTAGCGAATCGAGCCGTTGTCGATCACATACCCCCGGTCGCTCAGTTTCAAGGCCACCTTCTGGTTCTGCTCCGCCAGCAGCATTGTGATCCCCTGCTGCCGCAGGGCGGCGATCTGCTCCTCCAGCAGCTGCACCACCATGGGGGCGAGCCCCTCGGTGGGCTCGTCGAGCAGGAGAAACTCGGGGTTGGTCATGAGGGCGCGCGCGATGGTGAGCATCTGCTGCTCCCCGCCGCTCAGGAATCCGGCCCTGCGGTGGTCGATGCGGCCGAGGTCCGGAAAGAACGCGTACACCCGATCCCGGGTCCAGGCCGCGTCCCCTCCCCGCTTCCTCTCCGAGATCTCCAGGTTCTCCCCCACGGTAAGGTCCGCGAACACCCTCCGGTCGTCCGGAACGTACCCGATTCCCATTCGAGCGATCTGATAGGGCTTCCAGCCGGTGATCTCCGTTCCCTTGAAGCGGACGACGCCCCGCCTCGGAGGCAGCAGCCCCATGATGCTTTTCATGGTGGTGCTCTTGCCGGCGCCGTTCCTCCCCAGGAGGCACACGATCTCTCCGGCCGGCGCCTCCAGGGAGACCCCGAACAGGATGTGGCTGAGTCCGTAATAGGCGTGGATCCCCTCCACCTCGAGCATGCCTAGGTCCCTCCCAGATAGGCCGACTGAACCTCTTCGTTGCTGCGCACCTCGTCGGGCGAGGCCTGGATAATGGAGCGGCCGTGCTGCATGACCATGATCCTGTGGGCGATGGAGAAGACGAGCTCCATGTCGTGCTCGCAGAAGAGGATGGTGAGCCCCAGCTCCCGAGTGAGCCGGTGGATGAGGCCGATGGTCACCGAGGTCTCCTCCGGGGACATGCCGGCCGTGGGCTCGTCCAGAATGAGGAGCTTGGGGCGGTTTCCCAGGGCGATGGCCATCTCGAGCACCTTCTGGTCCCCGTGGGACAGGGAACCGCTCACCCTTCGGGCCTTGTCCGAGAGGCCCACGTTTCGAAGAATCTCCTCGGTCTCCTTGATGCCGTGCCGCTCCGAGGGGGAGAACAGCTTGTGCGTCTTTTTCTGGTGGCTGAGCACCGCCACCTGAACGTTCTCGAAGACCGTCATGCGGCTGAACACGTTGACGACCTGAAAGGAGAGGCTGATGCCCCTGCGGCAGACCTCGAACGGCCGTAGCCCGGCGATATCCTTCCCCTCGAAGGCGATCCGGCCTCCGTCCGGACGCAAATGGCCCGTGATGAGCCGAAACAGCGTGGTCTTGCCTGCGCCGTTCGGACCGATCACCGCCACGATCTCCCCGCGCTCCACGGACAGGTCGGCCCTGTTCACCGCGAGAAAGCCGTCGAATGACTTGGACAGGGACTCGACCCGAAGCATCCCTACTCCTCCACCTCGCCGCCCCGCACCTTCTCGATGATGAACCCCATGACGCCCTCGGGAAGGAAGAAGATCAGCAGAATCAGGATCACACCCAGAATCAGGGTCCAGTACTCGGTGTAGGTCCCCACGAAGGTCCGGAGGGCCACGGTGATGGCCGCTCCGATCATGGGCCCGGCAAAGGTGAACCAGCCGCCCAGCAGGCACATGATGAACACCTCCAGGGACAGGACCCAGAACAGGAGATCCGGGAACACCGACCCCTCCACCACCACGTAGAGCACGCCGGCCACCCCGGCGAAAAACGTGGCGATGACAATGGCCGTGAGCTGGTGCCGCCGCACGTGGATGCCCACGGCCTCGCACCGCTCGGGGTTGTCGCGGATGGCCTGGAGCGTCTTCCCGAAGGGGGAGCGATAGATGAGGTACATGACCGCCACACACACGCCCAGCACCCCCAGGACGAAGTAGTAGCTGCTGGAGATGGTCCCGACGGCGTCCGGGATGGGGACCCCGTGAATGCCGTCGTCTCCGCCGGTGAGGTCGTACCAGCGAAACACGATGGCCCAGATCAGCGACCCGAGTGAGATCTGCAGCATGCCGAAGTAGAGCTTGCTGAGCCGCACGCAGAACCATCCGATGAGGAGCCCGACGAAGGCCGCGGCAAAGGGAGCCGACACGAAACTCACCCAGGACGGCAGCTCGGTCCGGGCCAGGATCAGGGCGCACGTGTAGGCCCCCACGCCGTAGAAGGCGGCATGATGAAACTGGTACAGCCCGCCGTGTCCAACCACCATGTTCAGGCTCATGGCCAGGAGGGCGGTGACGAAGATCACGGCCGTGATGTAGACGTAGAACCTGGACAGGACCATGGGCAGGAACAGCAGCGCTGCGAAGGCCGCCGCGTAGGGCCAGAGAATCTTCCAGCTGAAGGGGCCTCTTTGCAAAGCGCACGCTCCTGCCGCCCGGCCGGAAGCCGGCGCGACTACCACACGGACTTGAGCATGCCCGTGGGCCGCCAGACGAGGACGATCACCACGGCCAGGTAAGGAAACACGATGGCGAACTGGGGCCAGAAGAGCACCCCGAGGGACTGGCTCACGCCGAAGATGAGGGAACCGATCAGGGCGCCCCACATGTTGCCCAGGCCCCCGATGGTGACGATCAGAAACGCCTCGATGATGATATCGTGGTCCATGCCCAGGGTGACGCTGATGGTCGGCGCCACCAGAGCGCCTCCGAGCCCGGCCATGAAGCAGCCCAGGATGAACGCAAACGCGAACACCCAACTCACGTTGATGCCGGTGGCGTCCACCATCTCCCGGTCCACGGCCGCCGCCCGGGCGATCTTTCCGATTCGGGTCTTGTTCGTGAACAGGTAGAGCCCCACGGCGACCAGCGGCCCCACGACCAGCAGAAACAGGTTGTACTTGGGAAACGAGGACCCCAGAACGGGCAGGGAGCCTTCCAGGACCGGCGGTGCCGTGATGGAGCGGTAGTCGGCGCCCCAGACCATCTTCACCAGGTCGCCCAGGATAAGCATCAGGGCGAAGGTGAACAGGAGCAGCATGAGATGCTCCCGCTGATACAGGTGGCAGAACAGCGCCCGCTCGGCCACCAGGGCCACGCCCGCCACCACGAAGGGGCTCAGGACCAGAGCCATCCAGAAGCCGGCGGAACCGCCCCCGAAGACCTCATTGAGGGTAAAGGCGGCAAAGGCCCCGATCATGTACAGCGAGCCGTGGGCCACGTTGGGCACGCGCAGCACGCCGAGCACGAAGCTGAGCCCCGAGCTCACGATGAACAGGATCATGGCCCGGCTGAGGCCCACCAGGAGGTGGACGCCCAGGGCCGACAGGGTGATGCTCTGTCCGAAGTCCATGCGCCGCCTCGAGACCGGAGCGGAAGCGGCGGGGATGCCGCCGCTCCCGACCGGTGTGATCAGGCTTCGGCGTCTACTTCGCCCGCGCCTTCATGATCTCCTCGCACGAGGGAAGGACCGCATCGCCGGTCAGCGTCTGAATGTCCGTGCTGATGGCCACCCCGTACTCCTCGGAGATCTTGGTCACCCCCAGGTACATGGGGAGCTTGACCTGGTGATCGCAGGCCCGCATCTCCAGGCGTCCCACCGGGCTGTCGATGGTCAACCCCTCTAAGGCGTCGACGAACGCCTCCGTGTCCAGCTCGCCGGCCTTGCGATAGGCCTTGGCGATGAAGTGGGCGGTGATGTAGCCGTGAAAGGCCGGGAAGCCCGGGGGCTCGCCGTAGGCCTCGCGGAACTTGTCCACGAACGCTTGGTGCTCGGGCGTAACCGGGTAGTAGAAGTGGTAGTCCATGGTTCCCATCACGCCTTCGGGGGCCTGGTCGCCGAGGGGTTTCAGTACCGCATGGTCCGTGCCGGTGTGGATCCAGATGGGAAACTTCTCCGCCATGCCCGTGGCCTTGATCGCCTTGAGCACATTGGTCATGCTGCGGCCGCCGGTGCAGAAGATCACCGCGTCCGGGTTTGCGGACATGATGGAGGTGATGTAGGGAGCGAGGTCCGGCTCGCCCGGCTTCCACCACGATTTTCCGATCATCTCCACCTCGGGCTTCCGCTCCTTGAGGTTCCTCCAGGCCGCATCCGCGATGGAGTGGCCGTACTCGTAGTCGTCCCCTGCGATCCAGTACTTCACATAGGGCTTCTTGGACAGGGCCACGCCTCCGGCCTTTCCGGCCATGGCCGAGTTCTCCCCGGTCTGGAACACGTACCGGTGCCCCTTCTCCCCGGTAATCCGCTCGCTCTTGGCAATCCAGACGAAGAACGGAACCTTGTTCTTCTCGGCCACGGCCGTGGAGACCGCCATGGCCGCGCCCGAGTTGATGGTCCCCACGAGGAGGTCCACGCCCTCCCGCATGACCAGCTCCTTGGCCATGTT
>CAYYVD010000320.1:0-5594 GCA_964475045.1 uncultured Desulfobacterales bacterium | reverse complement strand
CAGGGAAGAAGCCGGTTCGAGATCTCGACACGCTCAGAGGTGGATGACCCCTTGGCCACCATCGGGTCCTTCAACAAGCAGTTCCTGATCACCAAGACAGAGGCGGGGGCAGTCGAACAGGCATGGCAGATGGAGCCGGGAAGGACGATGTTCCACGTCATCAACGCCTACACCCGTGCGGCTCAGAATCCTGGATGGGATACGGGGGAAGCCCACAAACTGGAGAAGGTGGGAGGGTTGATCCTGTCCCTGGTGAAGCGGTAGGTTCTTTCGACGGATTCACGGCGGGCGGCTTCAGAAGGTTTTTGAGGTCGCCCGCCTCAACTCTCTGGACAACGTTGTCCAAGAAAACAGACAGGGGGGCGGTCTTTCTGCGGCATCCTTCGAGACCGTTTCGCTAACCTGAAGTGCTCTTCAGCGGAAACACCTCGGTCACTGTGGCCCCCTTACCAGGGCTGACGCCACGCGGAACTCCCCTCCGACGTTCACTGTGCTCTACTGCAGGATCAGGTGCCTTAATGGTTCTTGACCCTTCTCAGCCTATCCCACTGTGTGATAATTTGACTTCTCGATCACAATGACGGGAGCGGTACTTATGAACGAGAAATCCTATTCGAGAGAAAAATTCAGAGCCTTACACGCACAGGCGGAGCAGCTTCTGAAAAACAAAGAAAGCAGTGAAACTGACACTGAAAATTACGATCTTGCGCAGCTGATCCATGAACTCGAAGTCCAACAGATGGAGTTGGAACTCCAGAACCAGGAACTGCGCCGCGCCCGGTCGGAACTCGAGGCCGCCAGGGACGAGTACACCGATCTCTTCGAATCTTCGCCAGTAGGGTATGTGACCTTGGACCGCAACGGCCTCATTGAGAAAGCCAACACCTCCGCTTATGCACTCCTGGGATTCGAGAACGAGCTCATTGGATACCGCTTCTCCGACCACATCGAAAAGGATGATTTGCCCTCCTTCAAAGCATACCTGAACGCGTTGGCATCGGATCAAAAGCCATCTCCAATCGAAGTCCGTATCCCGGGTCCTGAGGGGGAATTTCATGCCAGGCTTGAGGCGACCACCGAATACGATGAAGACGGCAATCTGAGACGCTGGCGGTTGTCCCTTGTGGACATCACCGAACGCAAGCAGAGCGAGGACGCGCTGAGGGAAAGCGAGGAGAGGTTTCGCAGCATCTTTCAACATCACACGGCGGTTAAGCTGCTCATTGACCCGGATACCGGAAACATTGTGGAAACCAACGAAGCTGCAGAACGGTTCTATGGCTGGCCGGTGGAAAAGCTCAAGACAATGCAGATCCAGGAGATCAACCTGCTCTTGGAGGACGAGGTCAGGGAGAGAATGGCGAAGGCCAAGTCCCGGGAACGCACCTACTTCGAGTTTCAACATCGACTGGCGGACGGATCCGTAAAGGATGTCGAGGTTTACAGCAGTACGATAGAAGTGAAGGGAAAGGAGTTCCTCCACTCCATTGTTCATGATATCACGAAGCGCAAAGAGGCAGAAGAGAACATACGTGAACAAAGTTATCTGCTCGATATGATCACGACCACCAGTCCGGTCGCAATCACTGTGTTGAATGCCGAGGGGAGAATAACCTTTGCCAACCCCGCAGCGGAAGCCACGCTTGACTTGGCGAAGGGTGACATCACGGCCCGGACCTACAACGATACCGAATGGAGGATCTGCGGTCATCACGGTGAGCATTTTCCTGAGGAAGAACTCCCTTTCAACGTTGTTCGCAGGACCGGCAGGCCCATCCATGATGTGGAGCATGCAATCGAACACCCCAATGGACGACGTATCCTGCTCTCCATCAACGCTGCGCCGCTGAAAGACGCATCGGGCGAATTCGTCGGCGTGGTCTCCGTACTGACGGACATCACGGAGCGAAAGCAAGCCGAGACCGCCCTTCTGGAGAGGAATAAAGAACTCCACTGCCTGCAGCGTGTACGGAACTCATTGGACGAAAGCTTGTCCGAGGAGGCGCTTTTCCGAAGGATTCTTGAGGCAATCAAGGAAGGCGTGCAGTATCCGAATGAAGCAGTCCCGGTCATCATCCTGGGCGACGAACGATACAGCTTGGACGCTCAGAGGGACAATTTGAAAATCGGGCTTCATGCTGACATACGGGTAGAGGGTGAGCCTGTCGGGAGCCTGTCTGTGTACTACAGGAGCGACAAACCGTTTCTGCTGCCCGAAGAACAGAATCTGGTAGAGGCCACTTCCAAGGTACTGGGGCACCACCTGGAACGCACGCACGCCCAGGAGAAATTGCGGGATCGGGAGGAGCGACTGAAACTGGCTCTGCACGGTGCGGACCTGGGGACCTGGGACTGGAACGTTCAAACCGGCCAAGTAACCTTCAACGAGCGATGGGCCGCAATGCTCGGATATTCCTCAGGTGAAATACAGCCTTTCATAAGCAGCTGGGAGACTCTAATCCATTCCGACGACAAGCCCGATGTAATGAAAGAGCTCAGCGACCATCTGGAGGGCAAAACGGAAACCTATGAGACCGAACACCGCGTGAAGCATCGGTCCGGAGAGTGGATCTGGATCCTCGACAAAGGGAAGGTTATTGAGAGAGATGCCCTGGGAGCTCCGGTGCGGGTATGTGGCACGCATTTGGACATCACCGAGCGAAAACGCGCGGAACGGGAAGATCAGCTGAACAATGCTCGCCTGGAAATCATTCACAGGATGGCGACCATGCCGGAGGCGACCGAGAAGGACATCTGTGATTTTGCCTTAGAGGGCATGCTCGCGCTCACGGACAGCGCCATCGGATTTATCGGCTTCATGACCGACGACGAGGAGGTCATCCAGATCCATGCGTGGTCCTCCTCGGCCATGACCGAGTGCGCCATCCACGACAGGCCCCTCGAGTTTCCCGTTGCGGATGCGGGCTTGTGGGGGGAACCGATCCGAAATCGAGAGCCCGTCATTGTCAACGACTACGGACAACCGCATCCCGCCAAAAGGGGACGCCCAGTGGGACACGTCGATATCTCTCGCTTCATGGCGATCCCGGTATTTGAGGGGGGCCGTGTTGTGGCCATCGCAGCCGTGGGAAACAAAGATATGCCCTATGAAGAAGCCGAGGCTCGGCAGCTCATGCTATTGATGGACGGCTGGTGGGAGCAGGTTCGGCGTAAGCATGAGATCAGGGAGAAGGAGGCACTTCAAGCCCGACTTCAGCAAGCCCAAAAGATGGAAGCCATCGGGACGCTGGCAGGGGGCATTGCGCATGACTTCAACAACATTCTCAGTATCATCCTCGGGAACGCGGAAATGGTCATGTACGACCTCCAGGAGTCTAGCTTTGCCCGGGAAAGCCTGAACGAGGTGCGCAAAGCGAGCTTGAGGGCCCGAGATCTCGTGACCCAGATTCTTCTCTTCGCCAGGCAGCAAGAGGAGAAGGTTTCCAACATCCGCTTGGAGCCCATCGCAAAAGAGTGCCTGAAGATGCTTCGTGCCTCGATCCCCACAACTGTGGAAATCCAGCAGGAGATCGAGAAGGACTTGCCGCCAGTCCATGCGGATCCCTCCCAGATCCAACAGGTCATCATGAACCTGTGCACCAATGCGGGACAGGTGATGGAGGCCAAAGGCGGTACCTTGGAGGTTATTCTTGATTCGATTGAGCTCGAGGCCCCACTGGACACGATGACCGGCCGCATTCCAGAAGGACGCTACATACGTCTTCTGGTTCGGGATACCGGCCCCGGTATCGAACCGGAGAACATGGAACGGATCTTCGACCCGTTTTTCACCACCAAGGGGGTCGGCGAAGGAACGGGGCTCGGTTTGGCGGTGGTTCATGGGATCGTTGCAGAAAGAAACGGTGGCATCTCGCTGGAGAGTGAGATCGGAAGAGGAACGGCCTTTCGGGTTTACCTGCCCGCCTTGGAAAAGGAGCGCGCCGAAAAGTTGCCAGAGGAAAAACCTGCACTTCCCAAAGGCTCGGAACGGATTCTGTTCGTGGACGACGAGCCGATGATCCTGAGGTTGGGGCAAAGGATGCTCGAGCGACAGGGTTACGAGGTGGAGACCCGTGCAAGCGGCATCGATGCCCTCGAGTGCTTCAAGCATGACCCGGAGCGATTCGATCTCGTCCTAACGGACATGAGCATGCCTGGTATGAGAGGGGATAAGCTCGCCGAGGAGATGATGTCGATCCGCGAAGATGTCCCTGTGATTCTGAGCACGGGATACAGCAAACAAATCTCTAAGGAGAGGGCCGAGGAACTTGGCATCCGGGCGTTTGTCATGAAACCACTTACCCAGCAGGAATTGGCGAACACAGTGCGAAGGGTACTGGACGAGAGCTAGCATTGTCCGACGCCCTTGCCACCGGCAACGCCGATGGATATCCTGCTGGTTAGATCTGCTGCCATGGGCTTCTGTACTTATTGCGGCTGGTGTGGTTTTGGGAGTCTGCATTTTGATTCTTCAGATCGGAATTTGAGTTTTATTCATTACCCCTTTATTAAGTTCCAGAAAGAAGTTATCCTTCCTGCCTTGCTGCAGTTCCTTCTTTTTTCCATTTTTTCCTTGCAATCCTGATCTATCGTCATTATCAATAGATCATCGAATCGTTTGGACCCCTATACAACATGCAAAAGGAGAACTGTCATGGCAAAATCACTGTATGAACTGGCAGCGGAAATCGTCGCCGCACAAGCAGGCGCTGCCAAACTGAGTGCGGAAGAGATCAACGCCTTAATCAACCAGACCTATGAGTCCCTGAAAAAGGTCAAGGCCGATGAGGAAGGAGTTCCTGCGGAGGAAGCCACCCCTGCAATGAGCCCAAAGGATTCCATCAAGCAGAACTCCGTCACCTGTCTCGAGTGCGGGAAGAAGTTCAAGATCCTCACCAAGCGCCATCTGAAGGATCACGGCCTCACCCCTAAGGAATACAAGGCCAAGTACGGGTTCATGGCGCGCCAGCCCCTGTCCGCGAAATCCCTTTCCACGAAACGCCGGAAGGTCGCCAAGGATCAGAACCTGGGGCAGAGATTGGCAGAAGCGAGGAAGAAACAGAAGGAGAGCTGATCGAATTTTCACACTGATGAAAGCCGGGGGGCTCACGGGCCTCCTTGCTTTTCTGCACCAAGGAGAGCACGCCAAATACAGCAAGAATCTGTTAATCTGACAGCATACAACAATCCCTCCAATTATTTGAGCGACATAGCTTATGCCATTGTATTATGATTGTGGCTCGCGATGGCGAGAACGGCCCCGTTTCTCTTTGGAGAAGCAGCGATTCCCGGAGTAGCTGAAGAGCCGCGAAAATAGGGGGTTTCCGCTTTCGTTCTTCGTAAAGATTTCCGGGGGTAGGAGGACAAAATCGTCTGTGGTGCAATTTTTTCCTGGACATCAGGTGAGCCTCCTTTTATGGTAATCGGACCATGAAAGGAGGGAAAAATGGTTACAAACACAAGAGTTCGAAAGCACCTGAGCGCAGACGCCCTGTTTGGGACAGTGAAAAGCAGCTTTAGCAAAGTTTGTGACCACCGGCATTCCAACAGGTTGATTCCCTTAAGAGATGCGCTGATGTCAGCGTTTGCGATGT
>CAYYVD010000319.1:0-5639 GCA_964475045.1 uncultured Desulfobacterales bacterium | reverse complement strand
GCCTCCACCACCTTGTCGCCCACGGCGCGGGTGCCCATGCCCATGCGCCCGGCGTCCAGGCTATCCAGCCCGGCCACCACCTGCTTCACGGCCCGAAGGAGGCGGGCGGCGGCCCCGGCCTCGCCCAGGTGGTCCAGCATCATCTGGGCGGCGCACACGGCGGCCAGGGGGTTGATCTTGTCCTTTCCGGCGTACTTGGGGGCGGAGCCGCCGATGGGCTCGAACATGGAGACGGAGCCGGGGTGGATGTTGCCGCCCGCGGCGATGCCCAGGCCTCCTTGAATGACCGCGCCGATGTCCGTGATGATGTCCCCGAACATGTTGTTGGTGACCACCACGTCGTAGATCTCCGGGTTCTTGACCATCCACATGCAGCAGGCGTCCACGTGCTGGTAGTCGGTCTCCACGTCCGGGTACTCCTCGGCCACGGCCAGAAACCGGCGCTCCCACAGGTCCGACTCATAGGTCAGGACGTTCGTCTTGGCCACCAGGGTGAGCTTCCTGCGCCGGTCCCTGTTGCGGCAGGCCTCGAAAGCGTAACGGACGCACCGGTCCACGCCCTGGAAGGTGTTCACCGAGTCCTGCACCGCGACCTCGCCCGGCGTTCCCTTGCGCAGGAATCCGCCGCTTCCCGCGTAGAAGCCTTCCGTGTTCTCCCGCACCACCACGAAGTCGATCTCCTCGGGGCCCTTGTTCTTGAGGGGGGTGGGGACGCCCGGGAAGAGCACCACGGGGCGGAGGTTGATGTAGAGGTCGAGCTCGAAGCGCAGCTTGAGCAGGACCTCCCGCTCCAGAATGCCCGGCCTGACGTCCGGGTGTCCGATGGCGCCCAGGTAGAGGGCGTCCATGCCCCGCATGTCCTGAATGACGCCGTCGGGGAGAAGCGTGCCTTTCGTCAGGTAGGCCTCGCCCCCCACGTCGAAGGTCGTGAAGTCGAAGCTGAGGTCGCACAAAGGGGCCAGGGCGCGGAGCGCCTTGACGCCCTCTTCCACCACCTCGGGGCCGGTTCCGTCACCCGGGATCACCCCGATCCGATAGGTCGTTGTCATGGATGTCTCCTCTTCCCTCGAAGGGGATCGCCCGAATGCGACCCGATGCCCCGAGGTCCGTCGCAATGTCTTATGCCCCGCGGCGCTCCCGAAGGTAGGGGACCAGGCCGCCGGCGGCAATGAGCTCCTGCATGAAGGGCGGGATGGGCTCCGCCCGAAAACGCTCTCCGGTATCGAGGCGCCGGATCTCCCCGGTGGCCGGGTCCACGGCCGCGCGCTCCCCCTCCTGGAGAAACCGGGCCGCCCCCTGGCACTCGAACAGGGGAAGCCCGATGTTGAAGGCGTTTCGGTAAAAGATCCGGGCGAAGCTCTCAGCCACGACGGCCCGCACGCCCGCCTCCCGAATGGCCAGGGGCGCGTGCTCTCGGGATGAGCCGCATCCGAAGTTCTTGCCCGCCACCAGGATGTCCCCGGTGTGAGCGCCCTCGGCAAAATCGGGCCGGAGGTCGGCAAAGCAGTGGGCGGCCAGCTCCTTAGCGTCCGAGACGTTCAGGTACCGGGCCGGAATGATCAGGTCCGTGTCCACGTGATCTCCGAACCGCCAGACCCTTCCTTCAATCGACATGTCCTGCTCTCTTTTCTGTGGGCGATGCTTGGTTTTCGTTGTGCGCCGGCTCGGGCCTCAGAGCTCCTCGGGCGACGCGATCCGGCCCAGCACGGCCGAGGCCGCGGCCACGGCAGGGCCTGCCAGATAGACCTCGCTCTCGGGGTGGCCCATGCGGCCCACGAAGTTCCGGTTGCTCGTGGCGAGCGCCCGCTCGCCCGAGGCCAGGATGCCCAGGTGCCCGCCCAGGCAGGGGCCGCAGCTGGGCGGCCCCACGGAGGCCCCGGCTGCGAGGAAGGTCTCGATGAGGCCTTCCCGAAGCGCCTCTCGATAGACGGTCCGGGAGCCCGGGAGCACGATGACGCGGGTGTCCGGGGCTGCGGAGCGCCCCTCGAGGAGAGAGGCGGCCAGGCGGAGGTCCCCCAGGCGGCCGTTGGTGCAGGAGCCGATGAAGACCTGGTCCAGAACGACGTCGCCCGCGGCCGAGACCGGACGGACGTTGTCCGGCGAGTGGGGGAAGGCCACCTGGAGCTCCAGGCCGGAGACGTCCACCCGAAGCTCCCGCTCCCGCTCGGCATCGGGATCACTGGTGTGAAAGACCGGCTCCCGCAGGGTCCTCCCGGCCGCGTAGGCCCGGGTGATCTCGTCCGGGGGCACGATTCCGTTCTTGGCCCCGCCCTCCACGGCCATGTTGGCCATGGTGAACCGGTCGTCCATGGAGAGCTGCTCCACCACGGGGCCGGTGAACTCGAGGGTCTTGTAGGCGGCCCCTTCCACGCCGATGCGTCCCAGGGTGTGGAGGATGAGGTCCTTGCCGCCCACCCAGAGTCGGGGCTCGCCCTCGTACACCACCCGGATGGTCGGGGGGACCTTGAGCCAAGTCTCACCCGTGGCGAGGATCGCGCCGAGGTCGGTGCTTCCCACGCCCGCGGAGAAGGCGCCCAGGGCGCCGTAGGTGCAGGTGTGGCTGTCCGCGCCCAGGACCAGGTCGCCGGGGCCGACGATCCCCATCTCGGGCAGGATCACGTGCTCCACCCCGCCGGTCCCGGGCTCGTAGTAGTGGAGCACGCCCTGCTCCCGGGCGAAGTCCCGCACGACCTTGGTCTGCTCGGCCGAGGCGATGTCCTTGTTGGGCACGAAGTGGTCGGCCACCAGGGCGACCCGCTCCGGATCGAACACGCGGTCGACCCCGATCTCTCGAAAGACGCGGATGGCGAGCGGCGCGGTGATGTCGTTGGCGAGCGCCACGTCCACGCGCACCTGGATCAGCTCGCCGGGATGGACGGCCTCGCGGCCCGCATGGGCCGCGAGAATCTTCTGGGTGATGGTCATGGGGGTGGTCATGGGAATCCTGTTTCAAGCTGCAGGTTTCAAGTGAAAAGAGCCAAGCTTCAAGTCACAGGCCAGGAGAGCGTTCCCTGCCTTTCACCTGCAACATGCTGCTTGCTGCTTGCGACCGTCTACAACCCCCTCTCCTCGGCGGACAGGGACGGGTTGCGCTTCAGGTACTCGAGCCGGTTCAGGCCGTTCACGTAGGCCTTGGCGCTGGCCGTGATGATGTCCGGGTCGGCGCCCTTGCCCAGGGCCACGAACCCATTCTCCTTGAGGCGTACGGTCACCTCGCCCAGGGCGTCGGTGCCGCCGCTGGCCGAGCTGATGGAGAAGCGCATGAGCTTGGACCGGGTCCCGGTCATCTTGGCGATGGTGTTGTAGGCCGCGTCGATGGGCCCGTTGCCGAACCCGGCGCTCTGCATCTCCACGCCGTCCATGGCGAGCTTCACCATGGCCGTGGGCACGAGCTGGGTGCCGCTCACCACGTTGAGGTACTCCAGGCGGTAGAAGTCCGGCGCGCGGAGGATCTCCTCGGCATAAAGCACCTCGATGTCCTCGTCCAGGATCTCCTTGCGCTTGTCGGCCAGGTCCTTGAACTTCTGGAACAGGAGGTTGAACTGCTCCGGCTCGAGCTCGTAGCCCAGGGCGGCGAGCTTGTCCCGAAAGGCGTGCCGTCCCGAGTGCTTGCCCAGGACGAGGCGGTTCTGAGAGATGCCCACGGTCTCGGGCTCCATTATCTCGTAGGTCAGG
Organism: uncultured Desulfobacterales bacterium; assembly: GCA_964475045.1. GTDB lineage: Bacteria > Desulfobacterota > DSM-4660 > Desulfatiglandales > HGW-15 > JAIPEI01. The sequence goes on along the minus strand of CAYYVD010000319.1, from coordinate 1,964 downwards.
CGGTTCTTGAGCACCCCGTCCTGATGGATGCCCGCCTCGTGGGCAAAGGCGTTGGCCCCCACCACGGCCTTGTTGGGCTGCACCACGATGCCCGTGACGGTGGAGACCAGGCGGCTCGTCGGGTAGATCTCCCGGGTCTCGATGCCGGTGGTGAAGTCGAGACTGGCGCGGTGGTTGTGCAGGGTCATGACCACCTCCTCCAGGGAGGTGTTGCCCGCGCGCTCGCCGATGCCGTTCACCGTGACCTCCACCTGCCGGGCCCCGGCCTCGAGGCCGGCCAGGGTGTTGGCGGTGGCCAGGCCCTGGTCGTTGTGGCAGTGGACGCTCAGGATCGCCTTGTGGAGGTTGGGGGTGTTCTTCTGGAGGTAGCGGATCAGGCCGGCGAACTCGCCGGGCAGGATGTAGCCCACCGTGTCCGGCACGTTGACGGTGGTGGCGCCCGCCTCCACGGCCGCCTCGAACACCCGGCACAGAAAGTCCCGGTCGCTCCGGGAGGCGTCCTCGGCCGAGAACTCCACGTCCTCCGTGAAGGTGCGGGCATAGCGGACGGCCTCCACCACGGCCTCGATCACCTGCTCCCGGCTCATGTGGAGCTTGTGCTCCATGTGGATGTCCGAGGTGGCGAGAAAGGTGTGGATCCGCGGGCGCGCTGCGTCCCGAACGGCCTCCCAGGCCCGGTCGATGTCCTGCCTGGAGGTTCGGGCCAGGGCGGCCACTCTCAGCCCGCGGACCTTCTCCGCGATGGTGCGGACCGCCTCCAGGTCGCCCGGGGAGGCGGCCGGGAACCCGGCCTCGATCACGTCCACGCCCAGCCGCTCCAGCTGGGTGGCGATGCGGACCTTCTCCGCGGTGTTCATGCTGGCCCCGGGCGACTGCTCGCCGTCCCGGAGGGTGGTGTCGAAGATGATGATGCGGTTGCTCTGTTGCATGGATCGGTCTCTCCTTGGATGGACGCCCGGGGGCGCCGGGTTCTGTGAATCAAGCCAATACCGAACCTGACACGAGCTCCCGTCCAAGGACCCTCCGCAGCCCCCCCGGTCCGGGGGGATCTGCGGTGCGCCGCTCCTCTTGTTCTGTGGCTGGTTTCATGTCTGCTCTGCTTTCATGGGATACCGGGTTCCGCAGGTTCCGCTCGGGATTTCCCTTCCGCTCAGCCCGCCTGGGCGCTTCGGACCTCCTTCTTGCCGTTTCGCACCTTGAGCAGCTTGTACTCCACGCTGTCGGCCAGGGCCTGCCAGCTCGCCTCGATCACGTTCTCGGAAACGCCGATGGTGGACCAGATCTCCCGAGCGTCGCGGGTCTCGATGTTGACCCGGACCCGGGCGGCCGTGGCGGCCTTCCCGTCGATCACGCGGACCTTGAAGTCCACCAGCCCCATCTCCCGGATCTCGGGGTAGAACTTGTAGAGGGCCTTTCGAAGGGCGTTGTCCAGGGCGTTCACCGGGCCGTCGCCCTCGGCGGCGGTGATCTCCTCCTCCCCTTCCACGGAGATCTTGATGGTGGCGTGGGAGGAGGTGGGGGCGTCGCCGTCCTTCTCCAGGGTCACCCGGAAGGACTCCAGGGTGAAGGGGGCCTCGAACTGCCCGGTGACCTTCTTCATCAGGAGCTCCAGGGACCCCTCGGCCGCGTCGAACTGGTAGCCCTGGTCCTCCATCTCCTTGATCCGATCCACGATGCGCCGGCTGTCGTACCCGTTTCCGCCGAGGGAGATGCCCAGCTCCTTCGACTTGTAGGCGATGTTGCTCTTTCCAGAGAGGTCGGACACCAGCACCCGCCGGCGGTTCCCCACCCGCTCGGGGTCCGCGTGCTCGTAGGCGGCGGGGTTCTTCATGATGGCGCTCACGTGAATGCCGCCCTTGTGGGCGAAGGCGCTCCGGCCCACGAAGGGACGCTGGTTGGAGGGGGGGACGTTGGCCACCTCGCTCACGAAACGCGATACCTCGGTGAGCTGCTCGAGCTTCTCC
>CAYYVD010000318.1:0-5643 GCA_964475045.1 uncultured Desulfobacterales bacterium | reverse complement strand
CGTGAACGCCGCCGGCTGCGACTCCGTCTCCCTGGCGGCGACCGCCGGCGTGACGCTTCCGGTGACCCCCGGCGAGCGAAGGCTCCTCTACACGACCAGGATTCACGAGCATTTCCTGGGGCCCTGCGTCGCGGCCCTGGATCGGGGGTGGGGCGGCAAGCAGCTCCAGGAGGGGGTCCTCTACATGGCCTTTCTCGGGGAGGGGGCGCACCGCCTCTCCGACCTGGAGTTCACGGAAAAGACCGTGGAGCTCGGCCTCGATCTCTTTCCCCGACTGGCGGACACGCAGGTCCTGCGGCTCCAACGGGGGTACTACGACCTGACGCCGGACGGGAACCCCGTGCTCGGCGGGGTGGACGCCGTTCCGGGGTACTACCAGGCAACCGGCTTCAACGGCCACGGGTACATGATCTCACCCGCCGTGGGCCGGGTTATGGCCGAGCTGGTCCGGGAAGGCCGAACGACCGTGGACATCACGCCGTGGCATCTGGAACGATTCGAAGGTCGGGATCTCGCCAGGGAGGGCCTGGTCCTCTGACGGGGCGATTCCGGCCACATCAAAGGAGTGGCAATGGAAACCGAAGAGCTGAGAGACATCGGAGAGATTCTGGACCGCCTCTTGTCCGTCCCCGTTTTCACCGGGTCTTCCCTGACGCGGAAGCCCGCCCTGCTCGAGCTGTACCAGTCGGCCAGGGACCGTTTCGAGCACCCCCTGAGCTACCTGGCGGCCCGGGAGATCCTGGAACGGGTCCAAAAGGGCGACCGGGTGCTCCTGATCACGGGGTTTGTCGTGCCGCCCTGGCTGCGGGCCGAGCACGACGGTCCGGCGGGCGCGGTGACCCTGGCACGGGCCCTGAACCTGGGTCTGGACGCCGTTCCGGTGATTGCCGGAGAGAAGCAGGTGATCGAGCGAATGGCCCCCCTGGCCGAGGCCTGCGGCTTCGAGGTGAGCCCGTACGCGGAGGCCGAAGCGTTTCCTCGACGCCTGGCGCTCTCGGAGCTCCCCGTGGACGACGAAGCGGCCCGCAGGTGGGCGGTGGAGATCCTGGACGAAACCCGCCCCTCCATGATCATCACCATCGAGAAGGCCTCGCCCAACGAAAAGGGCGTCTACCACAGCGGGGTCGGGTACGACATGACGCCCGTGGCGGGAAAGGTCCAGTACGTGATGGCCGAGGCCGCCGATCGCGGAATCTACACCGTCGGGATCGGAGACGGCGGGAACGAGGTGGGGATGGGGTGCATCAAGGAGACCGTGAAGCGGGTCCTGCCGACGGGCTCCAGCTGCGGGTGCCCGTGCGGGGCCGGCACCCACTCCGACATCGCCACGGACCTCCTTATGGTGGCCATGGTCTCCAACTGGGGGTGCTATGCCATCGAGGCGCTGCTGGCGGTCGCCAGGGGGAGGACCGAGATCATGCACGACCGCACCCTCGAGGACCGGGTGTTCAACGCCGCCGTTTCAGCGGGGTACATCGACCCCGCGGCCGGGTTCGCCATGGACTGCGGCGACGCCGTGGACAAGAACGTCCACCTGGCCATGGTCGACATCATGCGATTCATCGTGAAAAGCCGAATCGAGGACAGTGTCTACATCGAAAAATACAAGGAACATGTGTCCGAGAGCCGAGATCAAATCCAGGAGAGCATCGTTCAGTGGGCTCAACGGTTGAACACCCGTTGATCTCGTAGCGACATCCATCGAGGAGAAAGAAAGGTGGCTTTCATGTCGGAAAGCATTGCGGTTCTAGGCGCCGGCAACGGCGGATGCGCCATTGCGGGGCACCTCTCATTCGTTGGGCACAAGGTGAGGTTGTATGAGATTCCGGAGCTGGAGGAGGGCTTTCGTCCGATCCTGGAGGGGGAGGCCGTCACCATGTGCGGCAAGGCGGAGGAAGGCGTCGTCCGCCTCGACCTGGCCACCACGGACATCCGGTCCGCCGTGAGCGGGGCGTCTACAATCATCATCACCGTTCCTGCGTTCGGGTACGGGCCCATGGCGGAGCGGCTGGTCCCGCATCTCGAGGACGGGCAGCTCGTCGCGTTCATCCCGGGGTGCTTCGCGAGCATCCTCTTTCTCGAAGAGATGCGGAGGCAGGGGGTGGAAAGGGATGTCACGCTGGCCGAGTCCGCGACGCTTCCCTATGCCGCCCGGCTGTCCGACAGGACCACCGTGAGCATCGCCGGAACGAGCTGTCTTCTCCCCGTCGGCGTGTTTCCTGCCGAGCGCACGGCGACCGTGATCCCGAAGCTCCAGGCTTGGTACCCGGTGATCGTCGCTGCGAAGGACGTCCTGGACATCGCGCTCAGCAACCTGAACCCCGTGACGCACCCGGCTCCGGTGATCATGAGCACGAGCTCGGTGGAGGGGTCGGACGACTTTCACCTCTACCGGGACGGCATCACCGACGGCGTGAAACGGGTGATGATGGCCATGGACCGGGAGCGGATCGAGGTCAGGGAAACCTGCGGGTACCGCGACGCCCACTACGGGTATCATCAGTTCGAGCCCTTCGAGGTGTTCGAGGACTTCTTCGGCAAGGGGTGCATCGTGGAGACCGGGTACAAGTTGAAAGGCCCCTCCAGCATGACGGACCGCTACATCACGGACGACGTCCCTTACGGCCTCGTGCTGTTTTCGTCCCTCGGGCGGAAGGCGGGCGTGAAGACGCCGGTCTGCGATGCGATCATCCAGCTGGCGTCCACCGTCAACGGCGAGGATTACCGGGAGACCGGCCTCGATTTCGAAAGGACCTTTGTGGGGACCTGGCCCCTGGACGATTTCAAGGCCTACCTCGCAACCGGCCGGGCCTCGTAGTCCCGGCCGGGCGCACCGTTCCGGGAACGGTGTTCGGAGCGATCATGGAACAGGCGTCGAAAGAAGTCAGCGGCTGGACCGGAAGCATCCTGCGCGTGGACCTGAACCGCCGCGAGGTCTCGGTGCACCCGTGGGAACGTTCCTGGATCGGAGGAAAGGCCTACGGGGCCTGGCTGGTGTTCGAGGAGGAACCCGAAGGGTGCGACGAGTACGATCCGAGGCGCGTCCTCGTCTTCACCACGGGCCCCCTCACGGGGACGATCGCCCCGGCCTCGTCGCGGGGGAACGTCTGCTCCCGGAACCTCGTCAGCGGAGGGATTTCCACCTCCAGCATCGGCGGTTTCTTCCCCGCGGAGATGAAGTACGCGGGCTACGACCACCTCCTCGTCAAGGGGAAGGCCGATTCCCCGGTCTACCTCCTGGTTCAGGACGACCGGGTCCGGATCCTGGACGCGTCCCGCCTCTGGGGGAAGACCACCTGGGAAACCGACTCCCTGCTGAAGGAACGCCACGGGGACCCGGAGCTGAGGACGGTCTGCATCGGGCCCGCGGGCGAGAACCGGGTTCGCTCGGCCTGCATCGTCGGCGACAGGAACCGCGCCGCCTCGTGGGGAGGCAACGGCGCCCTCATGGGCGCCAAGAACCTCAAGGCCATCGCCGTGCGGGGGACCCGGCCCATCCGCATCGCCCGGCCCGAGGCCTTCCTGGCCGCCGCCGGCAGGACGCAGGCCAAGGCCGCGAAGACCTTCGGCTCCAAGCTCCTTCGACGCGGGGGAACCGTCGGGCTGATCGGTTCCGAGCTGAACCCCCTGACCACGAAGAACTACCGGGACGACTTCTGGGAACCGGAAAAGGTCGACAAGGTGTCCTACAAGGCCTTTCGAAAGAGGCACAAGGCCCGCCCGGTGGCCTGCCTCAACTGCAACATCGCCTGCGGCCGGTTCCTCGAGATCGACGAGGGTCCCCACGCCGGAATCCGGATGGACGGGGTCCAGCTCAACGCCCTGCGGGGCTTCGCCTCCAACCTCGACATCACCTCGCCGGATGCGGTGATCGCGGCCAACGCGGTCGTCAATCAATTCGGGCTCGGCATCGACGGGATCGCCTCGATCGCGGGCTGGGTCCTGGACTGCTTCGAGCGGGGGATCCTCACCGAGGAGGACCTGGGCTACGAGGTGGCCTGGGGGGACCTGGACGCCTTCCTGAGGATCTGCGAGGACGTCGCGTACCGGCGCGGCCTGGGGGACCTGCTCGCCGGGGGGGTCGGCCGTGCCGCGGCAAGTCTGAAGCAAGGCTCCGAGCGTGCCGCCGTCCTGGTGAAGGGCGTCGAGTTGAACGAGGGGCGGATGCGGTCCAACCGGGCCTGGTCCCTCGGCATCATGACGAGCCCCCGGGGAGGCGGCCACCTGGACGGCGCCCCGGCCATGGAAGGGGTGGGCTTCGACGAAGCCGTTTCCGAGTCGGCCTACGGGATCACCAACGCGAGCGACCCAACGGCGTACGATCAGAAGGCGGCGTTCGTGGTCCACACGGAGAGGCTCAAGATGCTGGTGGACAGCCTGGGGGTCTGCACCTTCACCAGCGTGTGGGGGGACCCCCACGGGCTGAACGCGGACGACTACGCCGAGCTCTACGCGGGGGCCACGGGGGACGACGGAAGCGCCGCGGAGCTGCTGGAGACGGCGGAGAAGGCCCTGAACGTCCAGAAGGCGTTCAACACGATTCACGCAGGGTTCACGCGGGAGGACGACTTCCCCCCGCCCAGGCTTCAGGGCGAGAGGATCCGGAGCGGCCCCTTCAAGGGCACGGGAATCGACCGGGAGAGATGGGGGGAGATGCTGAGCGAATACTATCGCCTTCACGGCTGGGACGGCCGGACCGGGCTCCAGGGAAAGGGCCTCCTGCAGCGGCTCGGCCTGGACGAGGTCGCGGACCGGCTGGCCGCCGCGGGCAGGCTCGAGGAGGGCCGCGTTGGAATCCGTCGGACAACCTGAGGAGGGGAAGCGGCTGGTCTACAAGCCGGCGCTCTGCACGGGCTGCCGGTCGTGCATGCTCTTCTGCTCTTTCCGGCTCGGGCAGGTCTGCTCCCCGGAGCTGGCGCGCCTGCACATCAGCCGGAACCTGGAGACGGGGGAGACCACGTGCCTTCTTCCGGAGAGGTGCGATGCGTGTGCGGACGAGGACAGCCCCCCCTGCGTGGAGGCCTGCCTGTTCGGCGCCTTGAAGGTTCGTTCGACCCGGCCCTGAGGAGGGTGCATGCCGCCGAGGGACTCCAGAGAGCATCTTCTGCGATTGGACGCCCTGGGCCTGCTTCGCCGCGTGGAGCGCGAGGTGGACCCGCGGTTCGAGATTGCAGCGGGCATACGGGACACATCCGACAACGACGGGCCGGCCCTCCTCTTCGAGCATGTCCGCGGCCATCCCGGGTGGACGGTGGCGGCCGGGCTCTACGCGACCCGGCGGCTTCTCGCGGCGGCCCTGGGCCTCCCTCCGGAGGCCTCCGAGGACGCCATCACCGCCCGCTACACCGCCTGCATGGCGTCGCGGGTCGAGCCGGTCCTCGTCGAGGGCGGCCCGGTCAAGGAGGTCGTGCTCGAGGGGGGAGACGTGGACCTCACCCGTCTCCCGGTCCCCGTCCACTCCGAATGGGATTCGGGGCCGTTTCTGACGGCCGGCGTGGAGATGGCCCGGCACCCCGAAACGGGCGTCCAGAACGTCTCCATTCATAGACGGAAGATTCTCGGCCCCGACCGGACCGCGATCCTGGCGGTCCCCCCGCAGCACCTGGGCCGAATGGTCCGGCGCGCCGAGGAGCTCGGCCGGGG
>CAYYVD010000317.1:0-5644 GCA_964475045.1 uncultured Desulfobacterales bacterium | reverse complement strand
CGCCGCCATGAGCATCGCCGAAAAGGCCAGGTAGGGGTTGCAGGCCGGGTCGGGCGAACGGAACTCGATGCGCGTGGCCTTCTCCTTGCCGGGTTTGTACATGGGGACGCGAATCATGGCGGAACGGTTCCGGCGCGCCCAGGAGACGTAGACCGGCGCCTCGTAGCCCGGAACCAGCCGCTTGTAGGAGTTGACCCACTGGTTCGTGACCGCGGTGATCTCCGGGGCGTGACGCATCAGACCGGCGATGTACTGCTTGGCCAGGTCCGAGAGGTGGTAAGGGTCGGACGGGTCGTAAAACGCATTGCGGTCCCCTTGGAACAGGGACTGGTGGACGTGCATGCCGCTCCCGTTCTCCCCGAAGATGGGCTTGGGCATGAAGGTGGCGTAGAGTCCCTGCTGCCGGGCGATCTCCTTGACGATGATCCGGTAGGTCATGGTTTTGTCCGCCATCTTCAGGCCCTCGTCGTAGCGCAGATCGATCTCGTGCTGGCTCGGGGCCACCTCGTGGTGGCTGTACTCCACCTCCACGCCCATGGACTGCAGGGCGAAGATGGTCTGCCGCCTCAGGTCGCTTCCCATGTCCCGCACCCGGGAGTCGAAGTAGCCCCCCTTGTCGATGATCTCCGTGTTCTCCTCGCTCTTGAAGTAGAAGTACTCGAGCTCCGGCCCCACGTAAAAGGTGTACCCCTTCTCCGCGGCCCGGCCGAGCAGCCGCTTGAACACGTACCGGGGGTCCGCTTCATAAGGGGACCCGTCCGGGTTCAGCACGTCGCAGAACATGCGGGCCACGGGACGGTCCCGGTCCCTCCACGGAACCATGCGGAAGGTCGAGGGATCGGGCTTGGCGATCATGTCGCTCTCTTGAATGCGGGCAAAGCCTTCGATGGACGACCCGTCGAAGCCCATGCCCTCGCTCATCCCCTCCTCCAGCTCCGAGGGCGTGATGGCGAAGCTCTTCAACACCCCCAGGACGTCCGTGAACCAGAACTGAATGAAGCTGACCCGGTGATCCCGCACCACCCGGTGAACGTCCTCGATGGTTCGGCACACCAGCTGCTCCGTTTCCATGCCTTCCGGCTCGTTCATGCCCATCCTCTCCTCTTCTTTGCGATGCTCGGACCGCCTTGTCGTTGGTAACTGAAGAAACCGTACCCCAACCACCGGATGCAGAGTTTCGGGGACACCATACGTAATTCTACAAATGGGAGACGTTTTCCACGATGGGATTTCTGAATTACGTATGGTGTCCCCGAAACTCCTGCCCGAAACCCTGCATCCTTTTCGTTCAAGCAAATCGGGTGCCAGGGTCCCGAGGCCCCGGAGGCTCCACGATGACACGGGTCCAGAGGAAAATCAACCACCCACCCGTGACAGACGAACCACAAATTTGTCCTCCCTTTCCCTGAAAACATGACATTTTTGTTGATTGTCCGCGACGCCCTCAGCGCGGGCGCATCCGTTCCCCGGCCGTGCGCCGGACCCGGGTCATGCGGTCCTCGAGCTCCTCCAGAAACGGTTCGGCGGCCTGCCTGCCGGAGCGCATCACGCGCCCGGCCAGTGCGGCCAGGGCCTCGGGATCCTCTGGAACCGTGTGGGTCTGGCGATCCTCCAACAGCTGGAGCGCGTGCTCCACGCGGCGGAGGAACCGGTAGTCCTCCCTCAGGATTCTGGCCAGGTCCCCGGAGAGGACGCCTTGCTCCTCCAGCCATCGAAGGGCCCTCAGCGTGTTGGCCTCGAGGAGATGCGGGGCCTCCGGGGCGTGCACGAGCTGAAGGGCCTGGACGAGGAACTCCACGTCACGGATCCCGCCCCGGCCGTTCTTGATGTCCAGGCCGCGAGCCAGCCCTTTCGCGGCCCGGCGCTCGGCCTCCGACCGCAGGCGTCTCACCGAGCCCAAAATCTTCTCAGCGCTTCGAGGGACCAGGACGACCTCGTGGACGGCCTCCACCACGCGGTGCCCCAACCGGGGGTCCCCGGCCACAGGGCGCATCTTGACGGCGGCCTGAATCTCCCAAAGCGAGGCCCGGGTCCGGTAGTAGTCCAGAAGCCCGGAGACCGTGGGCACCAGTTCGCCCGCCCGGCCGAAGGGTCGAAGCCGAAGGTCCACCCGGTAGGCATGACCTTCTTCCGAGTGGTCCATGAGATCGGCCCGGACGCCTTCCAGGACCCGGCCGGCCGTTTCCTTGACGGGGCCGGCCGGAGCACCCTCGGGATCGCACACCCCCAGCAGATCGATGTCCGAGCTGTAGTTGAGCTCGCTCCCCCCAAGCTTTCCCATGGCCAGGATGCAGAAACCCTCCGCAGATCGATCCCCTCCGTCCCCTTCGCGCGCCAGACGCTCCCGGGTTCCCTCCAGGGCGATCTCCACCAGGGCCTCGGCCACGGCGGAGAGCTCCTGCATGACCTCCTCCACGGGGACGTTCAGGCAGATGTCCCGGGTCCCGATGCGCAGGAGCTCCCGCCTGCGCACCCGCCGCAGCCGATTCCTCCAGGTGGCGCGGCTCCGTCCATACACGGGTCTGAGCTCGTCCTCGATGTCCTCCCGCCTGCGGGTCCGGTGCAGCATCTCCGGAATGAGAACCCAGTCCAGGAAGCCGGGATACCGCACGAGGGTGTCGGCCAGGAACTGGCTTCCGGCGAGCAGCCCCAGCAGGATCTCGAGGCGCATGGGCTGGGACAGGGAGACCTGGTAGTGCATCTCCGGGCTGGAGAGGACCTGAATGTACCGCTCCCAGTTGTTGAGGGCCATGTCCGGATCCGGTCCGCGGCCCAGGATGTCGAAGGCCAGGATGGCGAGGCGCGCAAAGGTCCCCCGGGCATGGCCCCTTCCGGCCAGGGCCTGGAGGTTGACGAACGCCCGCTCCGGGTTTCGAAACCCCGCGCCGGACAGGATGTGGTCCCGGAGCTCCGGCGGTACGGTGTCCCACAGCACCAGGTCCGCCGCGGTGCCCGCGTCGGGCCCCGGAAGCGCTTCCCGGCCGAAGTGCCGATCCACGAAGGCGCGGACTGCGGCCGTGTGGGTCTCGAAGTCCAGGAGCAGCTGTCTGGAGGGGCTCAGGGCCCCGCCCGGCCGGTACCCCATCCTGCGGGCGAGATGCCCGTACTCCTCGGCATCCGGCGGCGGCAGGACCAGATCCCTGGCCGAGCCCCGGAGCATGCGCATCCCGTTGATCAGCTTGCGCAGAAAATCGTAGGCCGCCTGCAGCCCGTCGGCCTCCTCCCCGGACAGCACCCCGGCCTCGGCCAGGCCGTCCATGGCCTCGTGCAGCAACGGGGTGGCCAGCCCCTGGTACCGCCGCCCCCCGGTCACCTGAAGGATCTGAATCCCGTACTCCAGGTCCACCAGTCCGCCCGGACTGAACTTGGCGTTTCGTTCCCCGGGTCGCGTCTTGTCCTGAAACTGCCGCTCTCGAAGATCCCGAAGCTGGTCCAGATCGATGCTGCTCGGTGCGTAGATCATCTCGTCGCGCAGGCGCTCGAGCCGGGCTCCCAGTCCCGGATCTCCGGCCACGGCCCGCATTCGCACGAGCGCCAGCCGTTCCGCGGCATGGGCCTTGCCCCCGGGCGCGTAGTACCGGCAGAAGGTCTCCAGGCTGCACGCCAGCGGCCCTGCGGCGCCGAAGGGACGAAGCCTTGCGTCCACGTGAAAGATTCCCTCCCGCTTCGCCTGGATCAGGCCCATCACATCCTTGACCAGCCGGGCGTGGAAGTCCGCGTTGGAGATGCTGTTCTCCCCTCCGGTGTTGCCGTTGTCCGCGTACACGCACAGGATCTCGATGTCCGACGCATACCCCAGGGCGGCGCCCCCGAGCTTTCCCAGACCGAGGACCGAGAACGGGCACTGGATTCCCGCCACCGAGACGGGCGGCCCGAACCGTTCCGTCAGACCCTCCCGCGCCAGACGCACCGCCGCCCGGAGCACCGCCTCGGCGAGCCGGGTGAGCCGCCGGGCCAGCTCCCGGAAGTCCACCTCCGCGTCCAGGATGTGGTCCAGGTCGATGCGGAAGATCTCCCGGTCCTTGAACGTGTTGAGCCGGCGCCGGGCCTCCTCCGGGTCGCCGGCCCCGCTCAGGACCTCCTCCAGCCGTTGCTCGAGGGTCTCGACCGACCCGCTGAGCCTCCGGTCGCCCAGCTCGGGGCGAAGCATGGGCAGCAGGGTCTCGTACTGACCTCGAATGAAGTCCTCCCAGAGGAAATCGCTCGCGCCCAGCAGGCGGGCGAGGCTCCTCAGGGTGTGAGGATCCGCGAGCATATCCAGCCAGCCCTGCTGGCCTGGAAGCCGCAGGACGTCGTCGATCAGGGAGGCGAAGCGCTCCAGGGCGGTCAGGGGGTCCGGCGCGCTCGGAAGAACGTAGACAAAGGTCTTGGTCAGGAGCACCGAGAACCGAATCCGGTCCAGGGCCTCCCGGTCCTCGATACCGCGTCCGGTGGATGCGTCCACCAGGGTGAGGACATCCTCCACCCGCCTGGAGATGGTTCGAATCTTGACCCGCTCGATGGACACCCGATGGAGGGCCAGGGCCTGGCTCAGGGCGTGCAGAAAGGCCGGGGTGTCCTCGGAGACGATGCGAAGCCGGGTCCCTTCCTCCGCTGGCTCCAGGGAGACCTGCACGGGCGGCAGGGGAGGGGGCGCATCCCGGTGGATGCGGGAAAGCCGTCCCACCACCATCTCGCTCACCAGGCGCCTGGCCTCACGGGCCGCCTCGTCTTCCCCCCGTTCGAGAAGACGGAGCACCTGCTCCAGGTGCCCGGCCAGGTCCTTCCTCCACGTTCGAAAGGGCATCGGGGTGTCCAGCCGCCCCTCGAAGTGATCCACGATCCGCTTTCGGCCGAATCCCTCCCGGCCCGGTGCGGGCTCGCTGCGGGAGGTGTACACCTCGCCCGAGAGGATGTTGAAGCCCGCCCCGGTCAGGATGCCCGTGATGAGCGAGAACACCCCCACGTGGTCGAAGGCGACGACCGTCACGTGCACCGTCCCGTCCTTCCCCCTGCGGGCATCCACCGCAACGGGCCGGTCCGGTCTCAGCCCGTGAAGCGCCCGGAGGTGACGGGCGAGCTCCTCGGTTCCGTAACGCCGGAAGTAGGCTTCGGGAAAGCCGGCGAGGTAGCCTTTCACCATCTCCGGGCCCGCCTCCGGGCACCCCGCCCTCAGCTGCTCGTACAGTCTTTCCATCCTCCACTCGCACTCGTCCTCGCACTCAGCGAAGCGGTCCTCGTCCTCGAGAGACCATACCACCCCGGGCCTGGAAGATCCACCGGCCTCGAGCGGGAAAGCCCCTCAGGCCGGGCCTGGGGGGCTTGTGCTTCCCGCTTCGAACAGGCGGACGGAGCGGTGGTTAGATGTCGTAGTACAGGGCGAACTCCCAGGGATGGGGCCTCAGGTCGACGGCCTGGACCTCGTTCGTCATCTTGTAGTCGATCCAGGTCTCGATCACGTCCGAGGTGAACACGTCCCCCTTGAGGAGGTACTCGTGATCCTCGGACAGGGCTCTCAAGGCGTCGCGCAGGGAGCCCGGCGTGGTGGGCACCTTGGCCAGCTCCTCGGGCGGCAGATCGTAGATGTCCTTGTCCAGCGGCTCGCCCGGGTCGATCTTGTTCTGGATGCCGTCGAGCCCGGCCATGAGCATGGCCGAGAAGGCCA
>CAYYVD010000316.1:0-5647 GCA_964475045.1 uncultured Desulfobacterales bacterium | reverse complement strand
AAGGAGATTCCGCTCTACTACCAGCTGGAGACCATTCTTCGAAACCGCATCCTGTCGGGCGAGTTTTCCTTTGACGAACCCATTCCCAGCGAGGAGGGCCTGGGCCAGGAGTACGAGGTGAGCCGGATCACCGTCCGCCGCGCCCTGGCGTCCCTGGAAAAGGACGGCCTGATCGTGCGCAAACGCGGAAAGGGCACCTTCGTGTCCAAGATCGGGCAGTCGGTGAGCTCCCCGAAGCTGAGCGGTTCCATCGAGGACATCATCGCCATGGGCGTCAAGACCCGGGTCGAGGTGGTGAACACCTCCTGGGTGATGCCGCCGGAGCCCATTCGGGACAGCCTGGAGCTGAGAAAGAACCAGAAGGCCTTCAAGGCGGAGAAGGTGCGCTACATTCACGACGACTCCTTCTCCCACGTCCTCAACTTCATCCCGGCGGGCATCGGAAAGCGGGTCCCGCAGGACCTCCTGGCCGAGAAGCCCATGCTGATGATCCTGGAGGAGGACCTCGGGGTCAATGTCAAGCGCGCCGTGCAGACCATCGGTGCGGCCATCGCAGACGCGGACATTGCCGCCAAGCTCGGGATTCGGGTGGGGGAGCCCCTGTTGAAGGTCCAGCGGACCGTGTACGACGTGGACGAGGTTCCGGTCGAGTACGTCCTGGCGCAGTATCGGGCGGACAAATACTACTACACGGTCCATCAGATTCGAAGGAGATCCAACGAAAACAGCAAGTGGGACGACGACTCGGTGTAACGCTTGCGGTTTTGCGGTTTCCTGCGAATACCATGAAAATAGCGTTTTGGGGGGGCAGAGTTTTGGGGACACCATACGTAATTCAGAAATCCCCTCGTGGAAAACGTGACCCATTTTGTGAATTACGTATGGTGTCCCCAAAACTCTGTCCTGCAGTTCTCGCCACAAGGAGAGGAGGTGATAGGAAGGTCGGTCGACGCACGGAAACATCGCCAACCACGAAAGAAGGAGGGATGTCATGAAGGCAAAGGTATTCATGCTTTTGGTGGGTCTGTTGGCCATCGGTGTCCTGTTCACCCCAATCACGTATGCGGAGCTCCCCTCCAAGGTCACCATCGGAGTGGGTCAGCCGCTCACCGGCCCCATCGCCATCAACGGCCAGGAGGTCAAGGAAGGGATCGACCTGGCGGTCGAGAAGATCAACGCCGCCGGCGGCATCAAGGGAAAGACCAAGGTCGAGACGATTTACGGGGACACCCGGTGCAGCCCCACGGACGGCGTCAACGCGACCCAGCGTCTCCTCAACCAGGGGATCGACGCCTACATCGGCAACTACTGCAGCTCCGTTGCCCTCGCGACCATGCCCATCCTGGCCACCTACGAGATTCCTCAGATCGTCCTGGCCTTCGCCCCCAGCATCACGGCCGAGGCCCGGACCCCGAACTCGGTGCGCATCGGCCCCGCCGCCACCCTGACCATGAGCCAGCTGGCCAAGTACGCCGTGACCGTCAACGGCGACAAGACCTTCGCCGCCATCGCCTTGAACAACGACTACGGCCGCTCCATGGCCAAGGCGTACGCGGACACGGTCGCCCAGCTCGGCGGGGAGGTCGTGGACTTTCAGTACTGCCCGTTCGGCGCGGACTTCACCACCTATCTGACCAAGATCAAGAACATGGACGTGGACGCCATCCTGGTCGTCACCATGGGCAACGACACGGTCACCTTCACCAAGGCCTATCTGGAGCTCGGCCTCGAGAACAACATCTACACCAACTGCAACTTCAACGACACCCAGTACGTGCTGAAGCAGAAACCCAAGCCGCAGAACCTCTACTACTCCTGGATGTTCGACGACGGCTCGGACCGGGCCGAGGGCGTGGACGAGACGCTTCCCTGGATCAAGGACTTCCTCATCGAGTTCGAGGCCAAGTACGACAAGCTGCCCACCCGGAACAACGCCTGGGGGTATGCCTGCGTCCGCATTTTCGAGCAGGCCATCGCGGAGACCGGGACCATCGACAAGAAGGTCCTGGCCGAGTACCTGCACTCCGGGGCCGCGTTCAAGAACCCCTTCGGCGACTTCGGGTTCATGTGGTGCGGCCAGTCCCTCAACAAGTGCGGGACGGGCAAGTATCAGGGGGACAAGAAGTACTTCGTGACCGGCAAGGGCTGGGCCGACGATGTGCTCGGAGACATCTGTCCGCCCAAGGAGTAGGGGAGATCCGCGAACCCGCGCCGCCCGCACCTCCCGTCGGGGGTACCGGAAGGCCGGGCCCGCAGGGCTCTGATTCGGCCGGCCCGGCCTTCCCTCTCGCCGGCCCGAGTCCGGCGTGAACGTCCACACGCGAGGATGGTGATGACCGAATACATCCATCAGGGAGACCTGAACTTTTCCACGGGCTATAAGATTCAGCGCACCTGGGGGTTCCAGGAGGCCCTGATCTTTTTCGTCGAGGGTGTGGGGGCGACCCTGGCCGCGGCGTTTCTCTGGATCGGGAAGCCGGCCGGGGTCTGGCTCGGGCTGGCCCTTCTCGCGGCCGGGGCCCTGCTCCTCCTGATGCATCTCGGACACCCCGAGAAGTTTTGGCGGGCCTTCACCATGGTCCGCATCTCGTGGATCAGCCGGGGCACGGTCCTGCTCACCGGCTTTTTCGTCCTGGCCCTGGCGGCCTTGTGGGTCCAAGCGGCCTCCGCCTCCGGGCGGGTTCCGGGGGGGCTGTCCGCGCTCCTGAGCCTCGTCGCCTTGTGGATCCTGCTCTACCCGGGGCTGTTTCTGTCCAAGAGCCCGTCCATTCCCTTCTGGAACAGCCCCCTGCTGCCGGTCCTGTTTCTCGTGCAGGGGATCACCAGCGGGTTCTCCGTCCTGCTCCTCACCTTCGCCTGGACGCTTCCGTCCCTTTCCGGCGCCGGCGTGGCGGCGTTCCTGTGGGTGCAGCTCGGCGCGCTCTTGTTGCTGCTTCTCATGACGGGGCTCTACGTCCACGGGATGCTCCACGCCGGCGCGGCCGCCAGGGAGTCCGCGCAGCGCCTGGTGCGGGGGGAGCTCTCCCGGGGGTTTGTAGTCTGGGGCGTGGTGGTGGGCATGCTCCTGCCGGCCGTGCTCACGGCCCTGGCCCTCCTCGACCGAGGCGTCGGGGTCCTGCTAGCCCTGGTCTGCGCGGCCACCAAGCTGGCCGGGGACCTCCTTTTCAGGCACCACATGATCAAGGCCGGCATGTACGACACCGTGTTTTGACACGAGCCCGGAGACTTTCCATGTTGCAGGACAGCGATCGGATTCGAACCGGAAGAGACGTGTGGATCCCCACCGTCTGTAACGGCTGCTACAACTGCTGCTCCGTCAAGGTGCACCGGGTGGACAGCAAGATCGTTGACGTGGTCGGGGACCCCGAGTCGCCGAACTCCCGCGGGTACATCTGCGCCAAGGGCAAGGCCCGAATTCTGGACGTCCACCATCCCGACCGCGTGCTCAAGCCCATGATCCGCACCAACCCCGAAAAGGGCATCGGTGTGGACCCACGGTGGAAGGAGATCTCCTGGGACGAGGCCCTGGACCGGGTGGTGGAGCGGCTTCAGGACATCCGGGAACGCGATCCGAGGCGGCTGATCCTCTCCCACTTCGACATTCCGGGGTACCGCATCAGCGTGCCCTTCGCCATGGCCTTCGGCACGCCCAACTTCCACTGGAACCGCGCCGATTACTGCGGGTCCGCCGCCCACATCGCCTGGCTGCTCATCAACGGCTCCTTCAACGCCGAGGTGGACTACGACCTGTGCAAGTACGTGATCCTCTGGGGCACGCAGCTCGGCCACCTGGCGGAAACCATCCCCCTTCAAGCCGGCTCCAAGCTGGCCGAGGCGCGAAGGCGGGGCACCAAGCTGGTGGTGATCGATCCGTTCTGCTCCAATGCCGCGGCCAAGGCGGACGAGTGGATCCCCATCAAGCCGGGCACGGACGGCGCCCTGGCCCTGGGCATGCTCCACGTCATGGTGCACGAACTCGGCGTTTACGACCGGGACTTTCTGGAGGAGCATGCCAACGGGCCCTACCTCGTCCGCCCGGACGGCCGCTACGCCCGGCACCCGGATTCGGGCAAGCCCCTGGTCCTGGACCGGACCGACGGCCGGCCCAAGCCCTTCGACGCGGAGGACCTTCACGAACCGGTGCTCGAGGGCGAGAAGGAGGTGGGCGGGGTCCGGTGCCGGACGGCCTTCCGGGTGCTGAAGGAGCACCTGGGCCAATACACCCCCGAGGAGATGTCGCGCGTCTGCACGGTGCCTGTGGAGGTGATCCGGCGCATTACGCGGGAGTTCTGCGAGACCGCCAACATCGGCGCCACCGTGGAGGTTCGAGGGCACCGGCTTCCGTATCGGCCCGTGGGCATCCACTTCAAGCGGGGCTCCTCCGCCCACAAGGGGGGGTTCCACACGGACATCTCCATGCACCTGCTCAACGTCCTAGTGGGGGCCGTGGACGTCCCCGGCGGACAGCGCGGGGTGAACCCCATCGGCCCCTTCTGGTCCGCGGACGCCAGCCCGGACGGGCTCATCGTGCCCGATGAGTTCATCACCAAGTACAACCGGCCGTACCCCCCCTCCAAGGCCCAGGTCCCCCAGCGCCTCGACCTGGCGGAGCTGTTTCCGGCGGGGCTCTTCACCCGCGGCCTGTTTCCCTGGGGCATCGACCACCCCGAGGCCTTCGGCATCGACTACGAGCCAGAGGCCATGATCCACGGCAGAACCAACCTGATGATGAGCAGCCACAGCGCCCGGGCCATGGAGCAGACCCTGCGAAAGATCCCCTTCATGGTGTCCATCGACATGTTCGTCAACGAGACCGAGGAGTTCGCCGACATCTTCCTTCCCGAGGCCCACGACTTCGAGCGCTGGGAGCTGTTTCCGGCCAACGATCCCTATGCCTTCATCACTCCGGGGCCCGGGGAGTGGTTCTGGACCATGCGGCAGGCCGTGACGCCTCCCCCGGAGGAGGCCCGTCCCTGGACCGAGGTGTACCTGGAGATCGCCGACCGGCTGGGCATTCTCGACGACATCTACGCCATCGGCAACGACGCGTGGGTGCTGGGGGACGAGTACAAGCTCGAGCCCGGCAGGAGATACACCATTCGCGAGATCGCCGAGAGGCAGGCCAAGACCATCGTGGGGGACCACTTCGACTGGGACATGTTCGAGGACACCTCGGCGGTGATCACCCGCGAGAAGACCATCGAGGAGGCCTACCCCCGGCCGTTCATGCGAGCCAAGATCCCCCTGTACTTCGAGCACCTGCTGAGCGCGAAAGAGGACCTGCAGGGGGTGGTCGAGCGGATCGGCCTCGCCTGGGACCTGGAGCCCTACGCCCCGCTTCCCCGATGGATCCCCTGTCCGGCCCTGGACGTGGACGAGACCTACGATCTCGTCAGCATGAACTTCAAGGTCCCGTTCCACACCTTTTCCATCAGCGCCGAGAACCTCTGGATCGACGAGATCTCCAGGGCGAACCCGTACACCTACAAGATCATGCTCAACCGGATCACGGCGGAGAGAAAGGGGCTTCGGGCCGGGGACCGCGTGTGGGTGACCTCCCCCCACGGGAGGATCGCGGGCCGGCTCTTGGTCACCGAGCTGATCCACCCGGAGAGCGTGGGCATCGGCGGCACCTTCGGGCACTGGG
>CAYYVD010000315.1:0-5762 GCA_964475045.1 uncultured Desulfobacterales bacterium | reverse complement strand
CGAAGACGGTGACGACGTGCGGGTGGGCCGGGTGCTCATCGCGCCGGGCGACCGTCACATGCTGCTCAAGCGCAACGGCTCCCGCTACCAGGTGCAGATCAAGGACGGCCCGCTGGTCTGCCATCAGCGCCCGGCGGTCGACGTGCTGTTCAAGTCGGTGGCGGACTATGCCGGAGGCAACGCCGTGGGCGCCATCCTGACCGGCATGGGGGCGGACGGCGCGGACGGCCTGCTCCAGATGCGAAACGCCGGGGCCCGCACCCTGGCCCAGGACGAGCGGACCTGCGTGGTGTTCGGCATGCCCAAGGAGGCCATCAAACGGGAGGCCGCGGAGAAGGTCGTGGGGCTTCCGGACATCGCGGCCGCGGCCCTGCGCATGGTGGAGGGGTGACCCCATCCGGCACGGGTTGCCCGGTCCGGAAGATTCTTCCCGCCCGTCCACCTGGATGGGCGGCCATGGCCTGCGCGCGGCCCCCGCACCCCGATCGGCCGTCCGGTGCTTCCATCTGATAAACCCAGCAAACACAAGGAGTTCTGATCCGGGGCCTCAAGCGGACGCCTCGAGCAGGCCTTTTTCAGGTCTCTGGCAGTTATTTTGCATGACCAAGACACAGCCGGGGCCTCCCCATGGGGCTTTCCCGGCGGCACACTCGAGGCTTTTCCATTCCCAGGGAGACGGCATCATGAAGATCAACGAGACCCAGCACGGACAGGTCGCAGGCACCGGGACGCAAAAGAACCGCACCAGCGGCGGGGAAGGGCGCTTCCAGGAGATCATGGAGCAGGCCGTTCAGAAAGAAGCCGCCGGCGGTGCCGGAGTCCGCCAACCGGCCGGGGTTCCCATCCCCGAAGGCGTGCAGATCATCCCCGGTCTGGAGCGGGTGCGGTCCGTTCAGGCCGAAGACGCCCGGGAAAGGCTCCTGGCGGACATTCGAGAGACCCTGGACCTGGTGGATCACTATGCCAGGGCCCTGGGCGATCCCTCCCTGTCCCCCGACGAGATGCGCCCGCTGGTGGAGCACCTGGAGGGTCGAATCGACGGGCTCCGCCAGATGGAAGCGGATCCCGCGGTGCCGGGCGAGCTTCGGGGCGTGGTCTCGGACCTCGCGATCACCCTGAGTACCGAGGTGGCCAAGTTCGGCCGGGGGGACTACGACTAGACCGGACGGATGCCGTCGAGCATCTCCAGCCACTGCTCCGCCCTCAGGTCCCACGTGGCGGATCGGCTCACGAAATCCACCTGGCGTCGAAGCAGGGACTCCGTCTCCTCGCGTGCATCCCGCCACGCCTCGAGGACCTCGAGGACCGCTTGAGCGAACCGGCGCGTGTACCCCTCCCAGTCTTCATCCACCGGAACCAGCCTGGCAAACCCCGCGGTGGTCTCCGGCAGTGCACCCCATCCACTCGTGACCACCCTGCAGCCCGAGGCCATGGCCTCGAGGGCCGCGATGCATGAGGTCTCCGGAAAGGTGTTGGGATAAGCCAGGATCGCCGCCCGCTTCATCGCCTCGGCCAGATCGGGTTGAGCCAGCGCTCCCACATACTCCACTCCGGGCGTGCTCCGGCAGGCCTCGTACAGAGGCCGGTGCTCGTCCTCCCCTTCGGGCACATAGTAGAGCTGCATGCTGGAGAAGACCTTGAGTCGCACCCCGGGCACCTCGGTTCGAATGATCGGAAAGGCCTCCAGAAGGAGGTTCAATCCTCGGAACGGCGTACTGGTGTAAGCCAGGACCGGAGGATCGGCCATTTCCGCCGTGATCACGGCATCCTTCGAAAACAGATGTGCAAAGGCTGGACCCACGGCGTTCCTCATCAACACGATCTGCGAGGGGGGAATGCGGAATCGCTCCTCGAACCGATCGGATTGCCACCGGCTCAGCAGCGCGATGCGGTCATAGAGCCGGACCATGGACGCGTCGCTCAGGGCTTGAACCGCGGGTTGGTCGTGTGCGTGCTGGCACCAGAGGACCACCCGGGCCCCCGGCTGAAGCGCGGGTTTGAGCTGGGCCGCCGCGCCCACGGTGTTGACCTCGACGAGGGCGTCCAGGCCTCGAATGAGCGCCCCGGGGACGCTCTGGAGGGCGCAGCACCGGACACCCCGGGACAGGCCCGGCTCCGAGGTGTTGTTGAGCAGGGAGACATCGTGGCCTCGGCGGGCCAGGGCCTCGCTCAGGTAGCACACGGCGGACTGGGTCCCTCCCAGGGGCCGCTGGTAGGCGCTCTCGACGGAGTAGTCCCAGCCAATGCAATCGAGAAAGGCGATCTTCATGGTCTCGTCAGGAGGTGGTTTCCATGGAAAGGACGATTCGGGTCTCGCCGGCTCCGCTCTCCACCTCAGGGTGGACGCCGGCCCGTGCCAGGATCGCCACGGCGTTGGTTGCGGCCATCTGCTCCGGTGCGATGATCCGTACTTCTGTCCCGGATATGTCCTGGGACAGGGCCTCCAGCACGGATGACGAGAGGCGCCCCTCTCCCGCGGTCAGTCGCACCTCGACCACGGATCCTTCCCCGGCATGGGCCTCGAGCAGAAAGGAGGTCAGCTCCCGGCGCTCCATGTCCTCACTCACCGCCTCCAGCAGGGACCGGAGCCCCTCGGGCACGCCGTCGGCCAGGGCGCTCAACATGGGAAGGGGCTCATCCAACCGAAGCTCTTTGTTCACCTGGTGCTTGAAATACAGATTGGCCTTGAGAAAGTCGAGCTCCTGCTCGAGAAAGCCGCCCAGCGAGAGATAACCCGGATCGGTGTCCGCTGTGAACCGGGAGGCGGCCGTGCGAATGAGCCGATTGATCCGCTCGAACTCGTCCTCCATGCGAAGGAGACGGGTCCGTATCTCCGCCAGGATCTCCTGAGGGGCGTCCCCTCCCCGGTCCAGAGAAAGCGTGATCATGTCCATGTCCATGCCCAGGTTCTGCAGGGGGCCGTTGAGGTTGTGGATCAGCCCCTGCATGAGCTTCCCCATGGACATCAGACAACAGGCCTCGGCGAAGTGATCCTGCGACAGGGCGATCATGAGGCTTCGTTCTCCCGGCCGCTGCGGTCCTTGCGGATTTCCTGCCGCTGCTTCTTGAACACGGCCTGAACAATGGCGTCCCGCGACTCCTCGTCGATGGCTGCGATGCCGGCGGCTACCTGGTAGCGGTTCTCCACCTGCTCCACCCGCACCACCTCGGCCAGGAGCTCCATGTGGTAGTGAAAGCTCTCGGGCACCAGGAGCTCCATTCGCAGCACGTCGCCGGTGGAAAGCGGCTCCTCGGTGAGAAACTTCAGGCCCGATCCGCTGATCTCGATGACGTCGTCCGTGGGGCGCAGGCGGTCGGCCGGGCTCAGGAGCTGATCGATGATGAAGTCCAGCTTGTTGTTGACGAGCTTCAGGCAGCGGTAGAGGTGCTTCTCCTCAGAGCCCGGATCCGCCTGGGACAGGTACTCGTCAATGGGGCTCGTGGAGCGGCCTTTCCTCAGGAGGGTGGCGCCGAGGCCCTGCTCCACCAGGTCCTTTTCCTCGCCGCCGAGCACCTCCCAGCTCACCGGCAGCATGATCCTGGCCCGGTAGTACTTTCTGCGGTTCTCCGTGTCCATGGGCTTCCCCTCCGCGCTGGGATGCTGGGGTCTGACCGCGTTCGCCACCAGAAAAGCACAATCACGCCGGTTTTGCAACCTAACGCACATGACCGAGCTCTCGGTTCTGCTCACCCCCGGGGATGAAAAGAGGAGACGAAGGCCTCCTGCCAAACGTCCGCTTCAGGCACCCTCACCCCCTCCGCCCGCAGAACGGGTATTCTCACGGCAAAAACGAAGAGCACGGTGGCCTTGCGAAACGCTGGGAGTGTTTTGTTCCGGTGCTGATGGAAAACCCCACCAAGCGGGGGACGATTACGGCTGAAGTACGCCGAGCGCCACTTCGACGATCTCGGGATCGAACTGGGTTCCGCTGTTGTCTCGAATCTCGTGCAGGCAGACGTCCATGGGAAGGGCGCTCCGGTAGGCACGGTCCGAGCTCATGGCGTCGAAGGCGTCGGCCACGGCCAGAATGCGGGCGAAATGCGGGATCTCCTCGCCCTGCAAGCGGTCGGGGTAGCCCCGGCCGTCCCAGCGTTCGTGGTGGCTGCGGATGATGGAGAGCTCCCGCTTCTCCAGGCCCAGGGGGGCGACGATGTTGACCCCGATCAGGGGGTGCGCCCGAATGAGGTCGAACTCCTCGTCCGTCAAACGTCCCGGTTTGTTCAGGATGTTGTCCTGAATGCCGATCTTGCCGATGTCGTGAAGGGGACCGGTGGAGCGCAGCATCTCGAGCCCCTCTGCGTCGCACCCCAGGCGGGTGGCGATTCGAACGGCGTACTCGGTGACCCGGGTTGAGTGCTGCTGGGTGTAGGCGTCCTTGGCCTCGATGGCGCTGACCAGGGAGAGGAGCGTGGCGATGAAGCTCTGCTTCAGGTTGTCGTAGAGCGCGATGTTTTCCACGCTCAGAGCGGTCTTCTCCGCCAGAAAACCCAGCACGAACTGGTCCTCCTGATCGAAGGGGAGGTCCTGGTTCTTGCCCGCCACGAGAAGCAGGCCGAAGGGCTCGCTTCGTATTCGGAACGGCACCACGATCAGGCCGGGATGATGGGTGACCTGGTCGAGCAGCACCCCCTTGCCGTTGGAGGACCCGAAGTGGCGGTGAAGGAACCCGGTGTCCAGGGTGAGGCGTCCTTGCTCGTCGGGTACCAGGCCGGCCTGGGTCCCGGGCTCCAGACCGTTCAGGCCCTCCTGCGCAAGGACCAGGAGAATGGGGCTCGAGTCGTCGTAGAACAGGAAGCACGACTTGGACGCGCTGCACGACTCGGCCGCCTTCTGCACCAGGAACTGGTAGAGGTCCTCGGAGCGGTTGATCTTGGAGAGCGAGTCGATAATGCCGTAGAGGAGCGCCTGGAGCTTGATGTGCTTCTCCAGCCGCCGGTTGAGCTCCTCGACCTCCTTTTTCTTTTCGAGCTCCTGGTGCAGCTCCCAGTTCCGCTTCATCAGAGAGTGGAGTTGCTGAATCCGGTTGAGGGTCAGCTTGATGTCCTGAAAGCCGAAGGGCTTGACCAGAAAGTCCGACGCGCCGTGGTGCATGGCCTCGATGGCGATCTCCATGGACGGGTACCCGGTCATGATGATCACGTTGACGACCCTCTGCCACCCCTGAAGCGTCTTGAGCACGTCCATGCCGGTCATGCCCGGGAGCATGATGTCCAGGAACACGTAGTCGTAGTGCCGTGTCTCGAGCATCTCCAGGGCGGTCCGGCCGTCGTGGGCCGCATCCGCGTTCTCGACCCCCAGGTGCTGAAAGTACAGCTGCAGGGTCTCGCAGATGGTGGGCTCGTCATCCACCACCAGGATGCTCAGGGAATCGATGGCCCCCTCGGGCTTCACCGCTTCAGCGGTTGCAGCAGTCTCTGTTTGCATAGCTCGAACTCGTCCTCGGACAGGAATCCTTGTTGCCTCAGCGAGGCAATGCGCTCGAGATCGGACGTGAGGGCCCGCCGGCCCCCGGAGCCGTTCTCCAGGTAAGAATGGGGAAGGAGACTTCCGGCGATCAACGGATCGGCCCTCGCTGCATCGGCCGCCCCGAGCTCCGTGCCTTCCGTTGACAGGGCTTCCGCGCCCATGATCTTTTTCACGAGCCGAATCTGCTCGTAGGCGTCGTGAAGCTCCTGGAGCAGCCGCTGATTCTCACGAATGAGCCGAATCTGCTCGCCGGCGTTCTTGACGACGATCTTCATCTCCTCCATCTTGAAGGGCT
>CAYYVD010000314.1:0-5778 GCA_964475045.1 uncultured Desulfobacterales bacterium | reverse complement strand
TCTGCACGTAGTTGAGGAGGGCTTCCTGCCCCTTCTCCCGTCCGAACCCGGACCGCTTGGTTCCTCCGAAGGGGGTCTCCACACCCCCGGCGAACCACTCGTTCACAAAGACCTGCCCGGCCGTGAGCCGTCCGGCGGCCCAATGGGCCAGCTCGAGGCGGTGGGTGTAGACGCCGGCCACCAGACCGAACTCGGTTCCGTTGGCGAGGCGCACAGCCTCCTCGGGCTCCTGAAATGGCAAGAAGCACAGCACGGGGCCGAACACCTCCTCCCGGGCGATGCGCATGTCCGCCGTCACCCCGGCGTACACGGTGGGGGGGAAAAAGTGCCCGGGAAGGTCGGGGGCGCGCCGGCCTCCGGTGATCCGCCGTGCCCCGGCCGCTTCGGCCTCGAGGCAGAACGCCTCCACCTTGTCGAGCTGGTCCCGGGAGATCAGTGGCGTGACGTCGTGGTCCTCGATGCCCGGGCCCACACTCAGGGACTCGACCCGGCCGGCCACCCGCTCCAGCAGATCGTCGTGTACCGAGGCGTGCACGATGAGCCGGGAGAGGATAGAGCAGACCTGGCCGGCGTTGGCGAAAGCGCCCCGGATGACGTCGTCGGCCACGGCGTCCAGGTCCGCGTCCGGAAACACCACCCCCGCCGACTTGCCCCCCAGCTCCATGACCGACGGAATCACCTGCTCGGCGGCCTCCCGCAGAATGGCCCGGCCCGTGGGAACCGAGCCGGTGAACACCACGTGGTCCACCTCCGGATGAGACACCAGGGCCCGGCCCACATCGCTTCCCCGCCCGCAGAGGACGTTGACCGCCCCCTCCGGCACCTCGGCGCGCTCACAGGCCTCGGCCAGGAGAAGGACGCTCAGAGGGCAAAGGACCGGGGCCTTGATCACCACGGAGTTTCCCGTGGCCAGGGCGCAGGAGAGCGAGCGCACGGCGAGCTGGATCGGGAAGTTCCACGGCACCACCTGTGCGGACACCCCGTAGGGCTCGAACACGGTGTAGTCCAGGTACCCCTCCCCCAAGGGGATGGTCCGGCCCTCCAGCTTGTCGGCCAAACCTCCATAGTATCGGAAGTAGCGGGCCGACGAGGCCGCCTGAGCCCGGGCGTCGCTGATGCGCTTGCCGTTGTCCAGACACTCGGTGAGGCCGATCTCGTCGGACATGGCCTCCAGTTCGTCCGCGATGCGAAACAGCAGCGCCAGGCGCTTCTCGGGCTTCATGCGGCGAAGCGCCCCGGCGTCGAAGGCCCGTCGGGCCGCCTCGACGGCCAGGCCGGCGTCCTCGGGCTCGGCCCGGGAGACCTCGGCCAGAGGCGCGGCCGCGGCCGGGTCCTCCAGCTCGAACCGGCGGCCTCGACAGCCTTCCATCCATCGGCCTAGAATGAAGTTCTTCCACAAAGGGCGGACCTGAGGTTGGATCATGGGAACCTCCTTTTTTCGCCTTCCCGACACGATTGGCAACGCGGCGCCGATGAAGCGCAAAGGCCTCAGGCGACCCGGACCCCCCGGGAGCGCAGGTAGTCCTTCAGCTCCCCGATCCCGATGATCCCGAAGTGAAACACCGATGCGGCCAGCAGGATGGAGGCGCCCGCCTGCACGGCCTCGAGGAAGTGGTCCAGGCCGCCCGCACCGCCCGAGGCCACCACCTCGGCCGAGACCGCGGACTGGATCGCACGGATGACGGGCAGGTCGTACCCGGTCCGGGCGCCGTCCCCCGCCTTGCTGGTGGGAAGGATGACGGACACCCCGTAGCCGTCGACCCGCCTGGCCCACTCCACCGCGTCCGTTCCGGTGGCCGTGCGACCGCCGTCGATGTAGACCTCGTAGCCCGAGGCCAGGGCCTCGTTTCGATCCACGTCAATGGCCACAGTCACCTTTTCCGGGCCCAGTCGCTTGACCATGTCCTCGATCACGGCCGGGGTTCGAAAGGCTGCGCTGCTCGTGGAGACCTTGTCGGCCCCCGCCTCCAGCACCGCCTCGGCCGACCCCACGTCGGAGATTCCCCCTCCCACGGTGAAGGGCACCGTGGTGGCCTCGGCCACCCGCCGGACCACGTCGAGCATGGTGGCCCTTCCCTCCACCGTGGCGGTGATGTCGAGCAGGGCCAGCTCGTCCGCGCCCTTGTCGCAGTAGGACCGGGCGCACTCCACCGGGTCGCCCGCGTCTCGAATGTCCACGAAGTGGACGCCTTTGACCACGCGTCCGTTCTGCATGTCCAGGCACGGCATGATGCGTATCGCTCGATCCATATGACGATCTCCTCCTCTGCGATGGTTGCGTTTCTTCCTCCCCGTTTTCGAATCCGAATGATGGTCCATTCGGGCGCCGCCGTCAATCGCATCCTGGAGTTTTCACGGGGTTTGGGAAACGCCTTACCAAACCCGTCCGTTCTTCCGCCCGAGAGACCCGCGGGGCCGTTGCAAGTTGCACGTTCCAGGGAATTTCGGGGACACCATACGAAACTCGAGACATCTCCAAGCCGATTGCCCAGCCAAGCCGTTGCAAGTCGCAGGCTCCAGGTGGCAGGTCCTGCGACTCCCGCATCCCAGGTCCCCCTTGCTGATCGCCTGGAAACGGCTGTGTCCTCGGGTGTTGCCTGTCACTGCCGCTTGAAACCTGCAACAGATTTTGGCGGTTCTCCCTGCAACCTGCCACCTGAAACCTGCAGCGGTTTTTTTTGTCGACCTTACAGGGAGAAATCACTACAATGACAACACACTCAATGCTTCGGGAGGACTCCCTCATGGCCCGGCAGGACAATGTGTACGTGCGCGTCAAGGACGGGGCGGGCAACGAGTTTCTCTGCCCCCTGGATGCACTCAAGGAGGTGAAAGAGGCGACGGACGAGGAGCTGGAGAGCTGTGTGGACGACGGCACGGCAGGCCGCTATGCCGGGGACATTCGCGTCCAAGAAGACTGAAAGGAAGCCCGTCCGTGGATCCTTCCTCCGAATGGATCACCACCCTTCGGGAGATTCTCGCGTCCCAGGCCCTGGGCGTCCTCTCCACCCACGACCGCAGCGGGCCCCACGCGAGCCTCGTGGCGTTCGCTCCGTCCGATGACCTGCGGGGAATCCTCTTTGCGACGCCCCGCACCACCCGCAAGTTCGCCCACCTCTCCGCGAACCCTCGAGGCGCCCTCCTCGTGGACAACCGCTCCAACACCCCGGCGGACTTCACCCTGGCCGTGGCCGCCACGGCCAGGGGTGTGGTGGAGCCCGTCGCCCCTGAGGACCGGGACGCCTCTCTGGGCCTCTACCTGGACCGCCACCCTCACCTGTCCGAGTTCGTTCGAGCACCCTCCTGTGCCCTGCTGCGGCTGCGCGTCGAGGCCTACTCCATGGTCCGGCGGTTCCAGGAGGTGACGGAGATCCGAATCCTACCATGACTTACATCATTCCCCTGGAAGACGTCCGTCCCGAAGACCACCCTCTGGTGGGAGGCAAGGCGTCCACCCTCGCCCTCCTGGTCCGGCACGGGCTGAACGTTCCGAGCGGCCTCGCCGTCACCGTCCACGCCTACCGGGACCACGTGGAGGCCAACGGGCTCGGGGAGTCCATTCGCATGGAGCTCGGACGCAAGCGATTCGAGGACATGCGGTGGGAGGAGATCTGGGATGCGGCGCTGCGCATTCGAAACCGGTTTCTCCGATCCTCCCTGCCTGCGTCCCTGGAGGCGGCCCTGCGGGACGCCGTGGCCCCTCTCGTGGAGATGGCCCCGGTGGTGGTCCGATCCTCCGCGCCCGGGGAGGACGCCGAGGCCAGCTCCTTTGCCGGGCTGCACGAGTCCTACGTGAACGTTCAGGGTGTCGTGGGCGTGCTGGACGCGGTCCGCAGGGTCTGGGCCTCCCTCTGGTCGGATGCGGCGCTCCTGTACCGGCGGGAGCTGGGTCTGGAGGTGGAGACCAGCGACATGGCCGTCCTGATCCAGGAGATCGTCGTGGGCGAGCGCTCGGGGGTGGCCTTCGGCCGAAGCCCCAACGATCCCGGCCAGGCGGTGATCGAAGGGGTCCACGGCCTGAACGAGGGTCTGGTGGACGGGCGGGTGGAGCCCGACCGATGGACCCTGGACCGCACCCGGGGAGATCTGCTCCTCCACGCGGCCCCGGAGCGCGAGTCCGCGGTCCTGCCCGATGCCGGCGGCACCCGCCTGCAGCCGCTGCCCGAGGAGCTCAGAGGCCGGCCGCCCCTGGACGAGCAGGATGTCCTTCGGGTGTTCGAGCTGGCCCGGACCGTGGAGCGGCTGCTGGGCGTCCCCCAGGACGTGGAGTGGACCTTTCGCGGACCGGCCCTTCATGTGCTCCAGGCCAGACCCATCACCACCCTCACCGGCGGGTCGGAGGGCGACCCGCGTCCCTGGTACCTGAGCCTGCGGCGAAGCGTGCACAACCTCGAGATCCTTCGAGCCCGCATCGAAACCGAGATTTTGCCCGGCATGGACCGGGAGGCGAAACGGTTCGGCGAGGTGGACCCCGCCGATCTGAACGACGCGGAGCTGCCCGACGAGATCCGCCGCCGCAACGGCAGCCTCGAGTCCTGGACCGCGGTCTACTGGGACGAGTGCATCCCCTTCGCCCACGGGGTGCGCCTCTTCGGGCACATTTACAACGACGCCGTCCGCCCGGAAGACCCCTTCGAGTTCATCGGCCTGCTCTCGACGGGCGACCTGCTGAGCGTAGGGCGCAACCGCGAGCTGGAGGCCCTGGCTGAGCTCGTCCGCAAGGACGGCCGCCTCCGCGAGTCCCTCTCGCGCGGAGAGCGTTTCACCTCCGCTCCATTCGAGTCCGCGCTCGAGGACTACCTGGACCGGTACGGCGAGGTCTCCTGTCACGAGGCCTCGTGCACGCGCGGGGTGGACGACGTCCTGGCGCTGGTGCTCAAGTTGGCCGAGCTCCCTCCTTCGGCCCGGAACCGTCCGCCGGACCGGTCCGGGCTGGAGCGAGGCTTTCTGGACGCCTTCGACGGCGGAGACCGCGCCGACGCTCTCCGAATGCTGGAGCTGGCCCGGGCCAGCTACCGGCTTCGCGACGACGACAACCTCTATCTCGGACGCATTCAGGCCCGTCTCATGCAGGCGGCAGACGAGGGCAAGGCCCGTCTATCGGGTCGCATCGGAAGCAGGACGGATGGGCTGGAGCCCTTGGAGGTGGCCGAGGCGCTGGAGGATCCGGCTTACGTCCCCCGGGAACGGGAGGAGACACGACCCTCCTCCGGCCTCCGGGTGGAACCGAGACAGCTGGTAGGACAGCCCGCAGGTCCGGGGCTGGCGTCGGGGCGGGCGCGGGTGATCCTCGAGCCGGGAGACCTCCGTGCGTTCGAAGGGGGAGAGGTGCTGGTGTGCGACGCCGTGGATCCCAACATGACGGCCGTGGTCCCCCTGGCGGCCGGGATCGTGGAGCGGCGCGGGGGCATGCTGATTCACGGGGCCATCATCGCCCGGGAGTACGGCCTTCCCTGCGTGACCGGCGTGCCGGACGCCACGGCGCTCGTGCGCACCGGCGACGCCGTTACGGTGGACGGGTTTCTCGGCATCGTGACCGTGGACCGAGCGCAGGGGACACCACCCTGATACTGCGCGGCGGTAACGACGTTAGCGCCGCGCATTCCCGTGAACGCAGTCGCCGGGAACATACACCCGGACCCTGGCCTTGCGCCCGGCCCACCGGTTCATTTGCGACGGCGCTTCCCGGGGCGCCGTCTCGACCGCTGAAGGGCTTCGGACTCCCGGGCCAGCTCCTCCAGGAGGCCCCCAAGAACCCAGGCCTCCGAGGTGGGGGTC
>CAYYVD010000313.1:0-5791 GCA_964475045.1 uncultured Desulfobacterales bacterium | reverse complement strand
GATGATGCTGAAGTTGCGAATGTGAATCATGCCTATGCATTGTCTCCGTGGGTCAGTACAGGTCGAACCGGGCGAGCCGCCCGTCGAGCCCCCCGGTCTTGAGCGGCTTCTTCCACGCGGGCTTGAGCCCGATGTCGGAAATCAGGCCGGGATCTCCGAAGTAGACGAACGCCGCGGCCCCGGTGCAGCGCTGCTTCAGAAAGTCCCCCAGGTCCCCGTACAGGGCCCCGGCCTCCCTGCGCGAGCCCATGCGCACGCCGTAGGGCGGGTTGCACAGGATCGTGGTGTCCTGCATGGGACCGCGGTCTCGAAAGTCCGCGCGTCGGACGCTCACGCCGCGCCCCCGGGGCAGCCGATCCAGGTTGGTCCGGGCCGCACGCACCGCCTCCCCCGATACGTCGCTTCCGGAGATCAGGTCCGGAGGAAGGGACCGGATGCTCCGATCCGCCTCCTTTCGCACCCGCCGCCAGGCCGCCGGGTCATGGTCCGGCAGGATCTCGAAGCCGAAACGGCGGCGGAGGACCTGAGAGGGCACCCGCCCGAAGGACAGGAGGGCCTCGCAGAGCAGGGTTCCGGATCCGCACATGGGGTCCACCAGCGGACGGGATCCGTCCCATCCAGACATCCGGACCACGGCGGCGGCCACGGACTCCTGCATGGGCGCCTCGACGCTTCGGACCCGGTACCCGCGCCGGTGAAGGGGCCCTCCGGACGCGTCCAAGTGGATGGTGGCCGTATTGTTCTCGATGTGGAGCCCGACCCACACATCCGGAGCCTGCCGGTTCACGGCCGGGCGGCGCCCCAGGACTTCCCGGACCGAGTCCACGATCGCGTCCTTCAGCCGGAGGGCCGCGTACAGGGAGTGGCGGATGCGGCTGTTGGCCACGGAGGCGAACACGGCAAAGGTCCGGTTCGGCCCGATGAGGTCCGCCCAGGCCGCCTCCCGCGCCCTTCGATAGAGGACCTTGTCGGCATGGCATCGAAAGCGCAGCAGCGGGGCGAGAATCCGGGTCGCCAGCCGGGTGCCGTAGGTGACGCGGTACAGGGTCTCCTGATCCGCCTCGAAGTGGATCCCGCGGTGAACCGGGCGAAGAGCGGACGCCCCGAGGGCAGAGAGCTCTTCCTGGGCCAGGGGCAGGATCTCCCTCGCCACCTGAGCGAAGTACCTGTTGTGTTTCTGATACTCGTACACGCCGGTTCCGGTGCTCCACGCGGGATCAGGCGCCGCCCTCGAGCGGACGGACGCGCACATCGAGTCCCCCGCCGGCTTCCCGGGTCAGGATCACGCGTGCGCGGCGGCCCGTTTCCGCGATCTCCTCCGTTGTTCGCCGCACCGAGGCCAGGTCGGCCGTTTCCAGAAACGCCCGAAGGGTTTCGACCTCCTCCGCCAGGTCCTCGGAGGGCTCGTCCTCCGCGAACCGCTTCATGAGTCGGTCCACGCCTTGCCAGTAGCGCTCCCTTGCTACGGTCCCCACGCACTTGCCCGGCAGCGGTTCGATCACGATTCGTCTCGACCCGGAACCCATGTCGCTTTCGTTTCGCCCCCTTCGCCCGGCGAGCGCCTGTCCCGCCGGGAACCCGCAAGCCTGCAATCCAACAACATAACGCCGCATTCGGCGGGATTCAAGCCTTCAGGGCCCCTTTCGCCGAAGAAAGCGCTCAACCCGTTCATTTTCCGGTTTATTCTTGTCCGGTTTCCTGATAAGAATCCTAGGAACCCGACGGTCCGGCCTCGAGGCCGGGCCCTCGGGCGGAATCATTGACGAAAGGAGATCAGACATGCCGTCCAAATCCAAGGAGGCCCGCCTCGAGCAGAAGCATCTGGTGGAGGTGAAGCTGAACGAGCGTTTGAACCAGCTGGCGGAACAGGGCCTGGGGCCTCAGGCCATTGCAAAGGACCGCGCGGTTCGAAAGCTTCGAGCCGATCTGCGAAAGGCAACCGACCGCCTGACGGTGATCCGGGCCAGAGAGGGCAAGCT
This sequence comes from uncultured Desulfobacterales bacterium, assembly GCA_964475045.1. Taxonomy (GTDB): domain Bacteria; phylum Desulfobacterota; class DSM-4660; order Desulfatiglandales; family HGW-15; genus JAIPEI01. The sequence continues at coordinate 3,812 of CAYYVD010000313.1, read as the reverse complement.
CCAGCAGATGGCTGAGGCCAAGCAGGAGAAGCTGGCACAGCCCAAGAAAGAGAAGAGCAAAAAAACGAAAGAGGTTGAAGGGGAATCCGAAATGAGTAAAAGGCAGAAGAAAAAACTAGAAAAGCAGAAAGAAAAAGACAAAAAGAAAGAGGAAGTGCAAGGCTGACCCAACGGTCAATGGGATCCGGGCTCACGGAAGAGCCCATGCGAGGCCCTGGGAAGCGGCCTCCTGAAAAGGAGCGGAACCATGGACATGCCGAATGAAAGCCCCTTGAAGGACAAGGTCGTTCTGATCGTGGACGACGAACCGGACGTGCTGGAGACGCTGGAGGAGGAGCTGGACATGTGCATCGTGCACAAGGCCCAGGACTATGACACGGCCTACCAGCACCTGGTCAGCTACACATACGACATCGTGATCCTGGACATCATGGGGGTGAACGGGTTCGAGCTGCTCAAGATCTCCGTGTCCAAGGGGTTCCCCACGGTCATGCTGACGGCCCACGCCCTCTCGCCGGAATCCATGAAGACCTCCATCAAGCTGGGGGCGGTGTCCTTTCTGCCCAAGGAAAAGGTGTTCATGATTCGAGCTTTTCTGGAGGACGTGGTCCTGGAGCGTGGAAAGCCGGTGTGGAAGAAGCTGTTCGAGCGGCTCGAGGACTACTTCAACAAGCGGTTCGGCCCGGACTGGAAGGAACAGGACGCCTTTTTTCGCGAGTTCGAGACCAAGCTCCGGGAGGAACAGGAGGCCTGAGGTGCGTTTGGGAGAGGGTCGAGGCCTCCAGGGCGGCGTCCTGGTCGGCCGGCCTCGGACGGCACTGGGCGCATGCGATGTTCACGGCGTGCGCTCCGGCGGTTCGGCCCGGGCGAGCTCGGCCTCGATCCAGGCCCGAAAGGCCTCGAGGCGCGGCGTGCCGGGCCGGAGCCGGCCGTTGACGATGAAGGTGGGCGTGACCTCCACGCCCGCCTCCTCGGCCGCGCGGATGTCCGCCTGCACGTCGTCCCGGTGCCGCCCGCTTCGAAGACAGCCTTCGAACCGTTCCCCCTCCATGCCCATCTCCACGGCGAGCTCCACGAGACGCCGGGTGTCCTTGTCCCCCGGGGTCAGGAAGAGCATGTCCTGGTACTCCCAGAACAGCCCCTGGTCCCGCGCGCAACGTGCAGCCTCGGCTTGTAGCCGGGCCCCCTCGTGGCGTTCGAGGGGGAAATCCTTGAACACCCACCGGACGCTTCCCCGATAGGCCGCTCGAATCTCCATGGTGATCTCGTGGGCCTCCCTGCAGGCCGGGCAGGTGTAGTCGGAGAACTCCACCACCGTGACCGGGGCGTCCTCGGGCCCCTGGGCCGGGCTGTTTCCCAACGGGACCCGGGTCATGGGCAGCGGGGGCTCCCGCAGGAGCACCTCGACGCCGTAGCGCTCCCGAAGCCCCCGGACATAGCCGCCCAGGGCCTCGGCTTCACGGCGCTTCTCCAGGAAGGTTCGCACCTTCTCCCTCAGGGCCTCCACGGTTCCTTCCCAGGAAGACCAGATGCCGGGGTTGTCCTTCAGAAAGGCCTGGATGTCCTCCGAGCGGACCGGATCCGCCTGCTCCTGGGCCCGGGATCGCATCTGCTCCGGGGTCGTGCTCAGCCGCCGGGCCTCCAGCCGCAGGAGGCGGTCCTCGATGATCCGGTCGAGCTCCTCCATCTTTTTCACGTGCAGGGACATGCGCGCGTCGTAGAGCTTCGAGGCCATGGAGCGTTCCAGCTCCCCTGCGAAAACGGCCTCGTCGGCGACGCGGGCCACGACGTCGGGCTCGCCGGAGGACGGCCGAATAACGCCGGGCGCGTTTTCCCGGGCAAAGGGAATCAGGGACAGGATCAGGAACAGGAGGACGAAGGTGGCGGCCTCCCATCCGCGGGATGCCCGAAACACGCAAGCGACCAGGGCCGTGACGACCAGCAGGTTGAGAAGACAGAAGGGGCAGAAGATGCGAAGGCCCACCATGGCCGCCACAAAGGTGAGCTCCACTCCGGCGCCGGCCATGATGACTCGAAATGCCCAGGAAGGCAGAAAGAACAGGGCGCTCAGCAGGATTCCGTAGTACACCACCCCCAGCAGGGACACCGGGACGCCGAGCAGGGTGAAGGCGGCCGTGTCCCGGCACCCGCCGCCCATCCAGCCGCAAAGCTCGGCGAGCGCCGGGAGGCGGGCCTCGAACACCGAGAGCAGGGCGGCGGCTAGGCCCGCCAGGGCGAGCAGCGTCAGCAGACGGCGTTGTTTTCGCGACTCCAGGGTGATGGGCTCCTTTTCCTCGTCCGGTTTCGGCGGGCTCGGTGCACCGGCCCGGCGCGGTGCACTTCCCATACCACAGAGGCGGTCGGGGTGCAATTCCTCATGAATATGAGGATCGGTGCCCGAGTTCCCGTGAAACGTTTTCGTTCCTGCGGGCTCATCAAGGATGGTAAGAGCCCGGGCCTCATGGTACGGGGGACGCTCCGGGGATTGCACGGCATGAAAAGGCCTGATACACTGATTCCTCGACGCCTCAGGACGGATCGGTTCCGGCGTCCGGGCCTGAGAGGGGACCGATTCCAAGAAGAAAGAGGACACCCCATGAATGCGAAGCGCACGACCCATCACCGATGGCTGCCGCCCCTCGTTGCCCTCCTGCTGCTGGGGGTGCTGGCATGCAACCACACCGAAGCATCCCTGTCCGCTCCTCACTTCACCCTGAAGGACCTGGAAGGGCGCCCAGTGTCCCTGAAGGAGTTCGACGGCAAGATCGTTCTGCTGGACTTCTGGGCCACCTGGTGCCCGCCCTGCCGCCGCTCCATTCCGGAGCTGGTCCAGCTCCAGGACCGGTACGGCGATCAGGGTCTGGTGATCCTCGGCATCTCCCTCGACGAGCCGGCCCGGGCCAGCGACCGGTACCTGCAGAGCTTCAAGGAAAAAAACCGAATGAACTACCCGATCCTGAGGGCGGAGCAGGGTGTGGTCCGGGACTACTTCGGAGACGGGAAAATGAGCATTCCAACCATGTTCGTGATCAACCGGGACGGGGAGATCGTGGACCGTCACGTAGGCTTCGTCCCGGGCGCACTGGAGGAGTCCCTGGCCGAGGTCCTCTAGGGGACCGGTGGAGCACCCCGTGATTGTCGACGCCCACGTGCACATCTTCCCCCGGCGGCTTCGTGAGGCCAGGGAGCGATACTTTCCCGGCGAAGCGGCGTTCGAGCTCCTGTACAAGGACCCCAAGGCCAGGCTGGCCGGCCGGGAGGACCTGCTTCGAGACATGGACCGAAACGGCGTGGACCGGTCCGTGGTGTTCGGGTTCCCCTGGGAGCACGAGGATTCCTTTCGGCGGCACAACGACTACATCCTGGAGGCGGTGGCCAGGCACCCCGACCGCCTGATCGGCCTGGGGTGCTTTTCCCTCACCGCGGCCGGCGCGCCGGCCGAGGCGGACCGGTGCCTCTCCCAAGGGATGGCCGGCCTCGGGGAGCTGGCCGTGTACGGGGGCGGATTCGACCCGCAGGCCGTGCCCGCCCTGGCCGAGATCATGTCCGTGTGCGAGGGGCGTCTCGCACCTCTTCTCCTGCACACCAACGAGCCGGTGGGCCGCCTATATCCCGGAAAGACGCCCATGCGCCTGGCCTCCCTGTATGCCTTCCTGAAGGCCTACCCGCGGAATCGGATCGTCCTGGCGCACTGGGGGGGCGGGATCTTCTTCTACGCCCTGCTGAAGCGGGAGGTCCGCCGGGTCCTGGACCAGGTCTGGTTCGACACGGCGGCCTCCCCGTTTCTGTACGACCCGGCCGTCTACCGGACC
>CAYYVD010000312.1:0-5796 GCA_964475045.1 uncultured Desulfobacterales bacterium | reverse complement strand
GGAGATGACTACGCCGCAGAACGGCGCCGGGATCACAGCAACGGCCTCCATGCGGCGGCCTCTCACCGCCTTCCCTCTTGGCCCGCTCCTTGGCGGAGCGGGAACCGCACGCGAAAACAGCGATCAAGAAGAATGCAGCATATCGTTCGATGGCTCGGTTGTCAATGGCCCGGCCTCTCGGAATTTCGGGGACACCATACGAAATTCATCGGCCCTCCACCCCAGGAGACCCGCGAAGGCGCTGCAAGCTGCAGGTGTCAAGTTGCAGGCAAAACCCGGGGCATGACCGAGTTTCACGGATTCACCGGATACCTGTCACAACAGAAGTTTCGGGGACACCATACGTAATTCGGACGGCGATCGCATGCTGCGACATACGAAACAGGGTCGTCCGTGAATTACGTATGGTGTCCCCGAAATTCCTTCCCGAAATGTCCGGTTTTCCGTTTCCGCGGTTCCGGCTTCTTGACAGGTCCTCCGAAAAAAAGGACAATTCACCAGCCTGCCGAAGCACGCACACAGCCGCCTTCCCGGCCGGTCTCGAGGCTGGAGGGTTCTTTTGAAGATCGCGTCCAAAGGAGCCGGGCCGAATCAGGCCCCTCCTGGCAGAACCGGAGTCCACAGGGGACCCGGAAAGGAGGTGAGAGCAAGCATCCCGTTTGCCCTGAACCCCAACCCATCGCGCCTGAAAGGAGGAAGGTCATGGCTGGAAGCACCTACAAGATCATCGAACTGGTGGGAACGTCGGATACCTCTTGGGAGGAGGCCGTCAAGACGGCCGTGGAGACCGCGGGTTCGAGCCTCAAGGACCTCAGGATCGCCGAGGTGACCCGATTGGACGTGAGTATCGAAAACGGGACGGTCAAGAACTATCGGGCCAGGCTGAACGTCTCGTTCAAGTACCAGAAGTAGGTACCCGGACCGTGGGCGCGGGGGAGCGTTCCCCCGCGTCTCTGTCGCGGAAAGACCGCGGCCCGATGCAGGAGAAGACCATGGATGCCACCAAGCGGAAGCTGACCGTTCTCGATCAAATTGCATCGGCGGACAAGGTTCGGCGGGAGATCGTCGACACCGCGAGCGTGCTCTACGCCAGAAAGGGGTTCACCGCCACCTCCATCGAGGAGATCTCCGAGAAGGCGGGTGTGAGCCTGCCCGTGACCTACCACTACGTCAAGAAGAAGTCGGAGATCATGCGGCTGATCATGGAGGACGTGCTCAATATCTTCCAGGAAAGCCTCACCAGAGAGCTCGAGGACATTGACGATCAGGAGGAGAAGCTCGTCGTCGCGGTCATCCTGTACTTCCGCGTCGTGGACCGGCACAAGGAAAAGGCCCTGCTTCTGTACCAGAAGTCCCGCTCCCTGGACAAGGGCTCCAAGGCCCGGGTCATGGAGCTCGAGGTGGATGTGAGCCGCATCTTTGCAGGGATCATCGAGGAAGGCATCCAGAAGGGCGTCTTTCGCGCCGTGGATGTGGATCTGGCCGCCTACAACATCATCATGCTGGCCCACATGTGGATTCTCAAGGGCTGGCACTTCGGAAAGCGTCTCTCCCTCGAAAAGTACATCGACCTGCAGCTGGTGAACATCCTGGCCATGCTCAAGCCGTGAGGCTTTTGCGAAAGAGCAGGGCGTGCCTCATCCCGGCGGTGTGCGGCAGGTGATAAGGGAGGGTCCGCTCGAGGGTCAAGGAGCGCGGGACCTGCCCTGCATCAACCCCGGCGTCTCGACCGGCAAACCCCACGAGGAGGCCCCCCGGGCTCACCAGGGGGACGCACAGGGCGATCATGCGCTCGAGGCCGGTCACGGCCCTGGACGTGACCACGTCGTACTCCAGGTGCAGCAGGTCTCGAGCGTCCTCCACTCGCCCGCGAACGGCCCGGATCCCCTCCAGCCGGATCAGCCGGATGGCCTGTTTCTGAAAGTGATGCCGTTTCGCGGAGGGCTCCAGCAGGTCGACCTGGAACTCGGGGAGGGCGACCTTGAGGGGGATGCCGGGGAGGCCTGCGCCGCTGCCCACATCGAGCAGGCGTCCCGAGGCGGGGAGGTGCGGCGCCGGGACCAGGGAGTCTGCCAGGAGCTCCACCACCATGCGTTTTCGAGAGCGCAGGCCGGTGAGATTGATGCGGCGGTTCCAGAGATGAAGCTCGTCCAGATAGCTCAGGAGCCGGTCCGACTGGGTTTCGCTCAGGTGCACCCCCAGGTCCTCGGTCGTACGGCGGAGAAGCGCCTGTTCGGAGGAAGCCAACTCAGAGCACCACCATCCTCCGGATTTTGTTCACGGCCTCCTCGGGCCGGTCCACCACGGTGAAGATGTCCATGTCCTCCCTGGAGATGGCCTCGCACGCCACCAGGGTGTCGTTCATCCAGTCCACCAGCCCCCTCCAGTAGTCCGAGCCCACGAGCACCACCGGAAACGAGCGGATCCGGTCGGTCTGGATCAGGGTGAGGGACTCGAAGAGCTCGTCCAGGGTGCCGAATCCCCCGGGCATGATGATGTAGGCGACCGCGTACTTGACGAACATCACCTTGCGGATGAAGAAATATCGATAGTCCAGACGAATGTTGGCGTAGGGATTGGGCTGCTGCTCGTTGGGAAGCTGAATGTGAAGCCCCACGGACTTGCCGCCTGCCTCCGAGGCGCCCTTGTTCGCGGCCTCCATGATGCCGGGTCCGCCGCCGGAGATGATGTTGAAGCCGTACTGCACCAGGAGACGGGCCATCTCCTCGGTGGCACGGTACTCGGGGCTCTCCCTGGGAGTTCGAGCCGAACCGAAGATGGTCACGGCGGGATGTACGTCCGGAAGGATGTCGAACCCCTCCACGAACTCGGCCATGATGTGGAACATCCGCCAGGTGTCCCTGACGGTCATCTCGTCAATGACGTGCTGTCTGTCGACCATTGCAGCCCCCGAGCCCAATTCCGAAAAGTTCACGAGGAGATTCGCAGGAAACAAGGTGTTCAAAAAACCGTTGATTTTTCATCCAGTCTTTGCTTCACTCTTCGAGGCGAAGTCAATCATCATATGTGCGTCCCCAGGGGGTGTCAAGGGAGTGACGCCACAGACGCGGCCCAGAATCACCCCTAGAGAACCGAACTCACCGGAGCCCAGGTGAGTTTTTTTCTAGAGGCCGTCGTGTTGAGACAGATCACGAGAGAGAACGTCTTCCAGTGCCTCGAAGAGGAAGACAAGCCCTGGCAGAAGAACTACCTGGTCATGTACTCCAGCCAGTGGCGCGGGTACACCCTGGACCCGGCCCTCATGACGGTCCCGCTGGACGACCACCTGGTGCACCGGGGGGACGGGGTCTTCGACACCCTGCGCTGTGTCCGGGGAAGGCTCTATCAGCTGGAACCCCACCTGGCGAGACTCGCGCGATCCGCCGAAGCCATCTCGCTCCGGCTGCCCTCCGAGTACGAGCGGATCCGGGGCCTGGTAAAAGAGCTGGTGGTGCGCGGCGGGGAGCCGGACTGCGTGATCCGGATCACCCTGTCCCGCGGGCCGGGCGGATTCGGCACGAACCCGTTCGAATGTCCCGCCACCCAGGTGTACGTGATCGTCATTCGATACAAAGGAATACCGGAGGCCGTGCTGCGGGAGGGGACCTGCGTGGTGACCAGCAAGGTGCCCACCAAGAGGTCTTTCTTTGCCAGGATCAAGTCCTGCAACTACCTGCCCAACGTCCTGATGAAGATGGAGGCGGTGCAACGCGGATGCCCCTATGCCGTGGCCCTGGACGAGGAAGGGTTCCTCGCCGAGGGCTCCACGGAGAACGTGGGGCTGGTGGATGAGGACGGGGTGCTCAAGTTCCCGGGGTTCGAACGGACCCTGGCCGGAACCACGGTCAAGCGGGTCTTCGATCTGGCCGATTCCCTGGCCAAAAGCGGCCGGATCGCAGGGGTCCGTTTCGACCGCATTCTTCCCGAGGAGGTCCGCCGGGCCCGGGAGGTGATGCTCCTGGGGACCTCCATCAATGTGCTTCCGGTGGTGCGCTTCGACGGGGACCCCATCGGAGACGGACGACCCGGGCCGGTTTCCTCGGCGCTGTTCGAGCTTCTCTGGAAGGACATGACCGAAAACCCGGAGCTGCTCACGGACCTGGACTGGCCCGACCCGGACGCCTGAGCCGCATCGAGGTTCAGCGCCCGAACCACCCATGCAAAGGCAGTGTGAGGGGTCGACATGGAGCGAGTCGCCAGGGTCACCGAGATCATCGCGGGATCGCCGAACAGCTTCGATGAGGCGATCAAAGCGGGCTTCGAGCGGGCCAACGCCACACTTCGGAACATCACGGGCATGCGCGTGATCGAGCAGCGGGTGTCAGTGGTGGACGGCAAGATCCAGGAGTACCGCGTTCGCATGGAGGTGATCTTCGTTCTCGAGACGTGAGCCGCCCGTCTGGACCCGGCGCGGACGTGGAGACGATCCCGCCGGAACGGGCAGGTCCCGGTTCAGGCGTGCGGGGCTGCGATGGATCACGGTCGCTCTTGTGAATTTTTGAACGTGAAAAAAAGGATCATGAACCCCACCAGGCAGCGAAGCCCTCTGTCGAGGAGTTCGCACCCTGGGGCGCCTCTCCGGCAGGATGATCCTGGGGCACTGGCGGAGGAAAGCGCCGTGGCGGGACTGAAATTGCTCAAGAAAGCGCTTTACCCGGCCCTGCATGTACGATATCATCGAATGATTCCGGTCAATCAGGAGGCCATGGACCAGCAAACGGCCTTCGTCCGGAACGGCGGCGGCCTTCGAGCATGAGCCGGCGGGCGCTTCGGCCAAAACGAACAGGATGGCGGATATGACCAGCGAGAGGAACAAAGCGGACCAGCCCGAAGGGTACGAGGACTTCCTGGGGGAGATCAGCCACAAGTCGGCCATGAAGGATCAGGAGATGGACTTCATGGAAAACATCGGTCCGGAGGCCGGCACCCAAGACGAGGAGCTGGTGAACGTGGGCGAGCGCGTCCGGAAGGTTCGAACCCAGCGCGGGCTGAGCCCCGAGGACATCGTTCAGCGCACGGGCATCGATCACGCGACGCTCACCGCCATCGAGGGCGGGGAGATGGCCCCGCCCCTCGGCACCATCATCAAGCTCGCCAAGGCCCTGGAGATGAAGATGGGATACTTCATCTCCGGAGAGGAAAACAGGCCCTACACCATCGTCCGCCGCCACGACCGGCGGGTGGTCTCCCGGCACGACTCCACCAAAGGGAAGCAATACGGCTACGAGTTCGAGTCCCTGGCGCCCCACAAGCGAAACCGGCACATGGAACCTTTCCTGGTGACCCTGGACCCGGCTGAGACCGAGGAGGAGCGGTCCGCGCACGACGGTCAGGAGTTCATCTTCGTGCTTCAAGGACAGATGGAGGTCCGTCTCGGGGAGGAGATTCACGTCCTGGATCCGGGAGACGCCATCTACTACGATTCCACGGTGCCGCACCTGGTCAAGTGCCACGGAGAGCAGAGCACCAAGATCCTGGCCGTCCTCTATGCCGAGAAATAATCAGCCTCTCCCGGAGACGAGCACCTTCTCGCGATTGACACACACCGACCCCTGCTGCCATCCCAGGTCCGAGTCCGGACCGGCCTCCCCGGTTCCATCGGAACGCCTGGCGATGTACCCGGACGGCCCGGGCCGACCGACGGAGAGCGCATGATTGCCTTTGATCTGGAGTGCTCCGGGGGACACACATTCGAGGGCTGGTTCAGCGACCTGGCCTCGTTCGAGGAACAGAACGCACAAGGGCTGATCACGTGCCCGTACTGCGAGGACACCCAGGTGCGGCGGGTGCTTTCTC
>CAYYVD010000311.1:0-5799 GCA_964475045.1 uncultured Desulfobacterales bacterium | reverse complement strand
CCCCACCCACTTGGTGAGCTCCCCGGGCTTTCCCGCGTCCCCGATGAACACGTCCTCCAGGTAGTAAGAGCCGGGCCAGGTCCTGTTGGTGAGCATGGCCGCAAAGTACCAGTGCTCTGGGGGCTGCCAGCGGGAGGTGTCCTCCCTCGACTCACTGGTCTCGTTTCCCACCTGCTGGGTGGTGACGTCCGTGATGTTCTCGGTCACGTCGAGCGGCCCCGGAACGGGCTCTTCCTCTTCCGGGGAGGGACCCGGCTCGGGGCCTGCCCCGGGAGGCGGCGGCTCGGGCTCCGGCTCGCCCTCTCCCTCCTCCCGGACCTGGGAGGCCTGCTGAATCTGGTTGAGGGTCCGGTTCGCGGGGTCGTAGGTCTTCCGATCGGTCGCCGTGTTGTACTGCTCGTTGGCGTTGACCTGGGCCAGGGGCTGGCCGGTGGCCGGGTCGGTGACGTCCAGGCTGCCGTCGCCGCAGGCCACCTCCGTGCCGCTCTGCCGCCCTTGGGCCTGGGCCAGCAGGGCCTCGAAGCCCCGGCCGCTGTCCGCCACGAGGACGGCCCGGCTGTGGGCGGTCTTTCCGTCCAGCCGGAACACGTGAATGCCGAACTTGGTCCCTCGAACGCCCACCACCGCGGTGGGGGTCTTCACCTTGAACCGGCTCTCCTTGTAGCGAAAGAGCCTCAGGGCGTAGAACATGGCCTTGCCCTTGATCATGCTGAAGACAGAGTCCTTTTCCCGGTCCCCGCGCCGGTCCTCGAAGGTCTCCACGGCGAACCGGGTGTCGGGGGCCATGTTGACCACGTCGTCGCTGTAGAACCGGACGCGGCAGCGCGAGTCGTCCAGGGTGCTGAGCTCGTCGTTCTCGTGGATCTTGTCGCCGGGCTTGCCGAAGTAGGCCGTCCGGTCGGCCCGGTGCACCACCACGACCTGCCCGTTCAGGGCGTGGAGTACGCCGACCTCCCGGGCGTCCGACGGGACGTACACGTCCTGGACGTTCAGACCCTGCAGGTCCTCGGGAAGGGCGCTTGCAGGGACCCCCAGGCCCCGTCCCTGCTGGGCGAAGGCCGTGCCGAAGGCGGCGAGAACCAGGACCGTCAGGAGGACGCCCATGACGCCCTTGGGTTTGCTCGTTCGTGTCATTGATTGTCCTCCTCGGAGGTTCTGAAGCGCACGGCCCGGCTCACATCGCCGTACACGTGAATCTCGACTCGACGGTTCAGGCCGCGCCCGGCGGCCGTGTCATTGGTGGCCACGGGATCCGCGGAACCGTATCCTTGGGCCGTGATGCGATCGCCGTCCATGTAATAGTCTTCGATGAGGATCCGCCTCAAGGTCTCCGCTCGGCGGCGGCTGAGGCGGCGGTTGTCCTCACGGTCCCCGCTGGTGTCCGAGTTCCCCTTGAGCACCAGGCGGTAGCTGGACCGCAGGGGCGTTTTGATCACGTCCGTGAGCTCCAGCAGGTAGGGGTGGTAGGACTCGGGCGGGGTCACGGAGTCCGGCTCGTACCGGACGGTGATCACCTTGCCCAGGTAAACGGTCCCTTCCGCGTCCCGGTTGGCCCACTCCCAGACCTTCAGGAAGGAGAGCGGGGTGGGCTCGCTCTGGGCGTACCCGTCGCCGGCCGCCAGAAACAGCGCCACGGCTGCAGCAAGAAGGCATGAGACCGGTCTGGGCGTCATGATCGGGCCGCTCCTAGAACTTGAACCCCACGCTGAGATTATAGATCATTTTCTCGAAGTCGTACAGGTCCACGGTGGAGTCGTTGTCGATGTAGTTGAAGGACACGGACGAGAAGTAGTGACGGCCGAAGTTGCGGCTCACGACCGTGTAGATGTTGTGCCTGCGGTCCTTGCGGTGCTCGCCCACGGGCCACAGGAGCGCGGCGTCGTCGTAGTGACGCAGGGTGTACTTGTACCGGGCATAGAGTTCCATGTCCCAGTTGAACATCTCGAACCGCTTGAAGTAGGAGGCCGTCCAGTGGACGGCGTCGTAACCGAACCGCGGTTCCTTGGCGTTGGAGTTTTCGTGGGCCGCGCTGAAGGTCAGGATGTCCCGGCGCTGGTTCAGATAGAAGTTGGCGGCGAGCTCCAGGGTCCGCCGCAGGTTGTCCTGGCCGTTCTTCACATTGGGCGGATTGTTTTCCTCATAGGTGTCGCGGGCGTAGCTGAAGGTTCCCTTCAGTCCGAACCTGGGGGTGAAGAAGTACTCGTAGCTCGGGGAGATGTCCCAGGTGTCGAACAGGTGGTCGTGCTCGTAAGTGTTCTGGGCGTACCCGAAGGGGAGCTTGGCCACGCTGTTGGGGCTCACCCACCAAGGGCCGGTGGTCAGCCGCCAGTGAAGGAAGTCGAACTCGATGAACTCGAAGTTGTGGGTGTTGTAGGCCGCTCCGGTGGTGTTCCACATGAAGCCCCGGCGGTCGCCGAAGTCGTAGAGCACGTTCCCGGAGAGGTTCAGGACCGCCACCTTGTCCTGGGCGGCCTTCTGGCTGTCGGTGAGCGGCCCGATGGTGCCGCCGCCCGGCACGTCGATGAAGGACACGTCCGGGCCCGAGCTGACGTTGCTGTCCTTTTGAATGCCCAAGGAGAACCGGAGGTTGGGGTAGACCTTGCGGGTCTTGGCGTCGATGGAGGCCAGGAGTTTCTCGATGTTCCTTCGCACCGGGTCGGGCGGTTGGGCCTCGAGCACGGTGTTGAGCTCCCGGCGGGCGTCGGCGTACCGGCCCAGGCTGAAGTAGGCCGTGGCGAGCTCCAGCCTCACCCGGTGGAGGTCCGGGTCCACGGCCAGCATTTCCTGGAACTTTCGAATGGCCAGGTCCGTCTCCCCGGCCTTGGCCGCGCAGGAGCCGAGCCAGAAGGCCACGTCCATGGTTTCCACCGTGCCCGCGATGTCCTCGAAGATGGGCAGGGCGCGTGCATACTCCCGGTCGTAGAACAAGGTGAGGGCCTTGGCGAGCTTCCGGTCCAGCTCGTCCACCTTCTCTGGGCTCATCTTCTCGAGCTTCTCGAGCGCCTTCAGGTCATGCTCGGCCGCGGCGGGGCTCTTGCTCAGGCCGGTGCCCTCGGCCGGTTCGCTCTGGGCCGCGGCGGTTGCGGTGAGCAGCAGCAGGGCTGCCAGCGGAATGAGAAGCAAGGACGGACGAAGCTCGCGTTTCCGGTTCATGACGCCTCCACTGCAGATGATGGCTCCTTGGGGATTGGCGGACCAGGCGGTTGCTCACCGCCTCGGGAAGGTTCGGGGCAGGGGGGACAACGCCCTAGAAATCTTCAGGAAAGCTACGCCATTGGGCCGGAAGATGTCAAGAAAAAAATGCCCCTCTTCCCAGCTCCCGCACCAGACCCAGCAGGCGGGTGCGCTCCAGGAGCAGGGTGGCGGCGAGAATGAGAAACTGCCCGCCGCAGATCACGGACTCCAGGATCAGGATCCAGCGGGAGGTCGGGGCAAAGGCCAGGGCCGGGGTGAGAACCGCGGTCGCCGCCAGGAGCAGGTACCGCGTGCGGATGGGCCGGACCCCATGCCGGGACCGGAGCACGTCCGCGATGCGCAGGAAGGCCAGGACCAGCAGGATGTCCGCCGCGCTCCACAGGAGTCCCTGCACTTTGGTGGAGAGGAGATAGGCCTCCGTGCTGAAGTGGGTGCCGAGCCACAGGAGGGATCGGGCCAGGAAGTCCACGTCAAGGCCCTCCCTGCCGCTTGAGCAGACCGTAGGCCCGGAACCCCTGGACGGCCACCACCCACTCGAAGAGGACCCAGAAGAGTCCGCAGATGCGGACGTAGAACAGGGAGACGCGAACCACGGGGCCCGCCTCGAGCCCATAGCGGTCTACGGCGTGGAGCAGCCCCGCCTGGTAGAGGAGGAACAGGCCGAGAAACCCGGCCGCCAACAGCCACACACCTGAACAACCGGCCCCTCCGCCAAGCCGCCTGAAGGAGACAGCCGAGTCTCGAAGGATCCGGTAGAGGCGGCATACGTAGATCATGATGCACCCTTCGAGCACGACCCACACCGTGCAGAAGAAGTTCCACAGGGCCCAGCGGAACAGGGCCTGGGGCAGCCGGGTTTCGAGGTCCAGGAACCTCCCGGCCAGGGGTTCCGCCAGAAAGAGGAGCCCCCCTGCAGCGGCGAGCCCGGCGCCCAGGGCGATCACCTCGCCCCGCTGCCGCTCCTCGCCGCCCGAGGCCACCCGGTGGCCCCGCCGAACCGCCACCAGAACGGCCGCCTCGACCGCGGTCCAGAAGAGGGCCATGAGCTTGGCGAATGCGTAGTACATTGGGGCCTGCCTGTTCCGCGTCAGGGGAGGAGTCCGGGAGCGCGGTAGAGCCATCCTCCGGTGGCATACAGGATCCCCATCATGCCGACAGCCAGGGCCGAGGCCGGGACCACGAACCGGGGGCCGAAGCGCGCTTCGGCCCCCGAAACGGGGCCCGCCCGAAGCAGGGCGGCGAGGCCTCCCACCCCGAAGAGGATCGCCAGGGCGGGCTTGAGGGGGAGCTTTCGGGGGATCTCCTCCGGCCGAATGGTCACGGGGGTCTGCTCGACGATCCGCCGAATCTCCGCATCGGTGAGCTCCGGCCTGGTGCGGCGGAGGTGTTGGACGAGGTCCTCCAGCTTGACCCGGACGATTCGGCGTTCGGCCTCCATTCGGGCCGCCTCGGGGGCGTCCAGGGCCCTGGAGCGGGACCCGCCCGCATGGTAGAGGCCGGCGTAGGCGGACGCGGCCGCTCCGGCCGTGAGGGTCAGGACCAGCAGCCGTCCGGTGAACGAGGGCGAAGGGAACCAGTGCGCCACCCAGGAGGCAAAGGCCTTCACCGCGACAAATCCCAGAAACGGCGCAGCCGCCAGAAAGGGGAGGCAGGCCCAGGCCGTCTCCCGAGAGCCCGGGGTCATCCAGGCCACGGGGTCCCCCTGCCCGTAGTAGAACCCCAGGGCGGCGTAGGCGGTGCCGCCCAGCAGGCTGACCCCCGCGAACAGGATCCAGAACCCGTCGCGGAGCCGCCCGGCCTCCGCCCGCCTGAGACGGTGAAAGACCCAGGCCCCGGTCAGGAGGTTGACGGCGATCCCCGACCCGGCCACCACGACGCGGGCCAGGAGGCCGGCCCCGTCCGGAAGATCGTGGAGCACCTGTCCTCCGCCCAGCAGGCTGACCCGCACCGCGTTCACCCGCCCGCCCGCGAGCAGGGCCGTGAGGGCGTGGCCGAGGAGCTCGTGCAGCAGAGTGGCGAGCCGGGTTCCCAGGATGAGGAAGGCCAGCAGGAGCAGGTCGAACCAAAGCAGCTTCGTCCAGGTCTCCTCTCTCATGGGGACCCCCGGGTTTCGGGGGTCAGGCACGACGCCGACAGGTCCCGGCACCCCATGGCGCTCTGCAGGCGGTAGAGCGGGTTCCGCCGGTACAGTCGCAGGGTCTGCTCGAACTCAACCATGTCGCTCCTTCTTCGATGAGCCCGGCTTCCCGTCCGCGGGCCGGGCGCCTTTCCGCACGAGCAGCGCGCCTGCGCGTCCGGGGTCATGCAGCTCGTGCCCGGCGTCATCGGGGGGTCGTGCTGCGGACCTCGAAAAGGCCCGCGAATCGGGCGATTTCGAATGATACGGCAACTTTTGTGAATTGACAACCCGCGGGTTTGGTGCTAAATCTTCGAAGTATTATAGGCCTTTGGAATCATACGCGGATCCGGGACATCGCGTCTCCGGGTCCGGATGGCGCACAGGGCCGGGGGCCCGGGAGGGACGGCATGGCAGCGGAAAAGAGCAAGAACTTCATCCTCTGGTTTCGGGAGATCGGGATCGGGGACGTGCCCATGGTGGGGGGC
>CAYYVD010000310.1:0-5816 GCA_964475045.1 uncultured Desulfobacterales bacterium | reverse complement strand
TATCGCTTTGCCACAAACCTTTTCGTAGCCCCGTTCTTGAGCAGCGCCACGATCTCTTCACGGTAGGGGTCCAGCTTACTCTTCCCGGGGCCCTTCGGCCGGCCCAGCTTCACACCTGCCGCCTTCCTTGCCCGGAGCGCCTCCTTCGTGCGCTGGCTGATGAAGTCCCTTTCCAACTCGGCAAACAGCGCCAGCATGGTCGTCATGATCTTGACCGTCATGCCGTCACCGTTGAGCGCGAGGCCCTCCTTCACCGCGAACACATCCACTCTCTTGTCCTTGGCCGCTTTCAGGATCTCCAACACCTCGAGTGTAGACCGCCCCAGCCGCGAAAGCTCGGGCACTATCAACCTGTCGCCTTCCTCGAGACTGTCCAAGACGCCCTTGATCTTGCGCTCACGCCACGGCTTCTTGCCGCTCACTTTCTCCTCGACGAAATCCACCTGGCCGAGGCCCTTTTCATTGGCGAAGGTGAGTACTGCGAGCTTGTTCTTGGCCGTGTCCTGGGCGTCGGTGGAGACTCGGAGGTAGGATACATTTTTCACGGGATGGGCCCTCCTGGCAGGGGTGGTTAAGCGAAAACCCAAATAATGGATAATAATTTTCGCTATTGACTAATGAATGTCAAGCCATTTCGTTATGCGCTTATGTTCTGTTTAAACCAACATTTTCAAACGACCAGGTTTAAGGCAATTTCAAACTGCCGGTGGCACCTTGATGGGGGTTCATGAAATTTTCTACTTGACATGGCCCGTTTCATAGCAGTGTCTTACTGGTGAAGGTCTGTCACAAAAAACAAGAAATTGTTCACACCGAGGCCGCAGGCGTGGGGGCCGGGGTTTTTCAAGCGGACATCAGCGGGAGCGAAGGAAGCGGAGGAAGACCCCGGCCCCCAGAGCCGGCTGTTCCTCTGCTGGGTTGCGGGCTCAGCCCGCCTTGGTAGGGTAAACCTGGAATCCGATGGCCTTCAGTGCTACAATCGGAATCATTCCTTTAGAATCTGGAGGAGTCGAAAAAATATGGACCTCTGCCGCCAACCCCAAGATGGATTTTGACACCCATGGTTTCAAGGAGAAGGGGTAAACTGGAATTGACACAGCGACAAGAGGAGGTATCCTTTGGATATGAGCACAACAGCAGAAAAGATCGTGGCGGAGGCGCTGACTCTGCCCCCGCAGGCACGTGCGTTTGTGGCTGAGCGCCTGATTGAAAGTCTGGACGCGGGCCCTGGAGAGGCGTTATCCCAGGCGTGGCGCGACGAGCTACTCAGGCGGTGCCGGGAAATGGACGAAAGCACGGTCGAGTTGCGCGATGCCGCCGATGTGTTTGCGAAGGCATATGCGGCACTCACATGAAGCCCATTCGCTTCCATCCTGAAGCTGACTCAGAGATGGTTGACGCCGCGGTGTGGTACGAATCGCAGCAAAAAGGCCTCGGAAAGCGTTTTGTCACAGCAGTCCAAGACGCCCTCAACCGGATTCAGTTAAATCCCGAGTTCTACACCCTCGTCGAAGGAGATGTCCGACGGTGCCCTACAAAGACCTTCCCCTTCGGCGTTTTGTTTCGAATCAAACCAGATCTCATTGCCATCATGGCAGTTATGCATTTGCACCGTGACCCGAACTATTGGAAGATCCGGAGATTCGAACCATAAGTTCCAAACTATCGGCGCCAGCGCTCCAAAGCGTGAACTCGCCTCATTTCCGGATGGACGCCCGCTCAGGCGTCGTCCCAGGCGAAGCGATTCCCCTTGAAGAGAGCCCGGCACGCATCGGAGGCGCGCGGATCGTAGCGCTCGCCCCTGCCCCTGCGGATCTCCTCCAGGGCCGCGTCCACGCCCAGGGCCGGGCGGTAGGGCCGGTGGGAGGCCATGGCCTCCACCACGTCGGCCACGGCGAGGATGAGGGCCTCCTCCAGGATCTCCCCGCCGTGCAGCCCCCGGGGATAGCCCGAGCCGTCCATGCGCTCGTGATGCTGATGGGCCATGTCCGCCAGGGGCCACGGGAACTCCACGCTTTTGAGAATGTTGTACCCGATCCGGGGGTGCTCCTGGATGAGCTTGAACTCGTTTTCGCTCAGGCGGCTCGGTTTGACCAGGATCTCGGCCGGCACGGCCAGCTTGCCGAGGTCGTGGATCATCCCGCCGAGCCGAATCCCGGTGATCCGGTTCTCGGGAAAGCCGCGCTCCCGGGCGATGGCCGAGGCCAGCTGAGCGACCCGCCGCTGGTGGCCGGCCGTGTAGGGGTCCCTGATCTCCACCGTGAGCATCATGGCCCGGATGGTGCCGTCCAGGGCCCTTTGAAGCTTTTCGGTCCGCTGGGCAACCTCCTGCTCGAGCTCCCGGCTGTAGCTCTTCTGGACGCGTTCGAGCCTCCGGCGCTGGAGTGCATTGTACACGCTGGTAACGATCCGGCTCGACTCGACGGGCTTGGTGACGTAATCGTACACGCCTGCCTCGAGCACGAACTCGGCGGTGTGCAGGTCGTCCGTGGCGGTCACCATGATGGCGGCCATGTCCGGATAGGACGCCAATGCGTCCTGGATGAACTCGAGCCCCGACTCCCCCGGCATATCGATGTCCGAGAGAACGAGGTCGAAGGCCTTCTCCTGCAGGCGACGGCGGGCTGCGGCCGCGTTTGGGGCCGTATCGCACTGGTAGCCCCTGCCGGTCAGAACCTTCGAGAGCAGGCTGCATATGAACGCCTCGTCGTCCACGATGAGAATATGCTCCATGGCTCTCCTTGATGATTGGCGGTGTGCGAAGGGCGGCCCTCCCAGGAAGGCGGCGGAGGTCAGCCGGAACCCTTGTTTTCATCGAGAATGCGCCGGATGGTGCCGGCCAGCTCGGCGTTCACCAGGGGTTTGAGCAGGAATGCACGGATCCCCAGCGCTCGGGCCCGGGTCTCGTCGATCCGCTCGCTGAACCCCGTACAGAGGATCACGGGCAGACCGGGTCGTATGGACAACATCTCCCGGGCCAGGCGGTCGCCCGTCATGCGGGGCATGGTCATGTCCGTGATCACGAGGTCGAAGCGCCCGGGATCGGCCCGGAAACGTTCCAGGGCCTTCCGGCTGTCGGTCGCCACCTCAGCCCGGTAGCCCATGTTCTCGAGCATCTGCCGGAGCATAACGGCCAGGATTCGCTCGTCGTCCACGATCAGAATGCTCTCGTTCTTTGTCGGAGGCGTCCCGGCCTCCGGGGTCCTGGACGCATCAGGAGGCTCCAGATCGGCCGCCGGAAACAGCACGGTGAAGGTGGTTCCCTGCCCCGGCCGGCTTTCCACCGCGATGCTCCCCTTGTGCGCCTTCACGATGCCGTGGACCACGGAGAGCCCCAGGCCGGTGCCCTTGATCTTTTCCCTGGTGGTGAAGTAAGGCTCGAAGATGCGGTCCAGAATGGCCGGCGAAATGCCATGGCCGGTGTCCTGCACCGTCAGCTTCAGGTACATGCCCGGCCTGTCCAGCTCCCTTCGGGCCGCTTCATCGGCGGAGAACTCCACCTCTTCCAGGCCCAACGACAAAGACCCGCCCTGCCCGGCCATGGCCTGGCTGGCGTTCGTGCAGAGGTTCATGATCACCTGGTAGAGCTGGGTCGGATCCCCGATGACGGGCATGCACTTTCGAATGTCCTGGTGCATCTCGATATCGCTGGGCAAGGAGGACCGTAGCATCTTGAAGGCCTCTTTTGCGATGAGGTGAAGCTCGATGGGCTGGAACTCCTCCTCGGCCCGCCGGCTGAACGCCAGGATCTGCCTGACCAGGTCCCGCGCGCGCCTTGCGGCCAGGGTCACCTCCTCGAGGTTCGCCCGGTCCTCGCTGTCCCTGGGCAGGTTCCTGAGGGTCAGCTCCGTGTACCCCAGGATGGCGGAGAGGATGTTGTTGAAGTCATGGGCGATGCCCCCGGCCAGCGTGCCGATGGCCTCCATCTTCTGGGCCTGCCGGAGCTGGCGCTCCAGGGCCGTCTCCTGGCTTATGTCCCGCATGACCATGACCGCGTTCTCGATCTTCCCCCGATGGCCCTCCACGGGGGAGAGGGTGGCCGCCACCTCGAAGCCTTCCCCGTCCTTCCTGACGCCTCGAAGGTTGCCCGACCAGACCCTCCCCTGCTTGACGCCGTTCCACAGGCGTCGCATCTCTTCCCTGGAATGCTCGCTCGATCGCAGGAGCCCCGCCCACATGCCCCGGGCCTCTTCGAGGGGGTATCCCGTGATACGGGCGAAGGCCGGGTTGGCAAAGATGATGTTCCCCTCCATGTCGGTGACGTGCACGCTTTCGGCTGCATGCTCGATGGCTGCTGCAAGGCGTTTGAGCTC
Source organism: uncultured Desulfobacterales bacterium (assembly GCA_964475045.1). GTDB lineage: Bacteria > Desulfobacterota > DSM-4660 > Desulfatiglandales > HGW-15 > JAIPEI01. The sequence continues at coordinate 1,503 of CAYYVD010000310.1, read as the reverse complement.
GTTTCCAGCGGACTTGCGCTCCGTGATGTCCCTCAGCGAGGCGATGTAGACGGCTTCGTTGTTCAGAACGCTCTCCACCACGCGCATCTCGGCCGTGGCGGTTTCCCCGGTGCCGCGTGTGGTTTCGAGCTCCGTGGTCTCCCCGGCCACCACGGGGAAATCGAAACGGCTTCCCTCCAGGCGGGTCCGGTCCTTGCCGAAAAAGGTCTCGGCCGCCGGGTTGGCAAAGAGCACCCGGCCTTTCGGATCGAGCATCATGATCGCGTCCGGCATCCTTTCCGCGAGAAGGCGAAACCGCGCCTCGCTTTCCCGCAACCGCTTCTCCGCTTCCCGGCGCTCCTGGATCTCTCTTCCCATCCGCTCGTTCGCGCGGGTCAGCTCGGCGGTCCGCTCCTGAATTCGCGCCTCCTGATCTTTGAACGACGCGTCCAGGCGAAGGATCATCTCGTTGATCTCGTCGGTGAGCGCCTGGAGCTCCCGGCCGAACGGCGCGGGAACGCTTTCCACGTCACCGCTCCCGGCCTCTTGCGCAATCTCCCGGGCCTTCTTTCGAATGGCCTCCAGTGGGGCGATGAACATTCTCTGGTTGATCCCATACTGGACTGCGAAAAGGACCAGAAACAGGATCAAAAAAATGATCGAAACCGGCAGGGTGAGCCGGTTGGCCCAGGAGTAGATCGAATCCAGGGGAACCCTCACGGAAAGAGCCGACGCCACCACGCCCACCCGGCGGTGAAACGACCGATCCGGGCCGTAACGATCCACCAGCTCGGCCGGGGCCTTCGCTGGATCGCCGTGGCAGCGAAGGCAGTCCTTTTCCATGACCTCACCCCGCCGCATGAGCACCAGGAAGGGACGGCCGTCGATGGTGCGGGTGGTGACGGTTTCCATGAGCCGGGGATCGTCGTCGAGGTCGTTCAAGAACGCCCGTTCCCACGGATCAGCCTCGTTCTCCGGGGACCGCGCGTTTACGGCACACTCCTTGTAGAGGCCCATCTCGCGCCCCCCGGGCAGGGGGTGCAGATGGGCTCGGATCCGCCGAAGGGCAAAGCTGGACGACATCCAGGTGGGGTCGAATCGATCCGGGTCTCGAAAGGCCCGGATCAGGTCGAACACGGCCGGCTCGAGCTCCTCGGCGAAGTAGGCGTGGACGGCCATGTTCCGGTTGAGGTGGGTGCGGGCCCGGGCCTCGGCGTCCTCCAGGGCATGCTGCCGCAGCAGATACCCGGTCAGAAAGACGGCGGCCGTACCCAGCAGAAAAAAGAGCCCGCAGGCGGTCAGTAGGGCCACCGTGGCAAGGCGGATGGGCTTCCGGTCGCGTTTCATGGGATCCTCTCCTCCATGAAGGGCGGTACCCCCTGCACCCCGAACCAGGTGCAGGGTGACGTGCAAGGAGAACCGTGAGCAGCCCCGCCGGTCCGTCCAGGACGGTGTGGCTCACCGGAAAAAGCCCGTATTCGTAAAGAGCGCGGGGAGCGAAGTTCGAGGCCGCCGCATCCGCAG
>CAYYVD010000309.1:0-5824 GCA_964475045.1 uncultured Desulfobacterales bacterium | reverse complement strand
GGCGTTCAGCCGGTCCCTGTTCTCCGCGGGCCTGGTCCTGGTCTGCAGTGGCGGCGGCAAGGGCGTGGCCGAGGTTCTTCAGGCTGCGGCGTTGCACCTGGATCGCCCCGAGCTTCGCATCTGTACCATCCCGGATGAGGGGGAGCAGGCCGAAGCCCGGGGAGGCGGCGTGGCCATCAAACCGCGCATCGGCCTGGACCAGGTCAGGGCGATGCGCGCGGTTCTCCAGACAGACCCGGACGTCGTTCGAACGGGCTTTCTGCGGGACCAGGAGACCCTGTCCCTGGCTGTGGAGGCGGCCTTGGCCGGTCACCTGGTCCTGAGCGGGATCACGGCCCGGGATGCGGCAGAGGCGCTTGTTCGCGCGAGCGACATGGGCATGCACCCCGTCCATCTCTCCACGGCCGTCGCTGCGGTGATGGGTCTCTGGAGCATGCGGGGGATCTGCAGCGCCTGCAAAGAGGAAACGCCGGTTTCATCGGCCCTTCTTCAGGAGATGGCATCGATCGTCGGGCCCGACGCGATCCCGAGGGGCGACCAGGGCGGCACGGACGGCCTGAAGGCGGCTGAGGGCAAGGGCTGCGACGCCTGCCTCGGCACCGGGTATGACGGCGTCGTCGGGCTTCACGAGGTGATGGTCTCGACCCGGGGCCTTCGCGCAGTCCTTCGCGCTCGAAAGGGGGCGGCCGCCCTCCAGGTCCAGGCCGTGAGGGACGGCATGGTGCCCCTGCGGCAGCAGGCGGTGAACGCCTTTTTTCAGGGCCGGACCGACCGAAAGGAGCTGCTTCGGTTCCTTCAGCAATCCGACGCCCTCGAGAGGTCGAGGAGATGAGGGCCGCTCCTTCCAGGCCGGGACAGGGTGAACCGCTCGATGAAGAGCTCCCTTGCGCAGGGGTCGTAGATCATCACCGCGGCGCGTTGCCTGCGGTTTCGGGGCACTCCCACGCTCCCCACGTTCACCACCGCCCGGAATCGCTCCAGCCGGTACGTTCGCTCGCTCGGCTCGATCACCTTGATGCGATACCACCCTTTTTCGATGAAGAGCTTCGGGATGTGGCTGTGTCCTACAAAGCAGAGTGCGTGCTCCATGCGGTTGAAGACGGTCTGAATGCCCTGCCAGCCGCTCCCCTCGAGAGGCCTTCCCGGCATGAGGTAGGGCCAGGTCTCCGGCTCCACGGGAGAGGCGTGAACGAACAGGAGGTCTCCCTCGCTGTGGGTGAGGGGAAGGCCTCGAAGCCACGCCAGGTTCTCGGGCGTGATCACGCTCCGGGTGCGGTCGATATCGCGGACCGCCTCCGGGGAGTGGGTTTCCCGGTACTCGCAACATCCCGCCACTGCGTGATCATGATTGCCGGCCACGACCACGCAACCGAGCTCTCGAATCAGGTCGCAACAGGCGTTCGGCTCCCGGCCGTACCCCACCACATCCCCGCACACGCGGATCGCCTCCGGGCCCACGCCCGAGGACTCGAAGACGGCAAGGGCCTGTTTCAGCGCGGCGAGGTTCGCGTGGACATCGCTCATGATTCCCAGCATGGTCATGATGCGCCTCCCCTGGATTCGGATCGAGGGCCACGGGCTCTCTCGGGCGTTGATCGTGGGACATGGTACCGGACCTCGGCAGAAAGGACGACCCCATTCCAAAGATCTTTCGCCTTTTCTTGAAAGACGACACCGGTTCCGTCGTCTATCCACCGGGGGATACGGCAAAACACAAAACGGGTCAGGACCTTTTCAAGGACGGATTCGGGAGGAGCCCATGGAGGAGGGGAGCGGAATACATCGGGAAGCCGCCATGCTGAGCACGCTGAGGCGATCGGTGGATCAGGCGACGAGCGGATACATCCGCTCGGTCCACCTCTGTACCTATCCCTCGAGCCACAGCGGGGTGAGCCTGGACTTGAGGGACCTCCTTCTGCTCGCGGCGGTCACCGAGTCCGACGTGCTCATCACGGGAAAGACCGGGAGCGGAAAGACGAGGCTGGCCAACGGGCTGATGCAGGGGCTCTTCGGCCACGAGGGGTGCTATGCCAAGACCTGCCTGCCCACCATGAACCCTTCCGAGTTCATGGACATGGACTTCCCGGCCATCCTCGAAGGCCGAAAGACCCTCTCCCAGGCCGTCTCCGGCATTCGCGCCCTCATGAAGCCCGGGGTGGTGCTCAACGAGGTGAACCGCGCGCCCGCGGTGATTCAGTCGCTGCTGATCGCCCTGCTGGACCGGGAGCTGGAGGTCCAGGGGGTATCCGTGGAGATGGGCAGGCCCTGGGCGGGGGGGCGCTACCAGCTGCGGGTGCTCACGATCAACGAAGGGGAGCTCTATCGGGTTCAAGAGCTGGACCCCGCCATTCGGGACCGCATGACCATCGAGGTTCCCATCGACGCCTTTCCCCAGAGCAAGCACGACGTCCAGGTCATGCTCTCCCAGGCTCCCGGCGGCGATCGGAGGTCGCTTCCGGCAGCGGCCAAGGAGGGGAAAGGCGGAGGTGCCCAGGGCGAGGACCTCTTCGACCACGTGGTTCGACTCAGCCGAGCCGTGGCAAAGGTCCGTGTTCACCCGCGGGCGAGGCTGTTCCTCAACTATCTTTCCGGGCTGAGCTACTGCATTCGTGCGCCCCGCGGGACCAAGGAGTCCATTGCCCTGTCGCCCGAGGTGTGCGAGGGATGCCACCACCACGGTGCCTTCTTCAACCTCTGCGGCAACATCATGGCGCCCTCCGCACGCATCCTGATCCGGCTTCAGCACATGGCCCAGGCCCTGGCCCTGTTCCGCGTGTGGAAGTCGAGTGCCGACGAGAGGCCCGAGGTCCTTCCGGTGGACATCTTCCAGGCCGCACCCTTCCTCCTCTACTCCAAGCTCTACCTCAACCCGCTCTGGCTTCGTACCGCGGGCAGCCGGTCTCAACCCCTCTGGGGTGACCGGTGGACCGCCATTCGCCGCATTCTCGCCTGGATCTACAGGGAGCGGTTCCTGCCCCTGGTGCAGCCCGGTTCCGATGTGGGCGAGCTCATGCACCGGATCTCGCAGGGGCAGGCCTTGATCCTGAGCGAGTGGAAGACCCTTCAGAAGCACCTGCTGGAAAAGGATCCATGGGTCTGCGATCCGGCCATGGTCCGGGCCAACCTCAGGCCGGAGCAGGAAACGGTGAATTCATGAGGAAGGATCGCTCCCAGGGAGAAAGGGGGAACCGGTGATCTCCACGATTCGCCGCATGGCGGAGGAGAGGTTCTGGCGGCTGGAGCTCGAGCGAAGGGCCTGTCCGCCCCTGGTTGAAACGGCCATTCGTCTCGACAACTGGGTGGTGCATGTCGGTCTCGCTCCCGATGCGGAGCGCCGTCTGGCGTCCCTGGGGATTCAAGGCGGGCAGCAGAGGACCATGGCGCGGGGTCTCCTCCTGCACGAGTTCGGCCACTGGGAGGTCTGCCCCTTCGACTCCGACGGGGAGTACCGGATCACGGAGAGCGTGGGCATGGCGGTTCGAAAAAGACTTCCCAGAGCCAAAGGCACCGAGCTGGAGAGGAAGGTCCGCATCCTCAGCAACATGGTCGCGGATGTGATCGTGGACACGGTGCTCTCCCTCGAGGACCCCACATCCGGTTATGCAGACGCCCAGGCCCTCTTCTTTCTCAAGGAGCTGTCGATCGCAGGTGCGCTCTCCAGGCTCTACCTCGTGTTCATGCTGTTGAACCTCGAGCTGTGGGGGGAACGGACAACGCACGAGGCAAGGATTCACACGAAGCTTCCCCTCCGCACGGATCCCCGGGAGGTCCAGGTGGCGATGGAGCTCTTTCCTGTGGAGCGCGGCCCCGAGTTCCTCGCGGCCTGGCTGCGGAACAAGACCCACTGGCCGGCGCTCTCCGGAAAACTGGCGTCTCTGTTCCTCGAGCTCATTCCCAAGAACACCACGTCCAGGGTCTGGTGGCGGCCTTCGCCGTTCCGGAAACCCCTGACCGTCCTCTACGAAGGACGAACCTCCCCGGTGGGGCTGGGACTCCGCTCGAACGTCGAAAACGCCGGCCACACCCCGGTCACCCCCCTCCTGAGCCGTCCGGTGGATCCCCTCTCGTCGCCGGACGCGGACCGACTCTGTTTGCATCGTGTCGAGTGCCTGCCTCGCAGAGGAGACCGGCCGGCGCTTCGCTTTCACCAGGTCGAGGCGAGCGTCCACACGCCCGCAGGGCAGGGCGGCAGCGAACGGTCCCTGCCCGACCTGGCCTTCCTGTTGGACAGCTCGGGCAGCATGGGCTACGAGCCCTACGAAGGCCGGGGGTTGTACGACCTGCTCCTTCGAACCGTGTTCGGCGTGTTTCACTGGCTCCGGTCCAAGGGCCTGGCATCCTATCTCCGCTATGCGGTCCTCAACTTCTCCGAGACCACGCGCTACTCGGGTTGGTGCGGGTGGTCCGAGCGGGATCGCCTGTACGAGGGCCTGTTCGACTATCAAGGGGGGAAGACCGTGCTTGGAGCCGACGTCCTGCACCGGGCGGCAGAAGAGGCCCGGAGGCCGTTTACCGCCATCATGGTGTCGGACGGGGAACTGGACAATCAAGGAGCAGCGCTGCGCTGCATTGAAAAACGTTTTCAACCTCCGAACGGACTCGTTCTGGTTCAGCTCCATATCGACAGCGGTTTTGCGCGCGGTTTGCGGGAGATGGGGTTCCGCGTGCACCTGTTGAAGCACCGCAAAGGGCTCGATAAGTTGGTCTTGGGGGAAGTCAGCCGCAAGTATGCCGTTTGATGCAGGAAATGCAGACTCATCCGTTATTGGTGCCGATCAAGGCTTGAATGGGGATTTTGAGCATTGACAATTGAGCCTCTGGATTGTACGTTTTGACGCCATATCCATCACAAATCCTCTGCTCAGAACCCTTGGCGGGTGGGGCGCTTGCGTTGCCGAGCGCTCTGTTCAGGCACTTTGCACGGGTGAAGATGACTCGGACGATGACTCCCCAAGATGGTCACATGTGCTCATCCCGCCTCCTTTCTCTGGAAGAACTCCTCCAACAGTGCTGCCATCACAGGAAAGAGGCCTGGGAGGAATTCTTCCGGAGGTACAGCCGCCTCCTGCACAAAGCCATCCGCAAGACCCTCATGCGATATGATCGACTCGACCTCAGTAGCGACGAGGAGGTCGTGCGGGAGATCTTCGTGACCCTCGCCTCCCGCTTCATGGAGGGAGAGCACCTCGCACGCGTCACCCACTTGGAGCTTTTGGAGGCGTGGCTCCAGCGGTGTGCGCGGAACCAGACCATTGACTGGTTGAGACGGGAGAGCACACGGACGGATCCCCTTCGAAAGGAATCGGAGTTCGGTCCCGTCTCCCTGGAATTCACTTCGACCGGGTATCCGTTGGGGATAGAATCTCTATCAGAAAATACGACTGAGATGGCGGTGGAGTGGTCGCGAAACCACCACAAGTTGAGTTTTCTCTTCGATGAAATGGAGAAGCTGTCCTCACTGGATCGCCTGATCTTACGAATCGTCCTCATTCACTACGAGCCTCTCGAAAGCCGGGATATCGTTGAGATTGCGAAAAGGCAAGGTGTTGCTGAAGAAGACGTTTGTAACCAGCTTGACAAGATTCAAAGCGAATTGCTGAAAAAGGAACAGGAAAGAAGGAGAAAGTCTGATCGAGAAGGGTATTACTGGAATCAAATTCAGAAGTTGCAAGCAAAACACAAAGAACTTTTGAAAACGCCGGATGCTGATCCCGAAACGATTGAAATCGTACAGAACGGCATCGAAGAGTCTCAAAGAAAACTGGATGCCTCCAGGGAACGAGGTCGCTCGATGATCCAGCAGATCGGAAGAGCACACTCTGAA
>CAYYVD010000308.1:0-5845 GCA_964475045.1 uncultured Desulfobacterales bacterium | reverse complement strand
TTTGTCATTTTCAGACCCCTTTCTACGTTAATGGTGAACGTGCATTTCCCATGGACCGCCCAAACCGCTTTGGGAAAAAGCCGGTTGCCTTTCTCACGGTACGTTTGCTGACAACGCCTTCCGGCCTCGCGATCAGAACAACGATCAAAAGGCCTCCATAGATGTAGTCCTTCCATTGAGCAATCGCCTCCGGGAGGACGAGAGGCAGGCCCCACAGAATGGCGGCGAACACCAGAATACCCCACATGGTGAAGTTTCCCCCGATGAAAACGATGGGGAAGGCGATGAGAAGCAGATGGAACCCGAAGTTGTCGGGCGTGATGGTCCCCAGCGTGAAGGCAAACAGGGCACCCGCAAGGCCCCCAAGGGCGCCCGCAACGGTCTGCAGGAGAATCGAAACGCGCCCGGCGTTGATCCCGAGGCACTCGGTGCCCTCTCGGTTGTAGTAAATCAGCTCTGCGGCCCGGCAGATGCGAGAATGATCCAATCGGTAGACCATGATGCCCGAGATGACCAGAACGGTCATGGAGGTGACCAGCGGCATTTCCATCATGGGGATGCCGAAGAAGCCTGCGATGCCGCCCAGAAACTTGAGATTCTGGATGATGGTCTGGAGCACGAAGATCAACCCCAGGGAGACCACGGCCGTTGTGAAGCCCGGTGCTCTCTTGAGCCCCTGGGCCGGGATGAAGGCGAAAAGCGCCCCCACGAACGGAGTGACCGTCAAGGCCAGCCAAATCGGCCAGTGCCAGGAGACGGCTGCATATGCGGCGAAATAGGCCCCGGCCGCCATGGTGTACACCGGGGCAAGATAGAGCTGACCGCATCGATAGGGCAGGTAGATGGCCCAGCTCAGCAGGATGTACATCACCGTGAAATTGATGAACTGAATCAGCACAAACGACATGTTCCGCTCATTATGCTCGAGCTCCGAAGAGGCCTTCCGGCTTGATGAACACGGCAACCATGATCATGGAAAAGGCAATGGCGTTGGTCCAGTGTCCGGGCAGATAGCCCGTGGCGATGCACTCGGTCACCCCCAGGATCAAACCGCAAAACATGCCGCCCAGAAGGTTTCCGACGCCCGCGAAGAGAACCGTTGCGATCACCTTCAGCCCGAGGGTGTCTCCCAGGGTCGGTGAGGCGGATCCCAGGGCCATGGCGAAGAACACGGCGGTCACGCCTCCGAGAAAGCCCGCGATTCCGTAGCTCGCCAGCCCCATTTTGACCATGGGGATGCCCAGCAGCCGGGCCACGAAAGGGCTTTGGGCCATGGCCCGCAGAGACCGGCCCGTCATGGTTCGATTCAACAGGTACAGAAAGAGGGCCACCGAAAAGATGGTGCCGATGAAGGTGAGCACCTGCCCCATGGAAACGGCTGCGGCACCCGACTGAAAGACGGCTCGGTTGGCCGAGAAGCTTTCGGGAAAAGAGATGGGGACGCCGTGGTGCAGCTGCGTGGCCATGATGTGCGTCAGGATGAGGGAGATTCCGATGGACATGACGAGGCTTTGATTGACGGCTCCCTTCCGGGTCAGCGGTCTGAACAGGGGTTCGGTCATCATGCTCAAAATGGTGGAAGCCAGGACGGCGGCCGGTACCGCAAGCCAGGGGTTGCCGTCCGTCGCTTTGAGGACGCCCCAGGCCACATACATGCCGATGACAACAATGTGTGCGTATGCGTACTGAACAACTCCGGCCACAAGGAGGAGCAGGTTGAACCCCGTGACCAGCAGGGCGTACATGCTTCCCAGGGCAAGTCCGTTGATCAGTTGAGCAAGAAAAATGTCCAAAGGCAGCCTCACACACGCAACAACGGGTACGGATGTTTCAACCCCTCTTTCGGGCCCCCAGATAGGCCTGCACGATTTTGGTGTTTTTGCTCAGGTCTTGGCATCGGCCTTCCAGAACGATCCTGCCAATCTCGAACACGTAGGCCCTTTGCGCATACTGCAAGCTTTTCATGGCGTTTTGCTCGGAAAGGACAATCGTGTGCCCGGCTTCCGCGAACGCTCGAATAATCTTGAACAACTCGTTGACCACAATGGGGGCCAGCCCGAGAGAGGGCTCGTCCATCATCAGGAGCGTCGGGGACGCCATGATGGCGCGGCCGATCGACAGCATCTGCTGCTGCCCGCCACTCAGCGCCCCGGCTTTGCGGCCTCCGCTCGCCTTCAGGGAGGGGAAGTACTGGTACACCCTCTCAAGTCCGGACGCGATTCCGGACCGGTTGTGGTACGCGCCCAAGAGCAGGTTGTCCCTCACGCTCATTTCCGGGAGGATTCCACGCCCCTCGGGGCACAGCGCAATGCCACCGGCCACGATCTGCTCCGTGGGCAGATGGGTGATGTCCCGGCCCTGAAACCGAATCTCACCCGTTCGATTTCGATGGAGACCCAGGATGGACTCCAGGAGAGTCGACTTTCCGGCGCCGTTCGCACCGATCAAAGCGAGAAACTCCCCCCGGGCCACCTCGACGTCGACCTCTGCGAGTGCGCGGATGTGCCCGTAGAAGACCGAGAGGTGCTCGATCTTCAGCAGCGGGGATTCACTCGCTTCCAAGGTACGCCTCCAGGACTTTCGTGTCCCGCTGAACCTCCTCGGGAGGCCCCTCGCAGATCTTCACACCGTAGCTCAGGACAACGGTCCAGTCCGCCAGATCAGAGACCAGGCTCATGTCATGGCTGACCAGGATCACGGTGATCCCCCTCCCGGCAATATCCTGAATCAATGCGGCCACACGCATGGACTCGTCCGGCCCCATCCCCGCAGTGGGTTCGTCCAGGAGCAGGAGTCGTGGTGCGCCAATCAAAGCGCGCGCAATCTGTAGGAGCTGAAGCTCGACCCACACCAGCTCCTCGGCCCACCGATCCTCGTATCCCTCCAGGCCGACAAGGCGCAGATACTCCTGCGCCCTCTCACGGATATCCCTCTCCTGCTTGGACACCGTCAATGGAAGCCGCAAGTAGGTTCCCAAAAGATCGAATCGGCTCTGAGCGTGGGCCCCACTCATGACGTTCTCTATGCATGTCATGGTGGGCGCCACCAGACTCTTCTGAAAGGTCCGGGCGATTCCCAGCTTGGAAATCAGGTAGGGCTTCAGTCCGGTGATATCGCGGTTCTGAAAGCGGATGCGACCGCCCGTCGCCGGGTACAGACCCGAGACGAGATTGAAAAAGGTCGTTTTTCCGGACCCGTTGGGGCCGATCAATCCATAGATGTACCCTTCCCGAACCACGCAGTCCACTTCGGAAAGCGCCGTCAGCCCCTCGAAATCCTTGCTCAGACCTTCTGTGACGAGTATGGCCTCTTCCATAGGCGGCGTACGTTCGTGCGTTATTCCAAGGCCTTCTTGATCGCCCGCTTGACCAGGGCCTGAAGGACGTGGGCCTTGTAAGCGTTGTTCGCCAGGGGTATGGCTCCCTCCAATGCGGCCGTCGCGGACTCCGCGGCCTCCGCCTCTCCGGGCGTCTTTCCCTCGAGGGTCCGCTCGGCCCGCCGTGCGCGCAGGGGGACCGGGGCCGCGGCCCCGAGGACGATCCGGGCCGCGCGCACCGTGTCGCCCTCCATGTGAAGCGCCACGGCCGCGCCGGCGATGGGAAAGTCGATGGCGTTTCGAATGCGGAACTTCAGATAGCTCGTCCTCAGGCCCTCTGCATCGGGGATGAAGACGCCGGTGACCAGTTCCCCGTCCTCCAGCACGGTGGAGGAGAGGGGCTTGGCCGCGAAAAACGCCTCCGCGGGAAGCGTGCGTTTCGACGTGATGATTCGAGCCTCCAGGGCGGCCAGGACCGGGGCGAGGTCCGAGGGGCAGACCGCCACGCAACCGCAGTTGAAGCACCGGTTCGCCTCGTTCACCACCTGCTTCGCCTCCAGGCCTCCCAGGTCCTCCCGGTCCACGGTGCGCTTTTCAGCGGGCCGGGGCTCGACCTCCTGCCGGGCCGAGGGCGCCAGTGCCCCCTCCCCGAACCGGTTCAGGAGCTTCGGCGGCCGGCTCCCGCCGGGCTCCGCAGTGCTCAGGAACGCGTTGATTCCCCGGGCTGCCCGCCTTCCGGCCGCCATCGCCTCGACCACGGTGGCGGGCCCGGAGACCGCGTCGCCGCCGGCAAAGACGCCCTGAACCCGTGTGGCCTGGGTGTCCGGGTCCACAAACGCCCCGGAGGTCTCCATGCCCGGGTCGCGCAGGGTGCCGTCCGGGCGCTGCCCCACGGCCAGGATCACGGCGTCGCACGCCACGGTCTGCTTTTGAGCCGCGTCGAAGCGCGGGGCGAAACGGCCCTCAGGGTCGAAGACCGAGGTGCAGGCCGTGAGCTCCACCCCCGTGACCCGTCCGTCCTGGGTGAGGACCCCCGAAGCTCCCAGGGATGTCAGGAGCACCACCCCCTCCTCGAGGGCGTGGCGCACCTCGTCCTCCAGGGCGGGCATCTCTTCTCTGCGCTCCAGACAGGCCATGACCACCTCATCGGCGCCCAGACGCCTGGCCGTCACCGCGGCGTCCACGGCCACGTTGCCGCCGCCGACGACCAGGACCCGCTTTCCGGGAGCAACGGCGTTCCCCTGCTGAACGGAGGTGAGAAAGACGAGCCCGCTGGTGGTATGCTCCCCCCCTTGGAGGCCGATGGCGGGCGTGGACCAGGCCCCGCCGGCCGCGTAGACGGCGTCGTACTCCTCCAGGAGTCCCGAGGGAGGCGTGCCGATCTCCACTCCCAGGGCGAACGCCACACCCGCAGACTCCAGGAACCCCACGACGCGGTCCACCACGTCCTTGGGCAGCCGGAAGGAGGGGATGGCGTAGCGGAGCATGCCGCCGGCCCGGTCCATGCGGTCGAACACGGTGACCCGGTGCCCAGAGCGCCGCAGAAACCAGGCCGCGGCGAGGCCCGAGGGACCGGCGCCCACCACGGCCACGGCCTTTCCGCTCTCCTTCGCAGGCGGGGGGAGAAACCGCTCGGGATGGGCCAGGATGTGATCGCCCAGAAAGCGCTCGATCCCGCGGACGGAGACGGGCTCGTCAAACCCACCCCGGTTGCACGCGCCCTCGCAGAAGTGGGGGCAGACCCGGCCCGTGACCGCAGGCATGGGGTTGACCTCGAGGATCAAGGCCGCGGCCTCGTCCAACCGGCCTTCGCGCAGGAGGTCCAGGTAGGCGGCGATGTCCGTTCCCACGGGACAGGCAGCCATGCACGGAGTGGGCCCCACCCGCATGGAGCCGAAGACCGAGTGGAAACGGTTGTCCCCGGTGAGGGCGTTACACCGGGCGCCGCCCTTTCGGGCGCAGTGAAAGGTGTTGTGTGGGTTTCGGTAGTACCAGCACCGCGGCTCCTGGCAGAGGTTGCCCGCCAGGGTGCCCATGTTGCGGATCTGGGGCGAGGCCACGGACTCGGCCGCCTGACAGAGCGCCTGGAAGCGCTCCTTCAGGATCGGGTCCCGGGCGATGTCGCGAAGCCGGGTCATGGCGCCGATGTGCACCCCGCCGGTCCGCTCCTCCACGCCGCTCAGCCCCTGAAGGCACTTGAGGTCCACCAGGGCCTCCGGGGAAGCGGGATGGATGGCGTCCTTGAGCCCTCCCAGGAGATCGGTCCCACCGGCCAGCGGCCGGGCGCGGCCCTCGTACCGCTCGAGGGCCTCGAGGGTCCCCTCCAGGCTGTCTCCGCGAATGTAGTCGAACGGTTTCATGGTGTCCCCTCCCGGCCCGCCTGCGCGCCCTTTACCGCTTCGAGCGCCGCCAGGACCTTCTCCGGCTTGAACGGCGTGGAGTCCACCCGGGCGCCGGTGGCGTTGTAGATCGCATTGGCCACGGCCCGGCAGATGCAGGTGGTCACGGACTCCCCGATGCCGCAGGCCC
>CAYYVD010000307.1:0-5873 GCA_964475045.1 uncultured Desulfobacterales bacterium | reverse complement strand
GAGGGCCCAGCCGCGCCAGGATGGTGGGCTTCCCGGGGCTGATGGACACCCCGTGGGCCAGAATCTCCATGCCCTCGACGGACTCGAGCACCTGGACCGTGAGATCCCGGGTGCCCACGGAGCTGCCTCCGGAGATCCAGACCGAGTCGGCCCGCTCCAGCTCCTGCACCAGGCGGTCGCGGAGCTGCTCGAAATGGTCCCGGACCAGACCCAGACCCACGGGCTCGGCGCCCCATCGGGTACAGAAGGCGGACAGGGTGTGGCTGTTGATGTCGCGGACCTGACCCGGCCGGGGGGGACGGTTCACCGGGACGAGCTCATCGCCCGTGGAGAGGACGGCTACCACCGGGGCCGGGAGCACCGGCACCTCCTCCAGGCCGAGGCCTGCGAGCACCCCCAGCTCCTGGGGGCGAAGCCGCGTGCCCGCCGCGAGGACCCGCTCGCCCTTTCGGACGTCGTCCTCGGGCCCGATGACGTTCTCCAGGGGCGACACCGCGCGGGACACCTCCACCGTGCCCGCGTCCGGGGCGTGGCAGTACTCCACCATGACCACGGCGTCGGCCCCCTCCGGGAGCATGCCGCCCGTGGCGATGCGCACGGCCTGCCCCGGACCCACGGCCTCGGTCGGAGCCGTTCCCATGCCGATCTCGCCCGTCACCTGCAGAAAGGCGGGCAGGCTCTCCGCGGCCCCGAAGGTGTCCCGGGCGCGGACGGCGAACCCGTCCATGGAGGCGCGCTGGAAGCCGGGGAGGGCCTCGGGGGAGACCACGTCCTCGGCCAGGACGCGGTGGAGGGCCGCGGAGAGAGGGGCGATGGTGCGGCCGGACACCCCCTCGAGGCCTTCCAAGATCCCCAAGACGTCCTCAACCGTTTTGAGCTGGAAAAACAATGGGTTTTCAAGTCCCCCTTTTCATGCTCGACCAGGAGCGCTATGCTGCGGCCCGCCCGGGCCGGCAAGGCTTTGTGTCAATCACGATATAACAGCCCCGGGAAAATGCAACCTCGTTTTCCAAGCCGCCGCCGAGCAACGCCGACACGCATGATTCGAAGCGAGGCCCAGCCATGAAGCCTCAAGCCGTTTACGAGAAGCACATCTACTGGATCGACCCGCAAACCGAGTCCCGCCTGCGCCGGGACCTGGCCGCCCGCGGCGTCCGCCTCAAATCGGCCAAGGGGGTGGTCTGCACCCCGCTCGACGAGATCAACCGCATCTCCAGCGTGGCCCCGGAGGTCTGGGACGACACCTGCGGCCGGCAGGGGGGCTGGTACCGGCAGTCGGACCGGAACGGTCTGTTTCTCGTCGTCAGCTCCTTCCCATTGGACGACACGGGGTTGTCCCCGTCGGGCCGGATCCGCAGGGTGGATTTCCATCCTCCAAGGACCGCCGGCCGGGAGGACATGGAGGCCATGATCACGGATCCGGCATTCGTGCCGCGCGTTCCCCCGGGATGGTCCCGGGCGGACGACACCGAGCGAAGGATTCAGATGCGGTGGGCGCGCCGGCTGGGGGCCGAGGTCGAGGACTACGACGAGCTCTACCGGGTCCACACCGCGAACCACGCCAACTTCCTGGACCCCCGCTTCTACGTGCGGGAAGACGGGCGGGTCGTCCCTTACTCCATCGAGCGGAGTGCCTGGCTCTGCTCCTGCTGCCTCGAGCTCTTTCAGGTGCTCGGGAGGGCGCACGCCCGGAAGCTGGTGGCCCCGTGCCCCGGTGCGGTGATCTTCGCGCGCCTCCAGCCGGACGGGTTCCTCCTGGCCGAGAACCTGGAGCAGGCAACGCCATGATTCGACGAAACGACCTCATCCTGCTTCTCGTGCTCTTCACCTCCGTCCTGGCCGGGATCCTGGCACCGGATTTCGGCGCGTTGTTTCAGCCGTTTCCCCTCTACCTCATGATGCTTCTCCTCTTCATCAGCCTCCTGCCCATTCGCATGGACGACATCTGGGAGGCGGTCCGGTCGGGATGGCGCGGGATCATCCTCCTCGCCGTCGTGAAGGCCCTCCTGCTTCCGGTGGCGGTGTTCTACCTGTTTCGGTGGGCCTTCCCGGAGTACGCCCTGGGCGCCCTGCTCCTGACCGGGATCTCCACCGGGGTGGTGGCCCCGTTCATCTCCAACCTGGTGGGCGCCAACAGCGCACGGGTGCTCGTCCTGGTGGTGGTGACCTCGCCCCTGGCGCCGTTCACGCTCCCCATCCTGGTCAAGCTCCTCTCGGAGCAGGCCATGACCCTGTCCCTGGCGGCCATGATCCGCATGCTGGTGCTGGTGGTGTTCGTCCCGGTAACGGCGGTGGAGATTCTTCGGCGCATCGGACCCGGGATTCTGGAGAGGATCGACCGGCACAGGTTTCCCATCTCCCTCGTGGTCTTCGCCATGATCAACCTGGCGGTCTTTTCCCGGTACTCGGGGTTCTTCCACCAGAGACCGGCCACCATTGCGGTGTCCACGGGCCTGGCCGTGATCCTGTCGGCGATCTACCTGGCGGC
This sequence comes from uncultured Desulfobacterales bacterium, assembly GCA_964475045.1. Classification (GTDB taxonomy): domain Bacteria; phylum Desulfobacterota; class DSM-4660; order Desulfatiglandales; family HGW-15; genus JAIPEI01. The sequence goes on along the minus strand of CAYYVD010000307.1, from coordinate 3,385 downwards.
CGGGTTTCTCCTCGGTTGGCGGGAGCCCGTGGAAGACCGGCTGGCCGCGGCCGTGAGCCTGGGCAACATGAACAACGTCCTCGTGGTCGTGTTCGCGGCCCGGTTCTTCAGCCCGCTCGAGCCCACCCTGGCGGCCATGTACATGGTTCCCTTCTTCGGTTTGATCGTCCCCCTGCGGATCTACCGGCGCTGGAAGGCGCCCGCCGCCGGCCGCCCCCGCTGAAAATACACGGTTCACCCCATTCCACCCCTGCTTCTCTCCGGCCATCCTGAACACGGGATTCCGATCCGCGATCCGGGATCGGGTCCGGTTCGCAAGGCGCGTTCACTGCAATCCCAAGACAGCGAAAGGAGGAGCACCATGAAGCGAGGAGTGACCGTGGGTCTGTTCGTCGTTGTTCTGCTCTCGGCCGCGCCCGCCTCACTCCTCCCCTTCCGGGATCAGGGTGTCCGGAGGAGGGACGCTCGACCCGTCCTTCATGGATTCGAAGGTGTCCTGATCCACATCCTCGCCCTGGAGCAGTACGTCCTCGTCGCTCTTGCCGGCGCGCGGGGGGGCGCTGCGGTCGCCCCGGTCCCATAGGAGCGGGTTCTCGCTGACGCGGTCCTCAACCCGGCCGACGCCCATGCCCTCCAGAAGCTCCGTGAGCATGCGGTGCTCGGTCGCGCTCGGGACGAAGCCCTCCAGGATCACCATGCCCCGGCGCACCGACAGATCAAGCTCCTGGGTGTCCAGGCGCTCCTCGTCTCGAAGCCGCACCCGGATCTCGTCCTCGATCTCCTCCTCCGCCTGCCGGTCCAGGGTGTCGATGCCCTGGGCGGTCCAGCCCTTCTGACCGGACTCCTCCGGCTCCACCTCGGGCACCTGGAGCGCCCGCCAGGACTCGTTGAGGTTGTTTCGAAGCTTGACCAGCGCCTCCCGCCGGCCCTCGATCTGTCGTTTGAGTGCGTGGATGTCTTGGGGATCCACCATAACGCTCCTTGTCGTGGGGGTGCTTCTTCCTGGGAGACGATCCCAGGGTCCAGAGCATCCTTTTGTACGTGGAGCAGCTGACGAGCTTTCGCAAGTTCATGAGCGCGGCGAGGGCGGTCTCGCGCGTCAAGCCCATCGTGGTGCTCAAGTCGGGAAGGACGGAAGCGGGAGCTCGGGCGGCCTCCTCCCACACCGGCGCCATGGCGGGCGAGGACGAGGTGTACGGGGCCGCGTTCGAGCGGGCCGGCGTGGTCCGGGTGAAGACCATCGGGGACCTCTTCGACTGCGCGGAGCTCCTGGCCAAACAGCCCCGTCCCAAAGGCGCCAAAATGGTGGTGATCACCAACGCGGGAGGCCCCGGGGTGATGGCGGCGGACGCCTTGACCGAGCACGGGCTCGCGCTGTCCCTTCTGGGTTCCGAGACCGTGAAGGAGATGGACCGCGTGCTGCCCGCGCACTGGAGCAAGGCGAACCCCGTGGACATCCTGGGGGACGCCACGCCCGAGCGCTACGCGCATGCGATGACCTGCTGTTTGCGCGACGAGGACATGGACGGGCTGCTGGTCATCCTGAACCCCCAGGCCATGACCGACCCGACCGAGGTGGCCGAGCGGATCGCCGACACCGCCCAGGGCAAGGCCTACCCCGTGTTCGCCTCCTGGATGGGCGGCGCGGACGTGGAGCAAGGGCGCGGGGTCCTGAACCAGGCCGGGGTGCCCACGTACGACACCCCGGAGCAGGCCATCCGCGCCTTCATGTACCTGCACCGCTATGCAGAGAACCTGAAGGCCCTTCAAGAGATCCCCCCGAAGCACGCCCACTACATCCACTTCGACCACGACCACATCGGGGACCTGGTCCAGGAGGGTCTCGGGAAGCCCGGGGGGCTCCTGACCGAACCGGAGGCCAAAGACCTGCTGGCGGCCTGCGGCATTCCCGTGAACCGCACGGAAACCGCCGAGAGCGAGCAACGGGCTGTGGACCTGGCCGGGGAGATGGGCTACCCCGTGGTTCTGAAAATCCTGTCGAGGGACATCTCTCACAAGAGCGACGTGGGAGGGGTGCAGACAGGCCTCCATTCCGAGGAGGAGGTGCGCGCGGCCTGGCGGAGCGTGATGGACCGGGTGCGGGCCTCGCACCCGAAGGCGGCGTTGGACGGAATGACCGTGCAGCCCATGGTCACGGGCGTGGACTACGAGCTCCTGCTCGGCGCCAAACGCGACCCCCACTTCGGCCCGGTGGTGGTCTTCGGAATGGGGGGTTTTCTCACCGAGTTCATCGGGGACCGGGCCATCGGGCTGCCCCCCATCAATCGGACCTTGGCCCGCATCCTGATGTCGGAGACCCGCGTCAACGGCCTTCTGGAGGGATACCGCAAGCGGCCTCCCGCCAGAAAGGAGCTCCTCGAGGAGATGATCGTTCAGCTCGCCCACCTGCTGGTGGATTTTCCCGAGGTGGCCGAGCTGGACATGAACCCGGTGGTGGTCAAGGACGGCATGCCCCAGGTGGTGGATGCGCGGGTGGTGCTGTCCGCCTCGTCCATGCCTTCTCCGCACCACCTGGTGATCAGTCCCTACCCCGACGAGTACGAGTTCCGGGAGAAGACCGCAGCCGGGCTCGAGGTGTTCATCCGTCCCATCAAGCCCGAGGACGCCCCGCTGCTCCTGGACCTCTTTCACCACCTGTCCAAGGAGAGCGTCTACAATCGCTTCTTCAGCCCCTTGAAGAAGTTGTCCCACGAGATGCTCGTCCGCTTCTCGCAGATCGACTACGACCGGGAGATCGCCATGGTGGCCCTGGACCGGGGTGAAGAGCGGATCCAGGGAGGATGGTCATGAGCAAGCACGACACGAAGCGTTCCGGGTTACCCATTCTGCTCGCCTGCTGGCTCCTCGCCCTGTGCGCGGCCCCCCTCGGGGGAGCGGACACGGCGGCGGCGCAGGCACCCATCTCGTTCGCGCCCCTGGTCGAGAAGGCGGGGCCGTCCGTGGTCAACATCAGCGCGGTCAAGGTCGTGGAAGGGATGCAGGGAGGCATGCTCCGCCAGGGGCCTTTCGGCAAGGGGGACCCGTTCGAGGAGTTCTTCCGCCGGTTCTTCGAGGACCGGCCTCCCCGGCAGTTCAAGCAGAAGAGCCTGGGTTCCGGGTTCATCATCGACAAACAGGGGTTCATCCTGACGAACAACCACGTGGTCGAGAACACCGAGCAGATCGAGGTCACGCTGAGCAACGAGCAGGCCTACGAGGCCGAGATCGTGGGCCGGGACCCCAAGACCGACCTGGCCCTCATCCGCATCGAGGCGGACGAAGCGCTCACCCCCCTCCCCCTGGGGGACTCGGACCGGCTCCAGGTGGGAGACTGGGTGGTGGCCATCGGCAGCCCCTTCGGGCTCGGCAACACGGTCACGGCCGG
>CAYYVD010000306.1:2878-5907 GCA_964475045.1 uncultured Desulfobacterales bacterium | reverse complement strand
CTCGTTCACCAGGAGGTAGTAGTCGGCCGCCCCCAGCACGGTCTCCGAGCGATGGAGCACGCCCTCGGCCGTCAATCCCGGAAGGTCGCCGATCAAGAGGGTGACACGCTCCAGCTCGTCAGAGGTCAGCACAGCGGTCTCCTCGAGCGGCTGCGTGTACGGCCCCAGGCGGTCCCGCAGACCCGAATCCTCGGCCGCCACACGGACCTCCGAGACCGAGCCCTCGATCACGCGGATCTCCACCACCCCATCCTCCACCCGCTGCTCCGGGACCACCGCTTGACTAAGGATATAACCGGCGTTGCGATATATCCGGGTAATGTCCCGGGCCAGCCTGCGCAGGTCGGCCGCGCTGACCTCCTGGCTCACCATGGGGTTGGCCAGGGCTTCGAGCTCCTCCGCAGAAAACACCGTCACCTCACCCACGAATCGAACGCCTTTCAAGACAAAGGTCTGGTCGTCTTCCCGGACCGGGACTCCGGTCTGTTCGGCCTCGGGGATCATCACGGGTGGAGACACGCTGGGGGTTGGTCTCTCCTCCATGCGCCGGTTGACCTTGCCGGGATCCGCTGCATCCTGCGCCCATACACTCGGCAGCCAGAGCAACCCACAAACTACCATCGACATCAGGACGGCGCGCATAATCACTCCTGGAGAACGGGTTCATTGCGATGGATCGGTGTCTCGCCTCGGACGCTGGGTCCTCTTCGGACCCGGGAGAACCTCAAAAGGGCAGACGCCCTGCGTCGGCTGGCGGCAGCCCTTTGGAGCAGCGCTGCGGCGCCAATTCACGACAAAGAAACAGGAATGGGGGGCTTGACTGGGAAAAGCGTTACGAATTTCCAATGAACAAATCATAGATAAACTCTGGAGGGAACCTGTATCACATGCATGTTTGACCTGTAAAGCGGGAAAGAAAATTTCCAAGGATTATATCGATCAAAATGGAGCACCCAGCATTACATCATTCAAGGCATTTCTTTTCGGAAAAACCAAAAACCAGCAACCCCAATCGATTCCATCAAAGAAATCTTCGATTTTTCAACAGGTTTTTCAACACAGCGTTCGTTCCCTATTGCACGATTCAGCCCCACATCATGCTTGTGACCACAATAGAGTGAAAGCCGTTCCTTCGACCCGCTTTGGTTGGCCGCAAACCGGGCGTGGTGCACCGAGCCCTATCTTCCGACCGCGCCGGACAGGTGGGCGATCATCTCGGCCGCAGCGCCGCTTCGCCAGAGGTAGAGGCCGACGCCCAGACCGATCAGGGCCAGGATGTAGAAGAACCGGTTCTCTCCGAGATCCGCTGTGAAGAGCTTCTTGAGGTAATAAACCATCAGCAGGACGACCACGGCCGTAATGATGTTGACTGCAGTCAGGTACTCCATGGAGTCATCTCCTTGCCCTGCGCGAGTGCCCCGTCCGGGCGTTTCTTCCCCGCAGGCCTTGAGGTCTGCCGTATTTCGGCCCCTCTTCCATCCACCACAACCAGCAGCCCTTCCACGATGCCCTTCATCTGAGACGCCTGGGCGCTCATCTCCGCGGCCTTTTCGTCGTAAAGCGCGCCGTCGCTGTCGATGATGATCTTGTCCGACTTGTCCGGCCGCTCCAGCAAGGCCCTTTTCCAGTCCTCGAAGACTTCTCCGTAGTCAATGCGGATTTCCCGAGGAAGGCTACCCTCGAGAGATGCCGTGCTTCTTGAGCAGATTGTAGAGCTTCGTTCGGCTCAGCCCTGAGATGTCCATGGCCGAGGCCAGCTCGCCTCCGGTGTGTGCCATGAGGCGGGTGAGGTAGGTCCTTTCGAAGTGGTCAAGACACCGAGCCCGGCTCTGTCCGAACGGCCGTAGGCCTTCGTTCATCCAGTCGAGGCCCTCCGGATCCGAAGGCCCCGGGTCCGGCCCGTGTTCTTCCTGTTTTCCTTTGACCGACTTTCGAATGAAACGGACCCGCAACTCGGCAGGGAGGTTCGCCGGGTACAAGGTGGGGTTCGACTCGCCGGAAATGACGGCGTGCTCCAAGGCATTGATCAGCTCCCGCACGTTCCCGGGCCAGTCATACCCTTCGAGCGCTTCCAGAAACTCCGGCACAAAGCCCTTGATTTCCGATCCATGCCGGTCGCAGATCTTGTGAATGTAGTGGAGCATCAACAGCTTGATGTCCTCCTTGCGCTCTCTGAGAGGCGGAAGATCCAGCGTGGTGGTCTGTAGGCGGTAGAGCAGGTCCTTCCGAAAGAGCCCCTGCTCGGCCATGGCTTTCAGATCCCGATTGGTGGCGGAAATCAGCCGAAAATCGCTCTCTCGCTCCTGCTGGCCGCCCACCGGGCGGAACCTGCGCTCCTGAAGCACCCGAAGAAAGGAACGTTGCAACGCCTGCGGAAGCTCTCCCACCTCGTCCAGAAACAGGGTTCCCCGATGCGCCTGCCGAATCAGCCCTTCCCGGGATTGATCCGCACCCGTGAACGCCCCCTTCACATGCCCGAACAGAACGCTCTCCACCAGGTGCTCGGGTAGGGCGGCACAGTCCACCACCACAAACGCACGCCCCCCCCTCGGGCTGTTTTCGTGAATCGTACGGGCGAAGAGCTCCTTTCCGGTTCCCGTCTCTCCCTGAATGAGCACCGTGGCGTCGCTGGACGCACAATACCCCACCTGGACCAGGCACTGGGAGAGGTTTCGGCTGTGACCTATGATGCGACTTCGATCCAGGTCCATCGCCGCGCGATCGATGCCGCTCGACCGCTCCCGGTACTGGAGGGTCCGCTTGATCTGGAGGGTGATCTCGGACAGGCTCAGAGGTTTTTGCAGATAGTCCCACGCACCGGATTCCACCGCCAGCTTGGCACCCTCCTCGTCCGCCAAACCTGTTATGATTACCACCTCCGGGGCCGAAGAGGTTGCCGTATTTGAAACGAGCGGCCTTGTCGAAAACGCCGTTTTCAAAATCGAAGCAACCGCTTTTGACCGGCAGCGTTTCGGAGATATCCGCGAACGAGTCGTTGAAGTGCACCAGGAAATCCGCCGGTTGGTCTC
>CAYYVD010000306.1:0-2868 GCA_964475045.1 uncultured Desulfobacterales bacterium | reverse complement strand
TCCTCGTCCGCCAAACCTGTTATGATTACCACCTCCGGGGCCGAAGAGGTTGCCTTGAGCTCGGAGATGGCGTTCAGCCCGTCTCCGTCCGGAAGCCGCACATCCAGAAAGATCAAGTCAAAGCCCCCGCCGGAAGCCACCGTCTTTCCCTGCTGCAGGGTTTCCGCGACTTCAATGGCGTGGCCCATCTGCCGGGCCCTCTCTCCGATCACCTCCCGGATGTAGACCTCATCGTCGACCACCAGTACCCGTCCCATTCCACGGTCCTCCCGGCAAAGCAGGTCTCGAGCAGTCTCGCATTCCGCACCGCTCCAGGGTAACCAAGAGGCCTTCCCGTGTCCACCCTTTCATGGCCCGAAGGCCGCCCTGGTTGCGATCGCGCCGAGCCCGTTGACACCCCCACCCCCTTTCACTATCATGCGCACCCGATACGGTGTTTCTCCTCTGCAATGCATCCCTCCCGCCGAAGGATGCCGAAGCCTGACCCTGTGAGGTCCCCATGAGGAGCGCGAAGCAGCAGGCGAGCCTCCTCCTTCACGGAGGAACGGTCCTCAACGTGTACACGGGGGAGCAGCTTCCGTGGGACGTGGCGGTGTCCGGCTCCCGGATCCTCCACGTGGGCCCGGGTCACCCCGGCGCGGGCCCCGAGACGACCGCCCTCGACGTCACCGGCCGCCATCTGGTTCCGGGTTACGTGGACCCCCACTTCCACCCCTGGTTCATCTACAACCCCGTCACCTTCGGCGAGGCGGCCGCGGCCCGGGGAATCACCACGCTCTTCTGCGACAACCTGATCTTCTACATGCTCATGGGCGTGGAGCCGTTCGAGCGACTGGTGGAGGTTTTGAGCCACGCGCCCATCGCCTACTACTGGTCGGCGCGGGCCTTGTCCCAGACACCCATGGAGGACGAGGATGACCTCTTTGCTCCGGCCAACGTCAAACGCCTCCTCGACCACCCGAGGGTCCGCTCCGTGGGCGAGATCACCAGGTGGCGGGAGCTGATTCACGGCAACGCCGCCATCCGCGACATCGTGGCGCACGCCCGCTCCCGGAACAAGCGGGTGGACGGGCACACGGCCGGGGCCAAGGGCGACGACCTCGTGGCCCTGGCTGCGGCGGGAGTCGACTCCTGCCACGAGAGCATCAACGGCGATGAGGTGGTGTCCCGGCTGCGCCTGGGCATGTACGCCATGCTTCGGGAGAGCTCGCTCAGGCAGGACCTTCGCGCGCTCCTGAGACGCATTCGAGAGGAAGGGCTCCTCACGGACCGCGTGACCATGACCACGGACAGCTCGTCTCCGGCCTTCTACGACGAGCACGGCATTCAGGACCGGCTCATCCGGATCGCCCTCGAGGAAGGCGTCGACCCGGCCACGGCCTATCGCATGTGCACCCTCACCCCGGCGGTGTACTTCGGCATGGACCACCACATCGGCGGGATCGCCCCGGGCCGGCAGGCGGACATCCTCGTGCTCCGCGACCTCAGCGACCCGGTTCCCGAGACCGTGGTCGCCCAGGGCCGGATTGTGGCCCGAAACGGCGTGCTGGAACGCCCCTTTCCCCAGCCGGCCTGGGAGCAGTGCTTCCCCCCGCCCGCCTTTGTGGAAACCCCCTGGCGCGCACAGCCGGAGGTCTGCACCATCCCGGCCCGTGGAGACCGCGCCCGCCTTCCGGTCGTTCGTCTCGTGAGCCCGGTCATCACCCGGCAGGAGGAGCGGGATCTTCCGGTGCGAAACGGACGGGTGTGCCTGCAACACGACGGGCTCTGCTACGCGGCCCTCCTGGCCCGGACCGGGGCCTGGGTGACGAACGGCCTGCTGACAGGGTTCGCCTCCCGGGTGGAAGGCCTGGCCTCCTCGTTCAACACGGCCACCCAGATCCTGGCGATCGGAACCCGCCCCGAGGCCATGGCCCTGGCCGTCAACCGTATGATGGAGATGGGCGGCGGCATCGTCCTGGCGGAAGGGGAGCAAATCGTCTACGAGCTCCCCCTGCCCCTCGGCGGCATGATGTCCGATCGTCCGCTGACCTCCATCGCGGCCGAGGAACGGACGCTCCTCGCGCTCCTCCAGGACCGGGGCCACCCCTACCACGACCCGCTCTACACCCTGATCTTCCTCCCCAACGACTTCCTGCCCACCGTCCGGATCACCTGGGCGGGCGTGGTGAACATCGTCACCGGGGACGTGCTGTGGCCCCGCCGGGAGCTCAAAGCCTGATCCGGCGCCCTCCTCCGGGTCAGAGAAGCAGCTGATCTTCTTGGATCGCTTCGGTTTTGGCTTGACAGACCCCCTGTTTTTGCGGGCAGTATTCAGTGCATAAATTCAGTCCGTGGTGGCTGAACACCATGATGCACTCGTGAGGCTGACCGTGGTTCCCCGCTTTGCCCCTCATAATACGCATCTTGAGAACCCGGAAACCTTTGTCTGGACCCCATCTGAGGCAGTTACGCCGACAGGCCCTGATTCACCGCTCGCCACTGCTCTTGAAACTCCCATTCCACACGCCCGGGGTCTACACTGTCGGCGGGGGGCGCCGGACTGGCCAGACCACCCTGATGAAGCAGTGGATGGCCTCCTCATGCAAAGGGGTGTGGCCCCCGAGAGAATCGCCTATTGCACCGGCGAACTGATCGATGACCACCCGTGCCCTGGTACGGGGGCCGTCCATTTCTCCTTATCGGCCAAGCATAGCGATTGAGCGCTCTGATCAGACCCTTAAGCCCACCCTTCCTATGGGGCTTCCGGTCATGAAGCGGATCGGTTTTGGCGAAAGACCGAAGGAAGCAGGTTGACACGCATGAATCTGACAGAAGAGGAAACCAAACTGCAAAATGCCTGGATACGGGAATTGCACCTGGAGCATG
>CAYYVD010000305.1:0-5939 GCA_964475045.1 uncultured Desulfobacterales bacterium | reverse complement strand
CCATTTTCATCCTCGGGGGTGACCAGAAGAGGGACCCTGGTCATGTGGGTTTATGAAAGTTGCAGCGATCTCAACGGGAAAAATACTGCCGTCCTTCCTGCGGTGGCGGGTTTCGAATACTTCTGATTTATTTGCTATAATACGATAAATTCTTTCTCTGGTCTGGGCAGGAACTTCATCAGCGTCGATATCATTTATGTGTAACCCAAGGATTTCTTCCCGTGTATAGCCCGACAATGAACAATAAGCCTCGTTAACATCTATAAACACTCCCTCGGGATCGATGACCCAAAAACCATCGGCTGTGGTGTTCAAAATTGTGCTAAGAAAGTCTTCGCGTTCGCGCAGAGCCGCTTCTGACTGCTTGTGTGCGGTGATGTCATTAAAGATACAATGAGTGCACCGAAATCGGCCCTGATCATCGTGTTGAATCTTTCCATTAAATGAGACAAAGATCGTGGAGCCGTCCTTTTTCACCATCTCGAATTCAACTCCAAGGACTTCTCCAACGGCCTTGAACCTGGGGAAATTCTCCTTGAAATGATCCATCCAATCCGGATGCAGAAACTCCCCGAAATTCCTGCCTATCACTTCTTCTCGTGTGTATCCCATCACCTCCAAAAAAGGCTCATTGACATCAAGAAAATTGCCGTATTCATCAAGAGATTGATAGGGCAGTGGGGCATTCATAAACATGAGCCTGAAACGACTTTCGCTCTTCTGTAACTTCTCCTCAGCATGCTTACGGTCATAATCATCTCTTTCGAGTTCCCGAACCCGCTGCTCCAATTCCTCGTAGGTGGGCTTTTCAGGCATGATCACAACCTCTGTGTTTCCATTCCGATGAATTCAGCACTACCAACCCAGTTGTTAATAGCCGTCCGACTCCAGACTTACCCTACACTCCTTGAAAATCGACCGAGATCAAGTTAGCACCGAGGAATATGAGCCATTTTGGCCCTTATTAGCCACTTGTAAGTGGCCTCATGAACGCGGTCAGTGGCTCCATTAGGATGGTCAGTGACATTCGGAGCAACCCTCATGACAATAGCAACAATCCGCCTCCATGGATCCTATCACACCCAATTCAAGTGAGTTTTATCGGGCAAACACCTCCTTGATTTTCCTTGACAGCTCCTCCATTGCAAATGGCTTCTGGAGGAAACCGTTACAGCCACGATCCATGATTTCCTTTGCCTGGCCGTTCACGCTGTAGCCGCTGGAAAGGAGCACTCTTGCATTCGGGTCCACTTCTCTCAGCTTTTCAAAGACATCCCCGCCTCCAATGCCGGGCATGATCATATCCAATATGACCAGGTCGATCTCTTCCTTTTGTTGACCGTACACATCCAGGGCTTCTTCCCCACTTCGAGCGATCAGGACCTGGTAACCCAGTCTCTCCAGCATCTGTTGCCCCACCTCGATAATCATGTCCTCGTCGTCCACGAGGAGGACCGTGCCCCGGCCGCAATGGATGCCTTCCCGGCCAGGGATGGGGCCTTGCTCCACCGCCTGCTTCTCCGATGCGGGAAGATAGATGTTGAAGGTGCTGCCGGTTCCCTTTTCACTGTATACATTGATGCAGCCACCGTGGTTCTTGACAATGCCATAGACAGACGCAAGGCCGAGGCCCGTACCGTGTTTGCCGCCCTTGGTGGAGAAGAAAGGATCAAAGATCTTCTCCCTGGTGTGATCATCCATCCCGATCCCAGTGTCGGTCACGGAGACTCTGAGATATCTTCCGGGGGCAACCTCGAGGGTTTTGACGGAATCCTCATCAAGAATGACGTTCTTGGTCTGAACATATATATCACCGCCGCTCGGCATAGCCTGCCAGGCGTTTATGTAAAGATTGAGGAGGACCTGCCGAATCTGCCCCGGGTCGACTTCGACTGTCCAGACGGGTTCTTCATACTTCCCGTGAATCCTGATCTCCTTGTTGGTTCGACCGAACATCCTGCTCTCGTGCTTTATCAACACCTTCAGGTCTACAGGCGCGACCTCATACCGGCCTTCCCTTGCAAAACCAAGGAGATCTTTGGTCAATTCGGTGGCGTTCCTTACATATTCCTTGATTCCCTTCAGGTGTTCATAGTCAGGGTTGGAAGGAGGCTTGTCCATCATCATCAGGGAGGCTCGCCCCTGAATTCCCATCAATACATTGTTGAAGTTGTGGGCAATACCGCCTGCCAGTGTGCCGATGGCCTCCATTTTCTGAGCTCTGCGGAGTTGGTCTTCCATCTCCTTCAGATTTGTGATATCGGTTGCAATCTCTATTCTTACCAGCCGCCCGTCCGCCCATTCCATGGCACGATCATAGTTGATATACCATTTTCCTGTAATAGGATTTTTCCCTTGCCAGACAACAACTCCTCTCGGGTTTCCATTCGCATCGACCAGTTGACTATTGGTGCAGTCCGAACATGGCCTTTTTTCTCCTCTAAATACTTCAAAGCATCTTTTACCGATAAAGTCTCCACCAAAGCTCTTGATCATGTCATTATTCATAAATAAAATTTCATGCGTATTCATATCAGCGACATAAATTGTTGCATCAATGCTATTCAGAATCGTAAGCAGCCGGTTGTGGGCTCCCGTCAACCTCTCCTCCGCTTGCTTGCGGTCGGTTATGTCCTGATGGGTGCCCACCATCATCAGCGGTTTGCCGTCGTCCGTTCTGGAAACCAGCCGGCCTCTATCCAGAACCCACATCCAGCCGCCGTCTTTGTGCTTCATGCGTGCTTCGCACTCATAGTAATCAAGTTCGCCGCGGAAATGCTTCTCAAGCAACCAGCCGCTGGCCTTGAAATCGTCCGGATGGCAAAATTTCCTCCATGTCCCAATGGATAGCGGCGATATTTCGTCCAGGGTGTAGCCGATGATTTCCGCCCAGCGTGCATTGAAGATGGTTTCTCCGGTCTGAACATTCCATTCCCAAGTCCCGGCGTTGGTGCCTTGCAGGATGTCCGCCAGGCGACGCCGTTCGTCGTGTAGTGCCTCCTCGGCGCGCCTGTGCTCGGTGATGTCTCTGACAAACTCCACAACCCCGAATATCTCACCGCTGTCCGCATCTCGCATAGGGTAAGCGTACAGTTCAATCCATTCCACACCAGAGCCTGGAAGACCTCGAACGACATCCCTCTCCGTCTTTCCTGTTTGGAGGCTTCTGAGAGTAGGGCATGGATCACATGGCTTGGCTATATTCTGATAGCATTCATAGCATTTTTTGCCCGCAAGAGGCAAATTGGGGGTATACCACTCTTCCATGACCCGGTTCACCTTGAGGATGTTGAGGTTCCTGTCCAGGAGGCTGATGCCATCCTGGATGCTATTGAACAGATCGGACAGAAGCGCCTCGCTTTCCCTCAGCGTCTCCTCGGCTCGCTTGCGCTCTGTAATGTCCTCCACAACGGCCACGATCTTTCGCCCGTCCGTGTGCAGACCGAGGGAGGACCTGAACCATTTTGTCTCTCCCTGTATCGGCAGGGAGTACTCATAGCGGAAGCCTTCGCCGGATTGCCTTAAGTTGCTTGCGCTGGTCCGGTACAACTCATTCACATGAGGCGGAAGCAGATCCGCCATTGTTTTCCCGAAAAAATCTTCCTGAGGAATCAGAAGCATTTCCAAAGACCTGCAGTGAACGTCGACGAAACGATCTTCTTCATCCAGGACAAAAATTAGATCATTCATCGAAGAAACGATGGTTTTATATCTCTCCTCACTCTTTCGTAACGCCTCCTCCGCATTCTTTCGTTCTGTGATGTCCAAAAAAATGATGACATTCAAATTACAAGTGGTTGCCATCCTGAACTCGATCTCTCGAACAGTACCGTCTTTGCAAGAAACGGGGAAATCCATCGGCGTGATCTCAGCTCCGAAATTTTTTGTATCATCAATCGCCGCTTTCCATTTCCATCGGGCATGTCTTCTCAGTCCTTCATCAGGGTATGCAAGCTGCCACCATTCATTGACTGACGGCATGTCCGCCATTGTATAGCCGAACATTTCCGTAAACTTCGGGCTTGCGTACAGGGTTTTTTCGTGTTGATCGGAAATCACGATTCCCACCGGGGCCGATTCCGCAAACAGCCGGAACCGCTCCTCGCTCTCTTGAAGTGCCGTTTCAGCCTGCTTCCGCTGGGTGATATCGGTGTGGGTGCCGATCATGCGCAACGGGTTGCCGCCTTCATCCCGCTCAAAAACCTTGCCTCTCCCCCGTAGCCAGATATATGAGTTGTCCTTGCGTCTGAAGCGGAATTCAATATCGAAGTGGTCGGAGTCGCCCGAAAGATAAGACCGGATCGCCTCCTGGGCTCCGGGCAGATCATCCGGGTGAACGTGCTCCGCCCAGCCGTTGAAATCCTGCGGGAACTCGTTCGGTTCGTAGCCCGCCATGGTGAAATAGCGGTCATCAAAATATGTTTCATTGGTGACAAGATTCCAGTCCCACATCCCCTCGTTCTTTACTTCCATGGCCAAATCGTAACGCTCTTCACTCAACCGAAGCCTTTCTGCAGCCGCATAATTCTCTGTAACATCCCTGAAGACCAGAACCACCCCGGTGGTTCTACCTTCCCGGTTTCGAATCGGGGCGGCGCTGTCTGCGATCTGGTATTCAGTCCCGTCCCTTGAGAGCAGCATGGTGTGATTGGCCAGCCCAACCACCCTGCCGGTTTCGAGGACTTTGCGAACCGGGTCTTCCGCGGCTTCACGTGTGTGGGTGTTGACGAGGTTGAACACCTCGGCGAGGGATCTGCCTCCGGCATCGGCAAGGGTCCAGCCGCAGAGTTCTTCGGCCAGGGGATTCATATTGACGACCAGGCCTTGCTCATCCGTGGCGATGACGCCGTCCCCGATGGAGTCGAGGGTTGTGGCAAGGCGTTCTTCCTTCTCCCTCAATGCATCTTCCGCGTCCCTGCGGTCGGTGATGTCCATGATGTTTCCGATAACCCTCACGACCCTCCCACCGTCCCATACAGGGTGCGCCATTGTCTGAATCCACTTCCGCCGACCGTCGACCGCAGTGAACGGGAACTCCAGGTCGTAGGGGATTCCTTCCTCTGCGCAGCGCAGTAACCTCGACTCAATAACCGGCTGGTCGTCAGGGTCATAGCAGGAAAGGCTGCGTTGAATATGCTCCGCGGACCCTGGAGTAACGTCATCTGGATCAAAGCCATGAATCCGGTAAGTCTGGTCGGTCCATGTCATGCTTTGGCTTTCCACATTCCATACCCAACCACCAACTTTTGCAAGCCTTTGAGTCGCATCCAACAGGTCCTTGCTGTCACGCAAGGCCTCCTCGGCCAGCTTGCGCTTTGTAATGTCGACGACAACACCCTCGTAACGGACAACGTTGCCGTCTTCATCAAAAAATGCCCGGGAGCTGTCGGACAACCATACCTCAGAGCCGTCTTTGCAGCGAACCTTGAGCTCGAAATCCTCTACGTATCCGTGGCTCAGCAAAGCCTTATGGTATCGGCTGCGATCTGGAGGGTTTGCATAGGTCTGGGATGCGATGTCGGAAACGGAGGAGATGAGAGCTTCCGGAGATTCATAGCCCAGCATCTTGGCGAAGGCAGGGTTCACATCAAGAAACCGTCCCTCAGGCGTGCTTTGAAAAAACCCGACCACGGAGCTCTCATAAATCCTGCGGTATTTCTCCTGACCCTGCTGCAACGACCGCTCTACCAGCTTACGCTCGGATTCAACTCTCTCCAATGCCCGAACCCGCTGCTCCAATTCCTCGTAGGTCGGTTTACCCGTCATGGTCACCGCCCCTGTATTCGCATTCCCATAAGGTCAGCATTACCAACACAATCGATTTTTGCCCTCCGATTCCACAATAATGATTCTACAGCTTCTGCCTTTATAACTCAACGTAATTGGGTGCTTTCGGTTGAACCCTGGCGGAAGGCTTGATACCGTCACGGAACCCTACC
>CAYYVD010000304.1:0-5956 GCA_964475045.1 uncultured Desulfobacterales bacterium | reverse complement strand
AGGAAGCATCGTCGGCAATGTACCAAAGGAGGATGGACGGATGGCCATCGACACATCAATGAAAGTTCTGGTCGTGGATGACTTCGCCACCATGCGGCGGATCGTCAAGGGTGTTTTGAAGCAGCTGGGGTTCACCAGCATCCTGGAGGCCGAGGACGGAAGCGCCGCGCTCGACGCCCTGAAAAAGGAAAAGGTCGGGCTGATCGTCTCCGATTGGAACATGCCCAAGATGACGGGCCTGGACCTGCTCAAGGCCGTCAGAGTGGACGAGAATCTCAAGGAGACGCCCTTCATCATGGTGACGGCCGAAGGGCAGAAGGAGAACGTGATCGAAGCGGTCAAGGCCGGCGTCAGCAACTACATCGTGAAGCCGTTTACTCCGGAGACCTTCAGCGAGAAGCTCGAGAAGGTGTTTGGTTGAGGAGAGCAAAGACATGGGAGACCGGATGGAGGAGATCGGGAACCGTCTGGAGACCATCGCCCTCGAGGTGGTGACCCTGGAGGCCGGGGACATCCCCGCCCTGGGCAACCTCATGAACGCCCTGGAGGCGCTGGAGCAGGAGGCGAAGGGGCTGGACGTCCCGCCATTCGTTCGAGTCGTCCGAGCGGCCAAGGGGTATCTGGAGCGGTTGATCCTGGCGGAGATCACGGACCTGGAGCCGCTGGAACAGGGAATCACCGTGCTTCAGTCGCTTCACCGGGACCTGGTCAAGGGGGCGGACCCCAGGCAGGACGTGAGCGCGGTGCTTCGAGCCCTGGGCGGGATAGAGGCCGGGAAGGCGGCGTCCGAGGATCTCGAGGAGGCGGCCGAGACTGAAAGGAGTGAGGCCGCCGCACCGGCCCAGCCGGCGTCGGACACCCAGAAGGAGGCCGTGGAGGCCGCCGAGCCGCCCCTGCTCGCAAGCGATCTGTCCGAGGAGGACCGGCAGATCTTTCAGGACTTCGTGGTGGAGTCCAAGGAGAACCTGGAGTCCATCGAGGTGAACCTGGTCAACCTGGAGCAGGACCCGGAGGACCTGGAGACCGTGAACTCCATTTTTCGGCCCTTTCACACCATCAAAGGGGTGAGCGGTTTCCTCAACCTCAAGCACATCAACAAGCTGTCCCACAGCGCCGAAAACCTTCTGGACAAGGCCCGAAACGGGGACCTCCAGATCGGGGAGGGCATCATCGACCTCGTGCTGGAGTCGGTGGACACCTTGAAGCGCATGATCGACGGGGTGCAGGCGGGCCTGGACGCCAACGGCCCCCTGGTCGCGGAGGTGGAGACCGGTCCTCTGATCCGGAAAATCGACCGGGTCAACGAGGAGCAGGAGAGGTGGGGGGACAGCCGCGTCGGAGAGATCCTGCTTCGCAAGGGCGCCATCACCCAGGAGGACCTGGAAAGAGGCCTGGAGAAGCAGAAGAGCGAGCCCGGCCGAAAGCTCGGCGAGATCCTCCTGGAGGAGAAGAAGACCGAGTCCAAGGAGGTCATCTCCGCGCTTCGCGATCAACGCAGGTACAAGAAGGGCCATGTGGACCTGCAGGTGAAGGTGGACACCACCAAGCTGGACAACATGGTGGACCTCACCGGGGAGCTCGTCATCGCCCAGTCCATGCTTCGCCAGAACCCCTACATCACGGCGAGCAACGATCAGAAGCTCTATCACAACCTGGGGCAGCTGAATCAGATCACCTCCGGGCTTCAGAAGATCGCCATGTCCATGCGCATGGTGCCCATCAAGAGCACGTTTCAGAAAATGGTGCGGCTCGTCCGCGACCTGGCCAAGAACTCCGGCAAAGAGGTGTCCCTCGAGATGTCGGGAGAGGACACCGAGATCGACCGCAACGTGGTCGACGAGCTGTACGAGCCCATGGTCCACATGATCCGCAATGCCGTGGACCACGGCCTGGAACCCCCCGAGGAACGGGAGTCCTCGGGCAAGGACCGCAAAGGGACCATCTCCCTGAGGGCCTTTCACCGCGGCGGGAACATGGTGATCGAGATCGCGGACGACGGCCGGGGCCTGAACCGCGAGGCCATCCTGGAAAAGGCGGTCTCCCGCAATCTCATTCCGGAAGACCACAAGCTCACGGACGCCGAGATCTGCAACCTGATCTTTCACCCGGGGTTCTCCACGGCCCAAGCGGTGACGGACATCTCGGGCCGGGGCGTGGGCATGGACGTGGTGAAGAAGGCCATCGAGAAGCTGCGGGGCCGGGTGGAGATCGTCACTCGGCCCGGGGAGGGATCCACCTTCGTGATCAACCTTCCGCTCACCCTGGCGATCATCGAAGGCATGCTGGTCCGCGTGGGAAAGGAGCGGTACATCATTCCGGCCCTGGCCATTCTCGAGTCCTTCCGCCCCTCGAGGGAGCAGTATGCCACCCTGGAAGGAAAGGGGGAGATGATCCAGACCCGCGGCAGCCTGGTCCCGCTGGTCCGGCTCCATCGCATGTTCGGTGTGGACTGCGAGCACGAGGAGCCCTGGAACGGCCTCGTGGTGGCCGTGGAGCACGAGAAGAAGAAGATGTGTCTGCTCCTCGACGAGCTCCTCGGCAAGGAGGAGGTCGTGATCAAGAGCCTCGGCGGGGGCTTGAGACACATCAAGGGGATCGCCGGCGGCGCGATTCTGGGCGACGGCCGCGTCGGGCTCATCCTGGACATGTCGGGGATCTACGATGTGGCCAGGGGAAACGGCCGTCCGGGGCACTGAGGCTTCCCGCCGGACCTCGAATCCCATGCGCTCGTGGGCGGCTCCCGGTTGCGACCCCGACTCGGGAGGGCGCTTGTTCAGGCCGCCGTGCATGAAGGGGAATCCCAAGAGAACGGGTGAATCACGTGAATATTACGGTGGGTGTGGCCGACATGAAGGTGAGCAGGGACCCCGAGGTTACGCTGGTGACCTATTCCCTCGGGTCCTGCATCGGCATTGCCGTGTACGATCCGGCGGCCAGGGTCGCAGGCCTTCTTCACTACATGCTTCCGGACTCCGCGCTGGACCCGTCCAAGGCCAGGGCCAAGCCCTTCATGTTTGCCGACACGGGCATTCCGCCCCTGTTCAGAGAGGCCTACAAGCTGGGGGCCAAGAAGCAGCGGATGCGGATCATCGTCGCCGGCGGCGCCCAGATCCTGGACCAGCAGGGGTTTTTCAATATCGGTAAGAGAAATCACATGGCCTTGCGCAAGATCTTCTGGAAGAACAAGGTCATGGTGAGCCACGAAGAGGTGGGCGGCAACGCAAACCGGACCATCCGGCTGGCGGTCAAGGACGGGGTCTGCCGGCTGAAGGTCTCGGGCAAAGGGGAGTTCCTGGTATGAGCAAGGACATCGGGACCATCGTGGCCGGCATCGACTCCCTGAAGCCCCTTCCTCAGGTGGCCAACCGGGTGATGGCCGTTGCCGAGAACCCTCAGAGCTCCATGAGCCAGCTCACGGAGATCATCCAGTACGACCAGGTCTTGACGGCCAACCTGCTCAAGGCGGCGAACTCCGCGTACTTCGGGCTGAGCAAGAAGGTGGATTCCCTGCATCAGGCCATCGTGTACCTGGGAATGGACAAGGTGGTGGACCTCGTGCTCATGGGGGCCAACAGCGGGCACTACGATCAGGCCCAGGAGGGCTATGGCCTGGACAGCGGCGAGCTCTGGCGGTACTCGGTGTCCTCGGCCCTGATCGCACGGGAGCTGGCGGAGAGGAAGGGCATCGGGGACATTCATGCGATCTTCACCGCTGCGCTCCTCAAGGACATCGGCAAGGTGGTGCTGAGCCAGCACGTGGCCGAGTCCTTCGAAAAGATCACCTTCCTCGTGTCCAAGCACGGGTTCAGCTTTCGCGAGGCCGAAAAGGGGGTCCTGGGCATCGACCATGCGGAGCTGGGGGCCATGATCGCCGAGCGGTGGCGGTTCAGCGAGATGATGGTCGACATCATCCAGCACCACCACGCCCCCATGGAGGCGCGGTTCGAGACCGAGGCGTCCATCATCTATCTGGGCGACACCCTGTGCATGACCATGGGCATCGGCGTGGGCTCGGACGGCCTGGCCTACCGCTTTCACAAGGACGTGTTGACGCAACAGGGGTTTACGGACCGGGACTACCAGGAGATCATCGCGGGGTTCGGAGAGAAGATCGCACAGGTGGAGGATCTCATCCACGCAACCTGAGCATCCCGGCTCGGGAAGCGACGGACGCTCCGGGTCCCGCCCGGGACCCGAGTCCGGCTTCGAACATGGGACAACGAGGTTGACAGATGGCGTACAACATCCTGATCGTGGACGACTCCCCTCCCATGAGGGCGGTCATCAAGAAGACCGTGAAGGCCTCCGGCTTCAACGTGGGGCAGGTCTTCGAGGCCTCCAACGGCCGGGAGGCCCTGGACGTGATGCGCCGGGAGTGGATGGATCTGGTGGTTACGGACTACAACATGCCGGAGATGAACGGTCTCGAGATGCTCGAGGAGATGAAGAAGGACGAGATCCTGCAGACCGTTCCCGTGGTCATGGTGACGACCGAGGGAAGCCGGGAGCGCATCGAACGCTTCATGAGCATGGGCGTCGCGGACTACATCAAGAAACCGTTTACGCCGGAAGAGATCCGTTCCAAGCTGAACCGGATCATGGGAGAGGACGAAGATGGACCGGGAAATGATGAAGAAGACGATGAGGACCTCGATTTCTGAGGTCCTGGAAAAGATGTTTTTCCTGCCCCTGGACTTCTCCGACGCCGGCACGCCCGCCGAGCTCTGGGAGGACCCCTCTTCCGCAGACCTGATCGGCGCCCGCCTGTCGTTCGACGGTCCCTTTACGGGCGCCTTCCTGTTTCTCATCCCGAGGCGGCTGGGACTGGACCTCACGGCGGACTTCATGGGCGTCGAACCGGATGCGGTGCCCCCCGAGCACGTGGAGCAGACCGTCCACGAGATCCTCAACATGATCGCCGGGAGCACCTTCAGCGCCCTGGACGATCAGGCGGTGTTCGAGCTCGGCATTCCGGAGAGCATTCCGGCGCAAACGATCCTCGCGTCCGGCCGGGAGGGCGTGTTCGTGGGGGTGGACACCCTGGAGAGCCCCATCGCTTTGATGGCCGTCCGCACCTGATGGTTGCCCCTGTCCGCGGATTCAGGACGGCGCTGGAAGGGAATGCCGTGACGATGGAAAATCGGAGGCTGATCGAACCCTGATGAACAAGAACATTCACGTGCTGGTGGTGGACGACTCGGCCATCGTGCGCAAGGTCCTGTCCGAGGAGCTTTCCCGGGAGCGCGGCATCGAGGTCGTCGGCACGGCGCCCGACCCCTATGTGGCCCGGGACAAGATCGTCCGCCTCAAGCCCGACGTGATCACCCTGGACATCGAGATGCCCAGGATGGACGGGCTGACCTTTCTGAAAAAGCTCATGAAGTACCACCCGCTTCCGGTCATCATCGTGAGCTCCCTCACGAAAAAGGGCGGGAAGCTGGCCATGGAGTCCCTGTCGCTGGGGGCCCTGGAGGTGATCAGCAAGCCCTCGGCCTCCTACTCCGTGGGCGACATGAGCGTTCAGCTCGCGGACAAGATTCGGGCCGTGGCCAATGCGGACATGAAGGCCAGAGCCGAGGCGATCCCTCAGACGCCGCCGCAGGAGAGGCCGGCCGAGGTCAAGGCGCTTTCCGCCACCACGAACAAGATTCTGGCCATCGGGGCTTCCACCGGAGGAACCGAGGCCATCAAGACGGTCCTTATGGGCATGCCCCACAACGCCCCGGGGATCATCGTGGTTCAGCACATGCCGGCCAAGTTCACCACCTCGTTCGCGGAGCGGCTCGACTCCCTGTGCGCCATTCGCGTCAAGGAGGCCCAGGACGGGGACTCCGTGGTGAACGGCCAGGCCCTGATCGCACCAGGCAACTTCCACATGCTCCTTCGCAGAAGCGGCGCCCGCTACTACGTCCAGGTCAAGAACGGTCCCATGGTCCACCACCAGAGACCCTCGGTG
>CAYYVD010000303.1:0-5958 GCA_964475045.1 uncultured Desulfobacterales bacterium | reverse complement strand
CCTGGGCCTCCACCACGAAGGCGTCCACCAGGCCGAAGAAGGTCTCCAGGTAGCCCAGGGCCTCGGGATTCAGGCCCTCGCCCTCCTCCAGCACCTTCTTGACGAGCATCCCTCCTGCGATGACCGGAACCTCCGGATCCTGCTCCTTGATCTCCCGGGCCATGCGCTTGATGTCGTCCATGAACACGAAGTTCGACGAGAGGCACACCGCCAGCGGCCGGTCGTCGAGCACATCGGAGAGGTCGGCCAGGGCGTAGTTCTGAACGATGCGGGGGGAGAAGCCCTCGGACCGGAGGAACTGGTACAGGTAGATCCCGTTCAGGGTGGCGGAGGTGGCGAGGGTGTCGTAGCGGTGCACGTTCCGGGGGGTCAGGCGAACGGGCCGCCGGCCGTTCCGGACGTAGTTCATCAGGTCCAGGAGGTCCATGTACCGGCCGTCCACCTCGAGGAGGAGGGAACGGAGGTTTCGGTGCACGCCCCGCTGCAGTGCCGGCAGGTCGATGCCGGGGTACCGGGCCGCCTGGCGCTCGGCCCGCTTCTCGGCGGAGTCCATGCGGGCCCGCAGATGGGCGTCCCCGTTCAGGGGATGGTCCATCGCGACGAAGACGACGCGGTCCGACCTTCCCGGCTTGGGGGCGGCTCGAGGCGTCATGTGCGCAGCACGTCGTAGAAGTCGCCCGTCTTGTCCAGCTTGTCGCCCACGGGCGTGCCGCAGACCTGGCACCGGTACTCGTACTTCTCTCCCTCCGGGAGGACGAGCAGGAGGAACTTGCGAACCGGCACCGCCGCCCTGCAGGTCGGGCAGTAGAGCTCGGTCGCCTCGAACTGGTCGAAGTCCCGGTTCGAATCCTGCCCGCCGCCGCGCTCCCCGCCCGGCGGTGCGAAATCGTAAGGACCGTAGGTCATGGTGAAATCCTCTGGTTTTCGACGGATCGTCGTGTTATCTTGCGCTACGAATGGATGCCTCCAATATAGGCATCCCCGCCGCCAAAGACAAGGGCGGAGTCGGAATGAAGCCATGGAGGTTTGAGGAGGATAGACCCCATGAAGATCAAGCACATCGACCACATCGGCATTGCCGTCAAGAGCCTGGATCAGGCCGGCCGGTTCTACACCGACGTCCTGGGCCTGTCCATTCAGGACACGGAGACCGTGGCCGACCAGAAGGTCACCGTGGCCTTCATCCCCATCACCGACAGCGAGGTGGAGCTCCTGGAGTCCACCGAACCGGACGGGCCGGTGGCCAGGTACATCGACGCCCGCGGGGAAGGGATCCAGCACATCGCCTACCGGGTGGAGAGCATCGACGAGGCCCTGGCCGAGCTCACGGCCAAGGGCATCCGCCTGATCGACCATGAGCCCAGAAAGGGCGCGGGCGGCGCCCGCATCGCCTTCATCCACCCCAAGGAGACGAACGGCGTGCTGGTGGAGCTCTGCGAGCGGGACTAGCGGCTCGAGGGGCTGGGCTTCCTCTCGAAACATTGCCTCCATCTAAGACCGTCGTGCCAGGGGGAGGACGTTCCGCTCGAGGAAGGCGATCTGCTCGGACATGTAGCGCTCGCACATGTCGTGCCTGGGGCTTCGGTGCTCCGGATCCCGCAGCCGCATGCCCCCGTCTCCGCCCCGAATGCGCCCCCGGACGGCGTCGGGCAGGGTGTCGGGCAGGTCCACCCCGTTCATGACGGCCCAGGTGAGCGTCCAGGCGCGCGCCACATTGTGGACGTCGTACCCGCCCCCTCCCAGGGCCACCCAGGGCTTGCCCCGGCCTCGAAGGAACCCGGCCACCCGGCACAGGCTGTTGGTGGTCAGCTCGAGGTTGGCCAGGGGATCGTCCACAAAGGTGTCCACCCCCAGCTGGGTGACCATCACATCGGGGTCATAGGACTCAATCAACAGGGGCACGATGCGCAGAAACCCGCCCCAGAACACCTCGTCGTCGGTCCCCGGCATCATGGGCACGTTGACCGAGAACCCCTTGCCCGCACCCCGCCCCATCTCGGTGATCTTTCCCGTTCCGGGGAACAGGGTGCGGCCGTCCTGGTGAAAGGACACCGTGAGGACCGCGGGATCCTCGTAAAAGGCCCACTGAACCCCGTCCCCGTGATGGGCGTCCACGTCCAGGTACAGGACGCGGGCTCCGGCGGCGCGCAGGCGCTGGATGGCAATGACCGGGTCGTTGACGTAGCAGAAACCCGAGGCCCGGTAGCTCGCGGCGTGGTGGAGCCCTCCGGCCATGTTGAAGGCCGCGTCGCACGACCCGCTCAGGACCCGCTCCGCGCATTGGAGCGACGCCCCGGTGTGCAGCAGGGACCACTCCCAGAGACCGTCGAACATGGGGTTGTCCCCCGGCCCGATGCCGTGGGTGTAGTAACCCGAGAGATGCCCCTTGCTGGCTCGCTTGAGGGCGTTCACGTAGGAGGCGGTGTGAAACCCGAGGATCGCCTCCTCCAGGGCGTCCTCCGTCTCCAGCAGGATCGTGCCGGGGAGGTCGAGCAGGCCGTATGCGCTGCAGAGCGCATGGGTCATGCGGAGCCGCTCGATACGCAGGGGGTGGGTCGGGCCGTAGTCGAAATCCGAGTAACGCTCTGAGTAGACGAATGCGGTTTTCATGCGCTCCTGGGGACGAGGCCGACGGGCCGAATCGATCCGATATTGTAGGAGGCCGGAAAGGCCGGTGTCAATCCTGAGAATCCCGAAAAACCCGAGCACGTTTTCCCGTGACGGGATTCCTCTCATGAGGTATAGAACATCAGAGGCCGGCATGGTCTCGACGTCCTCGTGAACCCGGCGACACACCAACCCGATCGACACCCATGCCCGACGAATCGACCCATCCGGAAGAGATCGACCCCCCGGCGCGCCCGCGCAACCCATCCTGCGCGCCGTCCGGGAAGGTGCCGGACGTGACCGGAGTCGTGCTGGCCGGTGGAAGGAGCCGGCGCTACGGTCGAAACAAGGCGCTGGTGCCGTTCGACGGAGTTCCTCTGATCGAGCGGGTGGTTTCCATCCTCGAGCAGGTTTTTCACAAAGTGATCCTCAGCGCCAACGAGCTTGACGCCTATCGCTATCTCGGTCTTCCCATCATTTCCGATGTGTACTCGGGAGTCGGCCCCCTGGCCGGCGTGCATGCCTCACTGTCCGCCCTGTCGGACACGTCCGGGTTCTTCGTGGCCTGTGACATGCCGTTTCTCAACCCGACACTGATCCGGCACATGGCCCGTCTGTTCCCG
The DNA here is from genome assembly GCA_964475045.1 of uncultured Desulfobacterales bacterium. Taxonomy (GTDB): domain Bacteria; phylum Desulfobacterota; class DSM-4660; order Desulfatiglandales; family HGW-15; genus JAIPEI01. The sequence continues at coordinate 2,728 of CAYYVD010000303.1, read as the reverse complement.
AATGCGGAGGCCGTGGTCCCGCGGGTCGGATCCAATGTGGAGCCCCTCCACGCCGTCTATCGCAAGGGCTGCATCGATGCGGTGGAGCGGGCCATTCAGAGGGGGGAACGGGGAATCGTGTCGTTCTACCCGGACATTCGAATCCGGTATGTGGAGGAAAGCGAAATCCGCGTGTTCGAGCCGAATCTCGATGCCTTCGTGAACGTGAACCGTCCGGATGAGCTGCGGCTTTTCATGGAGCACCTGCACGAGAAACGGGAGCGGGGGCACCGGGAATGAGCAGGGCGTCGGGCGGTATGGTGCAGGGACGAAGAGAATCTGGGGGAAAGACGCATCATGCTTGAGCTCGTGCTTGCATTCGGCTTTGCCGTGGTCATCTCGGGGGGATGCTCCCTGTTCGAAGCCGTTCTCTACTCGGTGCCCCTGCGGCACGTGGAAACCCTGGCCCGTTCCGAGTCCCCGGCCGGACGGATTCTCAAGGAGCTCAGGGGGAACATCGAGAAGCCCATCACGGCCATCCTTTCCCTGAACACCATCGCCAACACCGCCGGCGCCGCCGTGGCGGGCGGCGCCGCCATCGCCGTGTTCGGCCGCGAGTGGATCGGGGTCTTTTCGGCCATCTTCACCCTCTCCATTCTGGTGTTCTCCGAAGTCATCCCCAAGACGGCGGGCGTGGTATACGCCAGGCGGCTGGCGCCGACGGTGGCGTTTCCCCTCAAAGGGCTGGTGGTGCTCATGGCCCCGGCCATCTGGCTCTGCAGCCACATCACACGGTTGATCTCCAAGCACCGGGCCCTGGACACCATCTCCGCGGACGAGCTCAAGATCATGGCCCAGGTCGGCTTCCAGGCGGGCAGCATTCAGCCTTACCAGAAGCGGGTCATCGAGAACATCCTCTCCCTGGAGAATAAGGCCGTCAAGGACGTGATGACCCCTCGGACCGTGATCTTCTCCCTGAGCGAGCACCTCACCGTGAAGGAGGCCAGCAGCCGGGTCTCCCGCTGGGAGCACAGCCGGTTTCCCGTGTACGACCACGACGTGGAGGACATCGTGGGAATCGTTCTCACGCGCAAGCTCTTCATGGCCCTGTCCCAGGGCAAGGCGGACACCCCCCTGACCGACCTCATGGAACCCGTTCGGTTCGTCGTGGAGACGGCCCGGCTGGACCAGGTCTTCCGCCAATTCATGGGGTCCAGGCAGAAGCTCTTCGTGGTCATCGACGAATACGGCGGCATCGCGGGCGTGGTGACCCTGGAGGACATTCTGGAGGAGATCCTGGGGCGTGAGATCATGGACGAGTTCGACGAGGTGGCCGACAAGCGGGAGCTGGCCCGCTCGAGACGGACCCAGGCCGTACCCGTCCAGACTTGACTCGGAGGAAGGGTTGTCTCTCTGTGTTCCGGACCATGAGAAGAGCTGCTTTGCCTGCTGCCCTCCGATCCGCCCGTCCGGTTACGAGCACGTCCGGTACAAGGGCATGATCAAGCGGGTCCTGCGCGAGAACACCCGGGCCTATCGGCCGGAGGACCGGTCCGTTCGCCCCATCACCGGGTTCAGCTGCTGGGCCCTGGGATACCTGGATCCGGACTGCCGGCTCGTGGGCTGCCTGCTCCATCCCGGCCGCAACCGCGGGAAGGACCTTCGATTCCGCGTGGATTACGGGGAGAAGTGCCGCAGGGAAATCTGTCCCGAGGCGGCGGTCTTCGACCTCCTCGACCGCGCGGACCGGGCCTTCTGGCTCGGGCTCGTGGACGGCCTGGACGCCTTCTCCTACTCCAGCCGAAGCCGGAACCCCCTGTTCCACCTCCTGAACTGGAGACCGGGGGTCCTCTGCGCCATCGCCGAGGAGGCCCGGGCCTCTGTGCACACCGTGGAGGCCCTGCTGGAGGGGTTCCCTTTTCTCCGCACCCGGCTTTCCCCCCGGGGGTGGGCCTATCCGGTCCGGCGCTTGATCGCCTTTCAGGGCACCGGCCCCCTCCGGTCGCCCCGGGCGTCCGGGCGCCTGGAGAGACGCCTCCTCGACCTGCTCGAACGGATCGAACCCCGGCCCGCCGCCCCGCCCGAATCAGACGGCGTTCCCACCCACCGCCTTCCCCTGGACCGGACCTTCCTGGATTTTCTGCGGCTGTCCGGCGGCGTGCGGCGCATCACCCCGCAGGAAGCGCTTTCGCTCAAGGACCGGGTGGACGAGGAGCTCGAGCGCATGGCGCGGGCCCCTACTCATCGATACCCGACGAGGCCCTTGACCTGATCGTAGCGTCTCGCCGCCTCGGCCCAGTTGGCGATCTTCAAAAACCCCTTTACGTAATCCCCTCGCCGGTTCTGATACTGCAGGTAGTAGGCATGCTCCCAGACATCGCAGACCAGCAGAGGGTGCACCCCCCAGATGCCCAGGTCCTGGTGCTTCTCGGCCTGAAGGACCACCAGGTGCCCCATGTAGGGCTCATGGGCCAACACGCCCCAACCGCTGGCTTCCACAGCCCCGGTGGCCGCCGCGAACTGCTCCTCAAAGGCCTCGAAGCTCCCGAAACTCCGCTCGACGGCCTTCAGAAACGCCCCGTCGGGCTCGGCCGGGTTCGGGGTCATGCTTCCCCAGTACAGGGAGTGGAGCACGTGGCCGGAGCCGTGAAAGGCGAGTTCCCTGGACCAGTGCTTGATCATGCCGTAGTCCCCGGCGGCCCGGGCCTCGGCCAGGGCCTTCAAGGCGGCGTTGAACCCTTTGACATAG
>CAYYVD010000302.1:0-5960 GCA_964475045.1 uncultured Desulfobacterales bacterium | reverse complement strand
TTCCAGACCGGCAGGACCTACATAACACAGGGCCGAGTGAACCAAAAGACCGGGGGGGGTTCCTGGGGGCTGGTGTGAGCACCTGGGTCCGGGCGCGGTTCGCGTTGCCTTCCTTGCGGCTTTGCGGAAGAATCCCACTTCTTGCAGGACCTTCCGGTGTGCGTCTGAAGGGGCACACACGAACGTAGTGCTGTCTAGGCGAGGTCCAGGTGTTCCTTGAGGCGGCCGGGCACGTTGGTGGTGATGGACCTTGCACCCCAGCCGGCGAACCGTTTGGCGTCTTTCAGGTGGTCCACGGTCCAGACATGAAACTCGTATCCCTGCTCCATGATGCCTCGAGCGAACGATTCCGTGATGTTCTTGCTTGCACTGAGGCCGTCGGCCTGCATGTGGTTCAGGGCCTCGAGGACGGCTTCGAGGGCGGGCTCAACCCTTCCTGCTCTGTTCTTTTCGAGCTCCAAGAGCCAGTACGCCTTGAATCCTTCCAACGCCTTGACGGCCCGAATGACGTCCTCGCGAAACGAGATGACGACGATCTGTTCTTGTGGTAGCCCCGCCTGTTCGATCTCTTTCCGCAACACCGGAACGATGTCCCGGCCGCACTTGATTTCCACATAGATCTTCTTCCGTTCCGGAACGGTTGAGAACACCTCCGCCATCGTCGGAAGGCGGGTCCCTTCGTAGGTCTTGCCCCGGTATGCACCGACATCGAGCGCCTGCAGCTCGCGCAGGGTGGATGCTTTGACGACCAGGTCTCGGTTCGAGACCCGCTCGGTGCCTGGATCGTGGATGCAGACGATGTGCCCGTCCCGGGTCAGATGGAAGTCTCCTTCAATGGCATCGGCGCCCAGGTCCCATGCGAGCCTGAAGGCCGGGAGGGTGTTCTCCGGGGCATGGCGGGAGGCGCCCCGGTGGGCCACGATGAGCGGTTTACCCACACATCCGGTACGGCCGTGCGTCATGGTTCCCCTCGGTGTGGAGCTCGAATCGAAGGCGTTGTCGTCGCAGGCGTGCTCAGTTCAGCCGGATCCCGTTTTCGGGGTCGAACAGGTGCACGTCTCTGGGTTGACAGGTCAACGGCAGCCGGTCGCCCGGGCGGACGGAAACGGCCCCGGGCACCCGGAGGGTCAGCCGATGGCCGTTGGAGCGGATCCGCCCGTACACGACGGTGTCCGCACCCAGCGCCTCGGGCATGTCGGCCACGAGGTGGAGGCAGGCCTGGGCCGGGTCGCCGATGGTCAGGTGCTCTGGGCGGATTCCCAGCACGACCGGCTGACCCGGGGTGAAACGATTCGCGGTTTCCGCCAGTGGCAGGGACACCCCTTCGGCGAAGAGAACGTGGCGGCCATCGTCTCCCATTCGTGCATCCCAGAAATTCATGGCGGGAGACCCGATGAACTCGGCCACAAACGTGGTCCGCGGCCGGTGGTACACCGCCAGGGGGCTCCCCACCTGTTCGAACCGGCCCTCGTTCATCACCACGAGGCGATCGGCCAGGGTCATGGCCTCCACCTGGTCGTGGGTGACGTAGACGCTGGTCACCTTGAAACGCTGATGGAGGTTGCGGATCTCCAGCCGCATCTGCACCCGCAGCTTGGCGTCCAGGTTGCTCAAGGGCTCGTCGTAGAGAAAGACCGCCGGCCGCCGGACAATGGCCCGCCCCATGGCGACCCGCTGCCGCTGCCCCCCGCTCAGCTCGCTGGGCTTGCGGTCCAGCAAGGCGTCGATCTCCAGGATGGAGGCCGCCTGCCGGACGCGCTCTTCGATCTCGGCCTTGGGGTGCCCATGGTTTTTCAGACCGTAGGCCATGTTCTTGTACACCGACATGTGAGGATACAGGGCGTAGTTCTGAAAGACCATGGCGATGTTGCGACGGGCCGGTTCCAGGGTGTTGACCCGCCGGTCGTCAATGAAGATCTCCCCTCCGGTGACCGCCTCCAGGCCGGCGATCATGCGAAGGACGGTGGATTTCCCGCATCCGCTGGGACCCAGGACGACGATGAACTCGCCGTCCCCGATCTCGCAGTCAATGCCGCGGATGACCTCCGTCATTCCATAAGACTTTCTCAGGTCCTTCAGCGTGACTTTCGCCATAAGCACACCCGAACGTAAGCGCTTTGAGCTCATTTGATCATTTTTCTGTATCCGTCAACCCCTTCACGAAGAGACGCTGCATGCACACCACCACCAGCGCCGGCGGAATCATGGCCATGATGGACGTCGCCATGATGATGTTCCAGGACGGTTCCTCCTCTGCGGCCACCATCATTTTCTGGATGCCGATGAGGATGGTGTAGTAGGACTCGTCTGTGGTCACCAGGAGAGGCCACAGGTACTGGATCCAGCCGTAGATGAACAGGATGACAAAGAGTGCCGCGATGCTGGTGCGCGACAGGGGCAGCAGGATGTCCCGGAAGAACCGCAGGGGACCGGCGCCGTCCATCTTGGCGGCCTCCAGAAGTTCCTCGGGAACCGTGAGAAAGAACTGCCGGAAGAGAAACGTGGCGGTGGCCGATGCGATCAGGGGAACGGTCAGACCGAAGTAGCTGTTGAGCATCCCCAGGTCGGCCACCACCTTGAACGTGGGGATGATCCGCACCTCCACCGGGAGCATCAGGGTGATGAGGATCATCCAGAAAACGGCCACCCGGAACCGGAAGCGGAAGTACACCAGCGCAAAGGCAGAGAGGATGGAGATGGCGATCTTTCCCACCGCGATGCACAACGCCATGACCGTGCTGTTGAACAGCATGGTGCCGATGGGGACATCGCCGATGCCCCTGGTCTTGATCTCCGGACTGAAGGCGAGGCGGTAATTGTCGATGAGGTGGTCGCCGGGGAGCAGCGGCATGGGCACGCGCAGGATGTCCTCGATGGGATGGGTGGACGCCACGAACACCAGCCACACCGGCAGGCAAACGGCCGCGATGCCTGCCGCCAGGATCAGATGGGTCGCCGCTCTGGAGAAGGGCCGGTGCTCCACCATCAGTAGGCCACCCTTCGTTCCACGTATTTGAACTGGACCACCGTGAGCGTGATGACGATGATGAGCAAGATGACCGATTGGGCCGAGGAGCTGCCCAGGTCCAGTCCGATGAACCCGTCGTTGAACACCTTGTAGACGAGGATCTCCGTCGATCCGGCCGGTCCCCCGGCGGTGGTGGCGTGAATGACGCCGAAGGTGTCGAAGAACGCATACACGATGTTGACGATGACCAGAAAGAAGGTGGTGGGAGAAAGCAAGGGAAAGATCACGGTCCAGAACCGCTTGATCGGGCCCGCTCCGTCGATGGCCGCCGCCTCCACCAGGCTCTTGGGGATCGCCTGGAGACCGGCCAGGAAGAACACGAAGTTGTAGCTGATCTGCCGCCATGCCGCAGAGATGATCACCAGGATCATGGCGTGGGCGCCGTTGAGGTAGTGGTTCCAGTGGATGTCCAGGTACCGGAGCAGGAAAGGGATCACGCCGATGGTGGGGTTGAGCAGGAACATCCACAACACCCCGGCCAGGGCGGGAGCCACGGCGTAGGGCCAGATCAGCAGCGTCTTGTAGGCCGAGCCCCTGCGGATGACGGCGTTGGCCTTGACGGCGAGGATCAGCGCACTGCCCATGGAGAGGGCCGTGACCGAGAGGCTGAACACGACGGTGTTTCCGATGACCCGCAGGTACTTGGACTGGGTGAACAGGTCGGCGAAGTTCTCGAACCACACGAACTCGCTGGACAGACCGAACGCGTCTTCCACGAGAAAGGACTGATACACGGCTTGGCTGGCCGGCCACATGAAAAAGACGAGCGTGACCGCCACCTGGGGAAGCACCAGGAGATAGGGCAGAAACGCGTTGTCGAAAATCACCTTTTTCTGCATGGCCCGTTCACCTCCCAGAGGATTCCGATCTCGAAGGCGCAGCGGAACAGGCCGGCCGTTCCGCAGGCGTCTGCGGAACGGCCGGAAGAGCGGTCAGGACCCCGCTCACTTGTTGGCTTTTTCGAACTTCCGCAGCAGCTCGTTGCCTTGTTCGACTGCATCATCGAGCCCTTGCTTGGCTGTCTTTTTGCCGGCCCAGACGGCCTCCAGCTCATCGTTGATGACGTCCCGAATCTGGACGAAATTGCCGAAGCGGAGACCACGCGAGTTGGGGGTCGGCTGATTGAGGCTCAGCTGTTTGATGGCCGTGTCGGTGCCTGGATTCTCCTTATAGAACCCCTGCTCCTTGCAGAGCTCATAGGCCGCCGTGGTGATGGGCACGTACCCGGTGAACTTGTGCCAGTCGGCCTGGACCTCCGGTGTGGACAGGTACTTGAAGAACTCGGCCACCCCCTTGTACTCCTCGCCCTTGTGCCCTTTGAGAATCCAGAGGGTGGCACCGCCGATGATGGAGTTCTGCGGCTCCTCGGCCACGGCGGTGTCCAGGGGCAGCATGGTCTGACCGAATGCGAAGTCGGCCTGCTTCTGGATGCTCGCATAGTAGGCCGATGAGTTGATCCACATGCCGCACTTGCCGTTGACGAACAGGGGCAGGCTGTCCCCGCGGCGTCCGCTGTAGTCGAACAGCTTGGTTTTCTGCCACTCGGCGATCTCCCCGACCCGATGGACCACGTGCTCGTTGTTGAACACGAGTTCCGTGTCCAGCCCTGCAAAGCCGTTCTGCCCGGTTCCGATGGGCAGGTTGTGCCATGCGCTGTAGTTCTCGATGATGACCCAGGACTGCCACCCGAAGGACAGGCCGGACTGCATGCCCGATTCCTGGAGCTTCCTCCCGGTGGCTTCGACCTCAGCCCAGGTCTTGGGCGGATTTTCGGGATCGAGCCCGGCCTTACGAAAGGCGTCCTTGTTGTACCACATCACAGGAGTGGAGCTGTTGAACGGCAGCGAGAGCAGCTGGTTGTCCACGGTCTGATAGTACGAAATCACCGCCGGCAGATAGGCGCTCTGGTCGAACGGCGTACCGGTGTCCGCCATGAGCTGATAGACCGGGTACACCGCCCCTTCGGCCGCCATCATGGTCGCGGTGCCCACCTCGAAGATCTGGACGATGTGGGGGTGCTGTTTGGCGCGAAACGCGGCGATGGCCGCCGTCATGGTCTCGGTGTAGTTGCCCTTGTACGTCGGCACGACCTGGTAGGTGTCCTGCTTGGCGTTGAAGTCCTCGGCGATCTGGTTGACCTTCTCCCCCAGCCGTCCTCCCATGGCATGCCACCACTGGATTTCGACGACAGCATGGGCAAAAGAGGTGCTGAGCATCAGCAAACCCGACATCAAAACAGCCTGCATCGAACGCTTGAGCATCCTGAAAACCTCCTTGAAAGTCCCACGTTAGAATGATCGATTCCAAACCGATGTTTCGAAGCGCGCAACGAGCTCGCAGTGTGGACCCGGCCCATTGCCGTTTTTCTAGGAAGGGATTAATTTTTGGTTATGCTCAAAGGCTGCCGAGAGCCGGGACCTTTTGGAGAACCGCGGGCCGGCCGGCTCCCTGGAATGAGGGATCGGGGTCGTGCACAAGGGCCTTCGTCGGATCCTGGAGGGGTTCTACAGAGGAACAAGGAGACCCGTTGAAGGCCTTGCCCCGCCGGATATGCTCCAGGGGGAGCTGAGACCCTATCAGGTCAGAGGATATGCCTGGCTGTCCTTTCTCCGGGACTGGGGCTGTGGATCTTCCGGATCACCTCCTGATCCTCGATGAAGGCCAGAATAAGCATGGCCCCGTTGCATTTGGGGCAGCGCAAGGGATCCACCTCATAGATCTTCTGAATCATACGGGCCCACTCCTTCCTTGAATGAGCGGATGAGGCCTCATCAGGATGAAGGACTGTGGGCAGTGCGTCGTCTTCCCCCCTGGCTTTCCGTTTTCCCCGGCACACGTTGCTGTAGTAGCCGTAGTAGCGGACCATCTGATCGCCCTTGATAGCCCCGGGCTGGAAATCTGCACCCGGCAAGACCTCCTGAAGGTACTGCTT
>CAYYVD010000301.1:0-5975 GCA_964475045.1 uncultured Desulfobacterales bacterium | reverse complement strand
ACCGGCCATTCCCACCCCGCCCACCCCGGCCAGGTAGGAGGAGATGAAACCTTTGCTGCTCTGGATCATCGGGATCGCCTGCCTGGGGCTTGCTCTAGGACTCGCCCTGGTGGTGTTCGCCGACAAGGTGCTCACCCGCGCCATCAACGAGTCGGGGCACCGCGTCCTGAACGTGGAAACCCACGTGGACTCCTGCCGCCTGTCTCTTTGGAAGGGATCCGTGGCTCTGAGCGGCATCGAGCTGAAGAACCCCGAGGGCTTCAAGAGCCCCAGGATGGTTTACCTCGACCGGATCTCCCTGCGCCTGTCCCCTTCGAGCCTCCTCAGGGACCGGGTGCACGTTCAGGAGGTGGAGATCGAGGGAGCAGAGCTGACTTACGAGGTCGTCGGATTCGGGCGCAGCAACCTGTCCGTTTTCATGGAGGGCCTGAAACGCCGAAGCGAGCGAAACATCCCGCCCCTGGGAGGCCGGGAAGAGGAATCCCACACCAAGTCGGTGATGATCGAACGGATTCGCGTGGAAAACGGCCGGGTCACGCTTTCGGCCGTCTTCAGCCGGGGGAGGAGCATCGTGATGTCCCTGCCGTCCATCGAGCTGAGGGACATCGGAAAGGACCGTCCCGTGTCCGTCTCCGAAGCCGTCTCCGAGGTCCTTCGACGGCTGGGCCGGGCCGCGCTGTCCACCGTGGACAAGGAAGGCGCTTCTTCCTGAGCGTGAAAGGTCCTTTCCGGCCACATTCCTCTTGCCATGGTTCCCTTTTTTCAGTATGGGTCGAAGAAACCCCTGAGAGGAGGCCCTACATGGTACGATGCGCCATTTGCGGTATCGAGGTGGAATCCATCGAGGAGGCCATCCAGGCGGACTGGATCTCGGGCTTCTTCGAGTACGATGCGGAGCACGGTCCGGTGTGCCCGTCCTGCTCCGAACGTCTCCTCGAGGTGGCCGATGACGGAGAGTTCGAGCTCCGCCACGAGTACCGGGGAAAGATCGTGTACCTGGAGGAACCGGAGGAGGAACCGGAGGAGTGTGACGGCTGTGCCATGGAGGAGGTGTTTCTGGGGTTTATCCTGAACTGACCGGCCGCAGGGCCATTGCGCTGGAATCAAGCCGTTCCTTTGGAACGGCTTTTTTCGTCCCCTCCGCCGTGACCGCGCCGCGAGGGGCTTCGCTCAAGGAAATCCGCGGTTCTGCCGATAGAGATTTCCAGAAGGATCGACCTGAGAACGGAGCTGCCATGGTATCGAACGACGACATCCTCTCCCAGGACGACGTGGACGCGCTGCTTGCGGGAGCGGGATCGGACGAGGAACCCGAAGGGGAGGCCCCGGCCTCCGGCCGCCTGTCGAAAGAGGGTCCGGAGCGCAAGATGGTCATGGCGAACGTGAAGCGCTCCGACGCCGAGGCCAGAAGCATCCTGGCGCGGCTCTGTCGCAGCGCCTTCGTCCCCAGGGACGAGGGCGTGCGCATCATCTGGAACGCGGACGGGCTCTTTCCGCTCGCCTCGGGTTACGACATGGAGATCCAGGGTCGCCGGTACGTGAGCCTCGGGCCCTTCGGGGACACCCACCTGGTCATCGGGCGCTCGGACTGACGCCGTCCGCTCAGGCCACCAGGTCCTTCAGGGCCGGTTCGATGGAGGGATACGCAAACGAGAACCCGGCCTGGTTCAGCCGATCCGGGATCACCCGCTGTCCCTCGAGGAGCACGTTTCCGAACTCCCCCAGAACCGTGCGGATGACCAGACCGGGAACCGGCGGCATGGGCGCCGGCTTGCGCAGGGTCTTGGCCAGGGCCCGGGTCAGGTCGCGGTTTCGGACCGGCTCCGGAGCGGTGCAGTTCACCGGGCCGGTCAAATCCGGGCGGTCGAGCAGAAAGCGGACCACCTCGATCAGGTCCTGAATGTGAATCCAGGAGAACCACTGGTTTCCGCTGCCCAGCGGGCCCCCCAGGTACTTCTTGAAGAGGGGGATCATCTTGGCCAGGGCCCCCTCCCGACCTCCCAGGATCACACCGTAGCGCAGAAGCGCCACCCCCTCGCCGGCTCGAAGCGCCTCCTGCTCCCAGTCCCGGGCCAGGCGGGCCAGGAAATCGTCGCCGGGGGGGCTCTGCTCCGTGAGGACCTCGTCCCCGCAGAACCCGTAGTACCCCACGGCGGACGTGCTGAGGAACCGGAACCCGAGCACTGCCCCCGGCTCCAGGGCGTCCACCAGGTTGCGTGTCGTCCGCAGCCGGCTCTCCCGCAGGACCTCCTTGGTCTTCCTGGTCCATCGGGTGAAGATGGACGCGCCGGCCAGGTTGATCACCGCGTCGTGGGCCGGGACCTGCTCCTGCCAGGCACCGGGCTCGGTGGGATCCGCTTCCAGAAAAGCGGCCCCGTCGGGCGGGGTCCGGTCCGGGCGAAGAGACCGGGTGAGCACCGTGACACGGTGGCCGTCCCCGCACAGGGCTCGTGTCAGGTTCGACCCCACGAACCCCGTTCCTCCCGTCATCAGGATCTTCATGGCGACCTCCCTTGGACTGAACCGCACGCGGCGATCCAGGCTTTGAGATCCCCATCCGGCCGGATGCCCAGCCGGGTGAGGCAGAAATCGTAGCGCACCGGATCCTCGGGCGAGATCCGCCGGAACAGCTCGGTCACCTCCAGGGCCGCCTTGGCATCCGCCTGCCCGCGCGCGGTGCCGCCGAGGCTGCGGCCGATCCGGCGCATGTGGGTGTCCAGGGGAACCAGGAGCATGGAGGCGGGAACGCCCGTCCATCCCCCCGGGTCCACGGCGTCCTTCCGGACCATCCATCGCAGAAACAGGTGCCACCGCTTGCAGGCGCTGCCTTTCTCCGGCCGGGCCAGAAGGAACCCCTCCCGGCCTCCGGCCGCGTGGAGACCCCGGACGAACCGCTCGAGCGCAGGAAGGACCGTTTCCTGGCCCTGCCACAGCCCCCCGGCGAAGCACGCTTCCAGGGTCCCGGCGTCCCGCAGGACGCGCCGCGCGGCCCACAGGAGGTCCGCCACCTCGGCTCCCGAGCTGAAGCGGTGACGAAAGCCCGACAAGGCCGAACGCAGCTGTGCGCGCCGGCAGGCCATGAGAAAGGCGTGCGGCGAAGGCCCCAGGAGCTCCAGCACCCGGAAGACGCTCCCGAGGATCTGGGCCACCCGTCCGTAGGCCAGGGACGAGGCCACCAGGGCGACCACCTCCCGGTCGCGGATCGAGGGGTAGTCGTAGAGGAACTGCAGGGGATCGGGCCGGACGAAGCACCGGTGGTTGTACCGGCGATAGAGCGCCTCGAGGGAGCCCTGCAGGTCCGTGCCGGTCCCGTCATCGGAAGGGCCCTGGGGGGTCATGGCGATCCGTGTCGCCGCTTCTTCACCTCGTACATGGCCTGATCCGCCCGCTCCAACAAACTCTCGGCCGTATCCCCCAGCTTGGCCATGGCGATCCCGGGGCTCACGCCCACCGTGATGTCCCCCCGGGCATGGGAGGTGAACCGCAGCCGCTGGAGGGTCTTCATGAAGGCCAGAATCTTCTCCCGGGCCAGGTCCCGGCTGAGCTCCTCGATGAGCACCACGAACTCGTCCCCGCCGTAGCGGGCGATGAAGTCGTTCTTTCGAAAGGTCTCCCGCAGGCACTCACTCACCTTCTGGAGCACCTTGTCGCCGGCCACATGCCCGAAGGTGTCGTTGATGTCCTTGAACCGGTCCACGTCGAACATGATGAGGGCGAACGGGGTGCCGCCGTCCTGGTAAGACTCGAGCGCCTGGCGCATCCGCTCGTCAAAGGCCTTGCGGTTGTACAGGTCGGTCAACTCGTCCTTCATGGCCGCCACCTGAAACTGCTCCGCCTTTCTGGACATCTCCAGGGCGTCGCACTCCACCTCGTCGATTCGCTGCTTCAGGCTGCTGATGCTCTGCTGGAAGGACCGGGAACGGTCGATCTCCTCCTGCTTCCTCCGCGTGACGAGATCCTTGAGGTTGTCGATCTTTCGGGACACCGCCTTCTTGATCTCGCTCACCGTGGTGTGAATGTCGAAGGACTCCACGATCGAGCCCACCTCGGTGTTCACCTTCATCTCGAAGTACTCGATCTCCTTGAGCCGCGCCCCCTCGGTTCCGTACTCCTCGACAAACGAGGCCTCCAGCTCCTTGACCTGGTCGAGCAGGGTGAACAGGGTGCGGCTGATCTCGTGGAAGTCCTCGGTGATGTGTCCCTTGAGGCCTTCCAGGAACGCCAGGAAGCGCTCCGAAGGGCCCTCGAGGTCCATGTCCTCCCCCGCCTCGGCACACTCCAGGTGAATGCCCCGGGCCTGGGCGCTCAGCGCTTGGGAAAGCGGATAGAAGTCCTCCAGAAGCGCGACCATGACTTTTCGAAGGGTGCGGCAGGCGTCGAACAGGCGCTCCGCGAGGAGGTCGGGATCCGGACCCGTGCGGGGCTCTGAGGGCGCTTCCTGCGAAAGGGCCATGAGGCGGCTCTTGAGCCGGTCCAGGCGCTCCTGAAGCCCGGCCTGGTCCAGGGCCTCGTCCAGCACCAGCTTGGACTCCAGATCCTGGACGGGGGCCGTCAGCTCCGGGTCCACCGAGGCCGCCGAGCCGAGGAAGCGGATGATGCGGATCAGGAGATCCTTCTCCTCGTAGTACACCCGATCGAGGTCCAGGTAGTCCTTCTTGAGCCGCTTGAGCTCGTCTTTTGTGCTGTCGTCCACGGGTCCTCCAAAGGGTTCTCGCTCAGGATCTCGGGAGAGTTTCGCTCATGAAGAGGGTTCCCGCTCCTCCAGGGTGAACCGCCACTTGCAAAACAGGCCCTCGGGACGGGGGTCGGGCGGGGCGAACAGGCACTCCACCCGAATGCGCTCATCCACCGCGTGGGCGAAGCTCTCGAACTCCCCGCGGTGCATCTCCTTGCAGTCGTACTCCTCGAGCCCCCGCTCGAGCCGGGCCACCTGGGTCGGGCAGGAGGGGACCGAGATGATCACCTCGTCCTCGGACTCATCGATGTCGTATCCCACCAGGAGGTACCAGGGGAAGTATCGCTGGGCCTCGACAAACCCTTTGAGTCCCCGCTCGCGGATTCCGAAGCGATCGAGCAGATCCCTGGCCGCCATGGCGGGGATGCGGCGCCACACCTCCTCGTTGAGCCGCTCGGCCGTGGCCTGGTCGAAGCGCTCGGCCACGCGCAGGAACCAGAAGGAGTCCATCACCCGGTAGTGCCAGAGGAGAAACGCGATGTACCTGCGAAGAGACGGTGCATCCATGGACTGAAAGAGCTCGAGGTTCATGGGGCTCTCCTCTCGCAACCTCTTTGACGGATGGGTTCGGGCCGCTCTCGAAGCGGGGTCAGGACCGCTCGTCCATGGGCACGTAGTCCCGCTGGTTGGGGCCCGTATACACCTGCCTGGGCCGCTGAAGCCTCCAGCCGGGATCGTCCATGCTCTCCTTCCACTGGCTGATCCAGCCCGGAAGCCTCCCGATGGCGAACATCACCGTGAACATGTTCGTGGGGATCCCCATGGCCCGCAGGACGATGCCGCTGTAGAAATCCACGTTGGGGTACAGGTTGTGATCGATGAAATAGGGGTCCTCCAGGGCCACCTCCTCCAGCTTGCGGGCGATGTCCAGGAGCGGGTCCTCGCGGTTCAGGTTCTTGAGGACCTTGTCGGCCATCCCCTTCATGATCTTGGCCCGGGGGTCGTAGGTCTTGTAGACCCGGTGGCCGAACCCCATGAGCCGGAAGGGGTCGTCCCGGTCCTTGGCCCGGGCTACGTAGGGAGCGGGATCCCCGCCGTTCGCCTGAATGTCGGCGAGCATCTCCACCACGGCCTGATTCGCCCCTCCGTGGAGCGGCCCCCAGAGGGCGCAGATGCCGGCGGAGATGGCCGCATACAAATTCACGCGCGCACTTCCCACCAGGCGCACGGCCGCGGTGGAGCAGTTCTGCTCGTGGTCGGCGTGGAGGATCCAGAATACGTTCAGGGCCTTGGCGATGTC
>CAYYVD010000300.1:0-6048 GCA_964475045.1 uncultured Desulfobacterales bacterium | reverse complement strand
GGGGACCGCCTGGAAGAACTCCCGGGCCTCGGCGAAGGTCATCTCCAGGATCTCGGCCATGTTCTTCCCCCGGTAGGTGACGGACAGGGTCTCCGCGTTGAACCGCGAGCCGTTGCAGATCTCGCAGGGGACCCAAACGTCCGGAAGAAAGCTCATCTCGGCCTTGACCGCGCCGTGCCCCTTACAGGCCTCGCACCGGCCACCGGTGGTGTTGAAGGAGAACCGCCCGGCCGCGAACCCCCGTGCCCTGGCCTTGGGGGTGCGCGCCATGAGGGAGCGCACGGCCGTGAGAAAGCCCACGTAGGAGGCGGGGACGGATCTGGGGGTCCGACCGATGGGGCTGTGGTCCACCTCGAGGACCTGGTCCAGGGCCTCCCAACCCCGAATGTCCTGCACGGTGTCACGATCCAGGGGTTGTCCGGACAGCAGCCTTCGGACGTTGCGGTAAAGGCTTTCTCGAAGGAGGGAGGACTTGCCCGATCCGGAGACCCCCGTGACGCAGACGAGGGCCCCCAGAGGGAGGTCGACCCCCACGGAGCGGAGGTTGTTGCAGGTGGCCCCGACCACCTGCAGGACGGCGCGGCCCTCCCGGGAACGGCCCTGGGAGCGCATGGCCCTGGCACGCCCGTTGAACCATGCCCCGGTCACGCTTTCGGGTACCTTCCGGAGGTCCTCGAGCGTGCCCGAGGCCACCACCCGCCCTCCGGCGCGTCCCCCTCCCGGCCCCAGATCGAGGATGTGATCTGCGGCCCGGATGGTCTCCTCGTCGTGCTCCACGATCAGTACCGAGTTTCCCCGGTCGCGCAGGGCGCACAGGGCCTCCAGGAGCCGGTGGTTGTCCCGGGGGTGAAGGCCGATGGTGGGCTCGTCCAGGATGTAGCAGACCCCCGCCAGATTGGAGCCGAGCTGGGAGGTCAACCGAAGACGCTGGGCCTCTCCGCCCGAGAGGGTGTCCCCGCTCCGTCCGAGACCCAGGTACCCGAGGCCGAGTCGGTTCATGAAGGACAGACGGGCGGTCAACTCGGCCAGAATCGGCTCGGCCACGGTTGCCTCGTCGCCGCCGAACCGCAGGCTGCGAAGGAGGCCGAGTGCGGCCTCCGCGGGCTGTCCGGCCACGTCCCAGATGGTATGCCCCTGGACCTTGACCGCCAGAGATTCCGGACGTAGCCGGCTGCCTCCGCAGTCCTTGCAGGATTCGGTCCCTTCGTCTTTCGTTGTCTTTCGTCCCAGACCGTTGCAGGCCGGACAGGCACCGTGCGGGGAGTTGAAGGAGAAGAGCCGGGGGTCGGGTTCCTCCAGTCCGATGCCGCAGGCCGGGCACACGCCGCTCAGGCCGAAAAACTCCTCGCGTCCCTCCCGGTCCACGAGCAGGACGTGGCCGTCCCCCTCGCGAAGGGCCTGGTGCACCAGACCGGGCGGCGCGGATGGCGTCAGCCAGCCTGCGAGCAGCTCGATGGTGTGCTCGTGGTAGCGGCTCAAGGCCATGCCTTCGGTCAAGGGCCGAATGTCCCCGTCGATCCGGGCCTGGGTGTAGCCCCGTTTTCGCGCCCCGGCCAGGACTTCCTTGTGGAACCCCTTGCGTCCGAAGATCCTGGGTATGAGGACCGCGGCCCCCGTGCCGCGGTATCTCTCCAGGATGGCCTCGGCCAGCTCCTCCTCCGTTCTCGAGGTGAAGGCGCGCCCGCAGCCCGGGCACACCGGTCGTCCGAGCTTGCTGAACAGAAGCCGGAGGTAGTGATAGATCTCCGTGATCGTGGCCACGGTGGAGCGCCCGCTCATCCGCCCCATCTGCTGGTTGATCGCCACGGTGGGCGGAAGTCCCCGCACCGTGTCCACGTCCGGCCGCTCGATGACCCCAACGTACTGCCGCACGTAAGGGGTCAGGCTCTCAAGGTAACGGCGCTGGCCCTCCGCGAACAGCAGGTCGAAGGCCAGGGAGGATTTTCCGGAACCGGAGACGCCGGTGATCACCACGAGGCGGTTGCGCGGAATGGACAGGCTCAGGTCCGCCAGGTTGTGGACCCGGGCCCCGGTCAGAGAAATGGACGGCTCGTAGACCGCGGCCGGCTCTGCAGCCCTCGCGACCGCGGCCGGTCTGGAACGGGGCCGGGTCCCGGGGGGCTTCAAAAAGGGTGCGGTGCGGGAGGCCCGGTTCGCGGCCACCTCCCCGGGTGTGCCCTGGGCCACGATCCGCCCCCCGTCCCGCCCCCCTTCCGGCCCGAGGTCGACGATCCAGTCGCAGGCCCGCACCACATCCATGTGGTGCTCGATGACCAGGACCGTGTGCCCCTGCTCCACCAGGTCCTGAAGGGCCTCGAGCAGGTAGCGCACGTCCTCGAAGTGAAGCCCGGTGGTGGGCTCGTCGAACAGGAAGAGGGACGGCTTGCCGCCGCCTCCGAGATGGCGGGAGAGCTTCAGCCGCTGGGCTTCTCCACCGGAAAGGGTGCTGAGGGGCTGCCCCAGGCGGATGTAGCCGAGCCCAACGCGGGTCAGGGGATCGAGGGCCGCGTGAACGCCCTTTTGATCGGCGAAGGCCTCCACGGCGGCCTCCACGGTCATCTGGAGAACGTCGTGGATGGACAGGCCCCGCCAGCTTACGGAGAGCACGTCCTCTCGAAAGCGGGTCCCCCTGCAGGCCGGGCAGGTCACGAAGACGTCCGACAGGAACTGCATCTCCACCTTTTCGAACCCCTGCCCCTTACAGGTCTCGCAACGGCCCCCGGGAACGTTGAAGGAGAAGTGTCCCGGTCCGAACCCGAGGGCCTCGGCCTCGGGGGTCGAGGCCAGGAGCTCGCGGATCGGACCCAGGGCCTTGGTGTAGGTCAGGGCGTTGGCCCGGGGGGTCCGCCCCAGGGGACGCTGATCCACGAGATGAACGTCGTGGAGGTGCTCCAGGCCTCGAAGGGTCCGAAAGCGGCCGGGCCGGCCCCGGGGATCGCCCAACCCCGCTTTGACGCCCTTGTACAGGATCTCCTCGGCCAGGGTGGACTTGCCCGATCCGGAGACCCCGGTGAGCCCCACGAGCAGGCCGAGTGGAATGGACACATCCACGTCCTGGAGGTTGTTCTCGGCCGCTCCCTCCACGGTCAGCCGGCGATGCGGGGACGGTCTGCGCCGGGTCCGGCGGATGGGAAGGCTCGCCTCGCCGGAGAGGTACCGTCCGGTGGGGGAGCCGCTGGAGTCTCCGGGAGGCCCGAAGTACATCACGGCCCCTCCGTGGTCCCCGGCGCCCGGCCCCAGATCCAGCATAAGGTCGGCGTGGGCGATGATCTCCGGGTCGTGCTCCACCACCACGACCGTGTTGCCCTGGTCCCGCAGCCCTTTCAGAATGCGCACCAGACGTCCCGCGTCCCGCGGGTGGAGACCCACGCTCGGCTCGTCCAGGACGTACAGGGTGTTCACCAGGTCGGAGCCCAGGGCCGAGGTAAGGGCAACCCGCTGAACCTCTCCCCCGGACAGGGTACGCGACTGTCGATCCAGGGTGAGATAGCCCAGGCCCACGTCGCGGAGGTATCGCAGCCGGCCCAGGGTCCCGTCCAGAACCAGGCGGGAGGCCTTGTCCAGGCCGGGGTTCGACAGCCCCTCGAAGAAGGCATGGGCGTCCTCCACGCTGAGGGCGTACACCTCTCCGATGGTCCTTCCACCGAGCCGGTACCACAGGGTTTCCTCTTTGAACCGGGTGCCACGGCAGTCCGGGCAGATCCGGTAGGTGCGATAGCGGGAGAGGTAGACCCGCACGTGCATCTTGTAGGTCTTGGTCTCGAGCCACCGGAAGAAGCCGCGGACGCCGTAGAACGACGGGTCCCCCTCGATCACCGCGACCCGCTGTTCTTCGGAGAGCCGCCGGAAGGGAAGGTCCACCGGGATCTTTCCGCGACGGCAAAAGGCCAGGAGGTCCGCGTACTCCTGCCGCCCTTCCTCGGGCCCTCCCCAGGGCTTGATCGCCCCCTGGGCCAGGGATCGATCGGGATCCGGGACGATCAGGTCCAGATCGACGTCGATGATGCGTCCGAAGCCGCGGCACGCTTCACAGGCACCCACCGGGCTGTTGAAGGAGAACAGGTTGGGTGCGGCCCGGGCATAGGCGATGAGGCACCGGGGGCACTCGAGCCCGCGGCTGAAGGAGAGGGTCCGTTCCCCCACGTGCACCTCCGCCCGCCCCTCGCCCAGGGCGAAGGCCTGCTCCAGGGAGTCGAGGACACGTGCCCGCTCCGAGCGGCGGAATGGAAAGCGGTCCACCACCACGTGGGCGAGGCCTTCGCCGGGCGCCGGGCTCCACCCGTCCAGATCCTTGGGGCCCTCCTTTGTGAGCACCCGATGGAGGCCCATGCGGAGGAGATCCCGTCGCAGCTCGGGAAGGTCCTGCCGCTCCAGGGAGGCGGGAAAGGTGATTACCACCCGCGAGCCCTCGTCGAAGCACCGCAGGGCGTTCCATGCATCCTGCGGGGATTCGGGCACCACGGGCTCGCCGCAGCTCCGGCAGTGAAGGACGCCCAGCCTGGCGAAGAGGAGCTTCACGTGGTCCGTGAGCTCGGTCATGGTGCCCACGGTGGACCGGGAGGTCCGAACGGGGCTCTTCCGGTCGATGGCGATGGACGGAGGGATGCGATCGATGGCGTCCACACGGGGCCGGTCCATCCGCTCCATGAACTGGCGGGCGTAGGGGGAGAACGTCTCCACGTAACGGCGCTGCCCCTCGGCGTACAAGGTGTCGAACGCCAGGGAGGACTTCCCGGAGCCGCTCACGCCGGTCACCACGATCAGGCGCCCCAGGGGGATGTCCAGATCCAGGTCCTTGAGGTTGTGCTGCCGGGCCCCCCGAACGCGAAGCACACCGTCCTCGCGGTTCTCGGGGTCGGCCTGGGCCGAAGGCTTCATGCAAGACACTCCACAGGAATACTTTCGCCGGTCCCGGTCCTCGATCTCGAGAGGGACGGCGTCACGTCGGGGGGGAAGAGGCAGAGGCGGGGCCCGAACGAAGCGAGGAGTCTAACGGAGCGGGGGGCGGGAGTCAATCCGGAGTTTCGCGGGAATTTCGGGCTCACGAATTTCGAGGACATGAATTTCAGAATTTCGGGGACACCATACTTAGAATTTCGGGGACACCATACTTAATTCGGGATTCGAAGCCCGATACGCGACACACCATGTTTCGAATTAAGTATGGTGTCCCCGAAATTCGCCGGCATTCAAGGCTCGTCGAACAGGGTCATGACGCTGTCGGCCTCTTCGCGCAGGAGCTCCTGAATGTGGGCCGTCATGTTCTGAAGAATCCTGCGGTCCAGATCGAAGCCGCTCTTGACCACGTACTCCGCCTCGGGGGAGGCGGCGAAGGCCTCGGGGTCCGGCGACTCCTCGTCCGGGTGACAGGTGTGCCCGGCGAGCTTGGTCAGCAGGTTGGCCAGGTACACCACAATGGCGTTGGTCTCGTGGTTCTTGTCGTACCAGGGCGCATGGTGGTACAGGGCCTGGAACACCACCTGGTCGGGGAACCGCCACTGCTTCAGGAGCTTGGCGGCGATCTGGTAGTGGGTGGATCCCAGCACCGCCTTCTCGGCGCGGCTGAAGGTGGTGTGTTCCCGCTCGATCACCTCGAGGACTCGAAGAAAGTCGTCGTGGAAGTATTCGTCGATGACCACCTTCCCCATGTCGTGGATCAACCCCGAGAGAAAGAGGGAATCGTCGTCTCGAACCCGGTAGTGATTGCCCAGAAACCGGGCCACCTGGCTGCAGACGATGGCATGCCTCCAGAAGCGGTTTCGGTCGAACGACCCGCCGCCCTGCGCGCTGAAGAAGCCCTGGACCGAGAAGGCCAGGACGATGTTCCGGACCTCATTCATGCCCAGACGCACCAGGGCGTGGTCCACGGACCCCACACGGCTCAACGCACCGTAGAAGGAGGAGTTGGCCAGCTTCAGGAGCTTGAGGGAGAGGGCCTGATCCGCCTCGATGATCGTTACATACTTGCGGTGGGAGTCCGGGTCGTCGTCCCGCACCGCCATGAGCTTCTGTGAGACCACCGGAAGGGTGGGAATCTGCTCGATGGTT
>CAYYVD010000299.1:0-6074 GCA_964475045.1 uncultured Desulfobacterales bacterium | reverse complement strand
GAGCTCCCCGCCGCGGGCCTCGGCGCTCACCCCCTTCAGGGCCCACGACTCGCCGTAGCGATACCCCGCCCCCTCCACGCTCAGGATCGCGTCCATCGGCTCCCCCGGGTCCCGAGCAGGTAGAGGAAGAAGGGCGCCCCCAGGAAGGCGGTCACCACGCCCACGGGAAGCTCGCTCGGCGAGATCACGATCCGGGCCAGGGTGTCGGCGGCCACCAGAAAGGCCGCCCCGCCAAGGGCCGATGCCGGGACGAGCAGCCGGTGGTCCGACCCCAGGGCCATGCGGGCCAGGTGGGGGACGATGAGCCCCACGAACCCGATGAGCCCGGAGAAGGAGACCACCAGCCCCACCAGGAGCGAGACCGTGACCAGGCAGAGCGTCTTCACCCCTTCCACGCCCACCCCCAGCTGGTGGGCCGTCTCCTCCCCCGTGGTGAGGAGGTTCAGGTCCCGGGAGAAGGCGAACACGAGGAGGCCGCCCAGCACCACCGCCGGGGCGGACACGGCCAGGTGGGCGTAGCGGCTCTGGCCCAGGTCCCCGTAGAGCCAGAAGAGCATGCTGTGGAGCCGGCTGTCCGTGGCGGTGGAGATGAAGTACATGATCAGGGCCGTGAAGAAGGCGTTGATGATCACCCCGGTGAGGAGGAGCGTGGACGACTCCGTGCCCATGCGGCGCCGGCCCAGGGTCATGAGGAGTGCCAGGGTCAGGAGGGTCCCGCCGAACGCCGCCAGGGGCACGCCCAGGGCGAACCCCAGCCCCAGGAGGATCCCCACGATCGCCCCGAAGGCGGCACCGCTCGAGATCCCGAGGATGAAGGGGTCGGCCAGGGGGTTTCGAAGGATCGCCTGGAACACAACCCCGCTCAAAGAGAGGCCGAAGCCCACCACCGCGGCCAGCAGGATCCGGGGCAGCCGAATGCGGAACAGGATGAGCCCGGCCGGCCCTTCGCCGCCGCCCGGGTCCAGCAGCCGCTCCAGGACCTGGGCCGGGGAGAGGTCGGCCGTGCCCACCACCAGGGAGCCCGCCATGACGATCCCCAGGAGCCCGGCCGCGAGCAGGGTCACCGCGACCACCCGCCCCGGGGTGAGCGCCCGAGGGGGACGGACCTCTGTCCTGGATTCCGGTCTTCTCATGGCGTGGGGGGCTCCCCTCCCCCGGACCGGGCGCCTTCCCGACCCTCCTCCGTCCCCGGGTGGAGAAGCTCCGCCATCGCCTCGAGGCCTCGAATCACCCTGGGAGAGGGCCGGTCGATCAGGTCGGAGTCGATCAGATGGACCCGCCCGGCCTGAACCGCCGGCAGGGTCTTCCACTGAAACCAGTCCCGACGGGCCTCCTCGAAGGCCCCGCCCCGCTCCATGGACGAGATGAGAATCACCTCGGGCGCCTTTTGAAGCACCTCCTCCAGGCTCAGCCGCGGGTAGGGGACGGCGTGGTCCGCCGTGATGTTCTCGCCGCCGGCGAGGCGAATGACGTCGTGGTGCAGGGTGTTCCGGTTCACGCTCATGATGGGCCGAAGGTTGATCTGGAGAAAGACCTTGGGCCGGGGACCCTTTCGAGCGCCCTTCACGATGCGGGCGAGCCGCGCCCGAAGCTCACCGGCCAAGGCCTCGCCCCGGGCTTCCACGCCGCAGACCGTCCCCAACCGGGCCACGGTGCGGATCATGTCCTCCACACTCCTCGGGTTCACCGCATAGACCGCCACGCCGGCGTCCTCCAGGAGCCGCACCAGGTCGAGCCGGTTCCCGTCCTTGGTGCCCACCGCCAGGTCCGGCGCCAGGTCGAGGATGCGCTCGGCATTGAGCCGGATGTAGCTCCCCACCTTGGGCTTGGCCGCGGCCTCGGGCGGGTGGGTGCTGAACTCGGTCACCCCCACCACCCGGTCCCCCAGGCCCAGGGCGAAGAGGATCTCCGTGATGCTGGGCGCCAGGGAGACGATCCGTCGGGGGGCATCCGGCACCCGGACCTCCCGGCCCGCCTCGTCCGTGAACACACCTCCGCGGGCCGGTCCGGCCACGAGCAGGAAGGCCGAGCACAGGAGGGCTGCGCCGATCCAGGGGTTTCGCCTCACGGGTTCCCCTCCGATCCCCACGGGATCACGTCCAGGGCTTCTTGGATGTGCCGGCAGAAGACCTCCGCGATCCCCTCCCGCATGCCCAGCCCCCGGGGGTCCAGCGCGACCTCCAGGCCCCGCGCCTCGAACCGGGCCTTCCAGGAGTCTTCCCCGCCGGCCAGGTCCTCCAGAAAGTGCCGTCCCGCCACCAGCATGAAGGGCACGAGCCGCACCCGGGAGCAGCCGTCCGCCGCCACCCGCTCGACCACCTCCCCGCCGCCGGGGGACCCTTCCACCAGCCCCACGTAGACGCGGGGTCCCGCCACCCGCCGGACCCGCTGCTCGAGGGCCTCGTAGGCACACCAGATGGGGTGGTCCGTGCCGTGCCCGGCCAGGACCACGGCCTCGCCCGCGCCCGCCACGAGGTCCGGGGCCAGAGCCTCTGCCACCTCGTCGAAGTCCCGGGGGGAGCTGAGGAGAGGCAGGCCCACGGCCGTTCGCAGGGGGGACTCGTGCGCGATCTGCACGAGACGGTCGAACTCGTGCCCGCAGAGCACGTGGAGAGACTGGACCACGGCCCAGGCGTACCCTTCCTCCCTTAAGGCCGAGAGGACCTCGCCGGGATCGGGGAAGTCCAAATTCCGGCTTCGCTTGACCCGGTCCTTGACCAGGCGCGAGGTGTAGGCCCAGCGGACCTCGTGCTCGGAGAAGCGCTCCTTCACCCGCGCACCCAGGCGGTCATAGGTCTCGAGCGCCTTGGTGGTGGTGCCGAAGGCCGTGATCACGATGGGCACGGGGCGTGATGGCTTCTTCGATTCCAATGGCATCTGTGTCCTCTTCTCGAAACGTACGTCTCGAGCAGGCCGGTGGCCCCGGCCACAGCGCTCGGCCCAGGATTCACGGCCCGCCCTGTTGCCGGCATCTTATCCCCCCGGGGGGCCTTCCATCAAGAGTTCAGGGTCTCGTGGATCGTACGGAGCACCATGTTCCGGACGTTCTTCACGGAGAGGTGGTCGAAGTAGGCCCCGATGCCCGGGTCGAAACGGAACCCCTGCGCCTCGAGCGCCTCGTCGTCGCGCGAGCCCCGGAGCGCGTACACCGGCACGCGCGCCGGGTCCACCAGATCCCGCACGAACCGGGAGAGCGGCTCCATCATCACGTCCACGAGGAGGAGGGCCGAGGTGCGCACGAACGCCCGTGCGTCGGGGTCCTGCTCCAGGTCGGCGGCCGTGAAGAACCGGACCTCCACGTCCGTCGGCGCCTCCAACCCCTCCAGGGCCCGGGAGGCGAGGACCGTGTCGCTGTCGATCAGCAGGAGGGACACGCCCCGGGGCGCTGCTGCGGCCGGGACCGCGGCGAGGATCAGCACACCGATGAGGACCGTCGCCCAGCGCATGGACCCTACGACCCCCCCGCCGCGACCCCGTTCAGGAGGGCGTTCAGGGCCAGGGCCAGGGGCTCGGGGAGGTCCTCCCGGACGAGGTCCTCTAGAGGCCCCACGGGCCCGCCGGCCAGGGACTCGGCCACCAAGCGGCACTGCTCGCGAAAGAAGGTCAGGTCCCGGACGAGGCCCCGGTCCGCGTCGTCCGCCACGGCCAGGGCCCGGGCCACGAAGGCCTCCACGGGTGGATCGAGGAGGGCCTGCTCCAGCCGCTCGAGCCGCTCGGCACGCACGTCCCCGTCCCAGGGGCAGGCCGCCACGAGCCCGTAGGGGGAGACGCCCCGCTCCTCCAGGCGGGCGATCACGGGTCGGTCCGAGTACAGGCCGTTCTGCAGGAACACGGCCTCCTGCACCCCCCGGGACACGGCCCGGGCCAGGAGCTCGCCCATCCGGGTGTGCCCGCCCGCGAGGTCGATCCCCGGCCCCCGGCCCTCCACCACCAGGACGTTGTCCGTGCCCGTGCCGGTGGCCTGGTGGACGCGGGAGTCCTCCGAGCTCCGCACGTCCAGGTCCTGGAGGGCGGCGGTCTTGGCCTCGGTGGCCGTGATCACGGCGCGGCTCATGGCCCTCGGGGTGAGGCGCGTGTTCGTGAGGAGCAGGACGTTGATGGTGCCGAGCTCGTAGTAGCGGCCCGGGTCCCGTGACGCGCGCACGGCGTTGGACCGGACGCCGGCGGTGACCAGGGCCGCCACGGTCATCTCCTGAAACCGCTCCACCTGCACGGAGAGGTGGTCCATGTCCGCACCGGTGAAGAGGAACGCGGCGGTCGCCGTCTCCCGCCCGATCACCCGGCAAATCCGCTCCCGCAGCGCGTCCAGGCCCAGGGCGTGGCCCAGGGCCCAGCCGGGGGGCGGGGAGAAGTGGTTCCCCGCGCAGACGATGCCCCCGCGCTCTCCATCCAGGGTGGAGAGCACCCGCTGGGGCTCGGTGAAGTCCAGCACCAGGGTCTTGTGGACGAAGTCGTGGATGCGGCTGTACGCGACCCGTGCCTCTTGGACGTACGACAGGGGCAGCTCCACGGCCCGGGTGTCGAAGACCGCCTCCTCCAGCACCCGGTTCTCCTCCCGGGCGAAGGCCTCGGGGTAGATCCGCGAGGCCAGCCAGGCCACGAACTCCCCGGTATGGGTCGCGGCCCGGCAGGTCAGCTCGCACGGGAAGGTGTAGATCCGGCCCTCCTCCACGGCCTCCGCCTCCCGCCAGCCCGGGCGCTCCAGCTGCTCCGCGTTCGCCTCGCGGTCGTCGCCGCAGCCGTAGAGGACCTGCGGGTCGAAGGCCTTCCAGGTCTCCAGGTCCACCGGAACCACGGCCCCCGCCTGTCCCGTCTCGGGCGGAATGCCGCCGGCCGCACGGATCACGTCGTTCTGAAAGGAATCGTCCCCCGGCGTCATGATCCGGCCCCGGCCCATGAGCCGCATGACCCGGCGCCTCTGGTCCTGCGGAATGCGGGAGACCTTTTCCCGAATCAACCCGATCCGGTCCTGGATGCGCCTCACGATCGCCTCCGCCTTCTCCTCCAGGCCCATCACGCGCCCCAGCAGCCGGATGTTCTCGAAGCTCCCGGACAGGCTCTCGGTCTCCAGAAGGGCCACCTGCACCCCGGCCTCGCGAAGGGGGGCCAGGTGCCCGCCCTGGAGCGGCGAGCCGATCACCAGGTCGGGACAGCGCTCCCGAATCGTCCTCACCGAGGGGCGCAGGAAGCCGCCCACGGGCCTCGGGGTCCGTGCGCCGCGCACCGTGGCGTCGTGATAGGTGACCCCCACCAGAACATCCCCGGCCCCCAGGGCGAGGAACACCTCGGTGACCGAGGGGGAGAGGGAGACCACCCGCGAGGGCCTCGCCTCGATGCAAACGGTCCGCCCCGTTGCGTCCTGGAAGGCCGCGGGGTACTCGGCACGGGCCGTCCCCGGCCACACGAGGACTGCCGCCCAGCAGACCGCTCCCACGACCGCCATGCAAATCCGATTCGACCGCTTCACGCCGCCTCCTTTTGTCCCTCGAGACCGTCTGCCGTGGATCGCCCGAGGGCCGCGCCGGTCCCGATTCCGATCCAGTCCGGCACGTATACCATGGACCCGTCCTTCCCCTTCCGCCCCCCATCCGCTCCGTGACGAGCTCCATGTTCCTCACGTCTTCCTCCACCCACCGGCGGATCGTGTAGAAGACATAGGCGACGATCCCCACGGCCATTCCCACCACCGTGGTGGTGAAGGCGATGACCAGGGCCGGAAAGAGCCTGGAGAGGTCCCCCTGGCCCAGGGCGGCCAGCCCCGTCCCATGGGGATCAGGGGCCCGATGAGCCCCAGACTGGGGGCCGATCCGGACCACCATACGCATCCGGTCCAGCCCCTGGCAGGCCTTCTGGACCCGCTCCCGAAGCAGGTTCTCGACCTCCAACTCCCAGCCGTCCCGCCCGGCTCCTTTCGGCAGCCGCCGGAGCGCTTCCAGGCCGCTTCGGACGCGATGGCGCCCTTGTATCCATCCTGTTCGAGGGGTGTCAAGCCGAACGTCGGCCGTCACCGGGCCCCCACGAGGGTGTCGATGAAGCACCCACCCCCGAACCCGGCCTCGCCGTCGGCGTCGGGT
>CAYYVD010000298.1:0-6111 GCA_964475045.1 uncultured Desulfobacterales bacterium | reverse complement strand
AATGGGCCGTGGGTTTGCTCCAGGGCATTTCTGTCGATGACTTGGACGGCAATTTGGATGACCAGAAGGGGTACACGTCCCTGCTCCACGGTGTGGAGCCAAGTTTGGTCCACCACGGTTCATTTCAAGCGGAGGTCGAAGGCATTGCTAAGTTTCTGGAGCAACACGCTGAAGAGGATGCTCGCAAATCGACCTGCCTTGTTGCACGTACCCAGAGCCTCCTGAAGCAGTATGAAAGCGCACTCAAAGAAAAGGGCATAGAGACCTATTGGGTCCAACGCAACCAGGCGGATGATCGAAAAGCCCCTGGACTTCGGCTCGCTACCATGCATCGGGTAAAAGGTCTCGAGTTCGAGAGGATCATCATAGCTGGCGTGAACGACGGGACAGTACCCCTTACAAAGGCGCTTACCGAATCCTCCGATCCTGCCATTAGAAAAGAATCGGAGATAAGGGAGCGGGCCCTTTTGTATGTTGCAGCGACCAGAGCGAAAAGAGAAGTAGTGGTTACGTGCTTTGGCAAGCCAAGCGTTTTCATAGCTCCCTTTTTGCCTGGAGACCATCATGAGGGGAGAACCTAAGGCGAGCCCGGTCGCATTTTTTTCACCAGGTGATTGGCTCACTGACGCGCACAATCCCGGCGACCCAGGCCATCTCCAGATGGATGAACGATGAGAGGCTTCATTGCAGTAACCGATGATGACTGGTTCTCTTTTCTATCCGAACGACCAGAGATTGACGAAGTAAATTTCTGGCAGCCTGGCGGAAACAGGCTCTTCGGAGCCCTGAGCCAGGGTGAGCCTTTCTTTTTCAAGCTTCACGCGCCCTACCACTTCATTGTGGGGGGCGGGTTCTTCGCCCACAGCACACTCCTACCCATCAGTCTCGCCTGGCAGGCTTTTCAGGAGAAAAATGGCGCCGCTTCTCTTCACGAGATGCGACGCTCCCTCGAGAGGTACCGGAGGATCAAAGGGGCCACCCATGAGGATTATGTCATTGGGTGCATTCTGCTCGTCCAACCCTTCTTCTTCCCCAGGGCGTCCTGGATCCCTGTTCCACCGGATTTCAGCCGGAATATTGTTCAGGGTAAGTCCTATGACCTGACTGAGGGGCATGGCCGGGCACTTTGGGATGCGGTGCGCGAGCGACTTTCCTTGGAAGAGAGCTTGAATGAGGAACACCTGAACTCGGCCGAATCAGCGGGTAGCTACGGGGCCCCTCAGCTTATCCGGCCAAGACTCGGGCAGGGCGCCTTTCGAGTGATGGTAACGGATGCCTATGGGCGAAGATGCGCGGTGACCCGTGAGAGGACGCTTCCCGCTCTCGAGGCCGCGCACATTCGTCCTTTTCACGAGAGAGGTCCGCACCAGGTGTGCAATGGCCTTCTCCTCCGGTCCGATATCCACCGGCTTTTCGATGCGGGATATGTCACGGCGACCACGGATCACCGGTTCGAAGTGAGCAAGAGGCTGAAGGAAGACTTCGACAATGGGGAGCAGTACCGGAGACTTCACGGAAGTCCACTGCTCCTGCCCGAATCTCATGTGCTGCAGCCGCGAGCGGAATTTTTGTCGTGGCACAACGAGCAGATCTTCAAGGGTTGATATCATCCGATGCTGTCTACATTCATCAAGGCCTTCTCAAACCTTCGGACGGCTAGAGACCGGAACCGATACCCCGCCTTGACGGACCACCGCGCACCACACAAGCCCTTGCTCCTCCTCTCTGTTATGGATTTGATCGCTCAGGGAGGGCTTACGTCGAGCTTCATCGAGCCTTCCTTTGAGCTGACCGAGACCTTCAACAACTACTTCTCCCGCATCATGCCGACCGGCACCACGACCAGCATGGCGCACCCTTTTTCACGGCTCACGACGGACGGGTTCTGGGAGCGGATTCCAAAGGCCGGGTACGACGCCGGCACCCAGTACAACGTCAGCTCCATGAAGCGGTTGAGAGAGATGTACTACGGGGCGAGGATGGACGAGACGCTCTTTCAGCTCCTGTGCGATCCGGAGGCCAGGGAGCGGTTGCGGATGGTTTTGATCGAAACCTACTTCGCCCCCGAGGTGCATCCCGTTCTCCTGGAGCAGGGGCAGGTGAACTACGAGGCCTACGAGTACAGCAGGCTCCTGGTCACCGACCCAGAGGCGGGCTATCGAGAGGAGGGCAAAGAGAAGAGCGGAAAAGTGCGGGACCAAGGGTTCAGGAAGGCCATTGTGACCCTCTATCGTCACCGGTGCGCCCTTTGCGGCATCCGCATGCTCACGCCGGAAGGGCACACCGTGGTCGAGGCGGCCCACATCGTTCCCTGGAGCCGGACCCGTGACGATCGTCCTGCCAACGGGATGGCGCTCTGCCGGCTCTGCCACTGGTACTTCGACGAGGGTCTGATGGGGGTGGGAAAGAAGTACGAGGTGCTGGTCTCCAAGCGCGTGCAGGTGGAGGCCAACCTGCCCGGTCATGTGCTGTCACTGGACGAGCGGCGGATTGTCACACCGGAGCGGGAGGTCTTCTGGCCTGCTCAGGAGAACCTGGCCGTGCACCGGCGGGAGTGCTACAGGGCATGAAGGAAAGGGAAGCGGGCTGCCCGTTCTGCGGGGAATTCGCGGAGCAAAGGTGTATCGATAGGGAGGGGTCGGTGCTGGCCGTGAGGGACCGGTATCCGGTCACGTCCCTTCACACCCTGGTGGTGCCCGAGAGGCATGTGGCGGACTTCTTCGACCTGCTGCCGGAAGAAAAGGCGGATGCGGATAGGCTCCTGCGGCGATTGCGAGAGACCATTTTGGCAGAGGACCCCTCGGTGACCGGGTTCAATGTCGGGGTCAACTGCGGGGCCTCGGCCGGGCAGACCATCATGCATGTCCACATCCATTTGATTCCTCGGAGGGATGGAGACATCGCGAACCCGAGAGGAGGGGTGCGTGGCGTGTTCCCTGAAAAGATGGACTATTTTGGCGGGGAGGAGAGCTCGTCTTGAAAAGGGGTGCCCTTTCTGTCGAGGAAGTCTGGAATGAGTTGTGCGTGGTTTTGGGAGAGGTGGATATGATCTCTACGCTATCCGCGCGTCGGCCCAATCACATCATGCAGATCACGGAAGAAGGCATTGAGGTGACGACTCGGCGAAGCGCTCCGAAGAGTCGGCTTGTCCCGAAATGGATGTTCGAAAGAGCCATCGGGCACCTGCTGGAGCACGGCAGTTTGACCAACGATACCTTGCTGAACACCCTCAACGTGAAGCGATCCTCTTTCGTTCTGGCGGCGCTCGCCAAGCTCGAATCCGTGGATTTTGAAATCGACCCCTTGAGGGTCTTCTTGAAATGAAAGTGCTCGAGAGATAGGAGGCTTGTCCGAAGCGACTGCGATCGGGAAAAGCATGGATGGTTCATCGGGGAGCCGGAGGTGGATCCATGAGCATCGATCACCAGGTCCGCATGGCGGCGTTCAAGTGGCTGGAGGAGCAGGTCCGGATCCACGGGGATGTGTTGCCGCGCTCCCTCCTCGCCCAGGGGTTCGTGTTCGAAGGGGAGCGTGTTCCCATGCTTGCACCGCAGGGCATCTTCAAGCCCAGAGTCCTCCCCCGAGTGCCGCTTTCCATCACGACCACGCCCAAAGGCCCCTATGATGACAGCTTTGGAGAAGACGGGTTTCTCCGCTACCGCTACCGGGGGAAGGACCCGCAGCACCGGGACAACGCAGGACTCCGGGCCGCCTTCTTTCAAAGGACGCCGCTGGTCTACTTTCACGGCATCGTCCCCGGAAAGTACCTGGCCGTGTGGCCGGTCTTCATCGTGGGGGATGAGCCGGACAGGTTGACGTTCCAGGTCGCACTGGAAGATCCCTCGTACGTGCAGGAAAGCTGGGAGACGGGGGATGGTGTTTCCTTCAGTGCCGATCCTGCGGTGGGCGCCCGAAGGGCCTACCTGACGGCAGAAGTGCGGGTTCGCCTTCATCAACGGGGGTTTCGGGAGAGGGTCCTCCAGGCCTACAAAGAGCAGTGTGCCTTCTGTCGCCTGCGACATCGCGACCTGCTGGAAGCGGCTCACATCATCCCGGATGGAGAGCCCGGAGGGGAGCCGGTCGTTCCGAACGGCATCAGCCTCTGCAAGCTCCACCACGCGGCGTTTGACAAGTACTTCCTGGGATTGCGTCCGGACTGCGTCATCGAGGTCCGAAGGGATATTCTCGACGAGGAGGACGGTCCCATGCTGATGCACGGTCTCAAGGGATTGCATGGGCAGCGCATCTATGTCCCCAGGTCTGATCAAGCCAGACCCGATCCGGATTTTCTCGAGTGGCGATACCAGCGGTTCCGGAAAGCGATTTAGGAGTTTGGGGCCTCAGAGGACGTGAGTCATTGCTGAATCGGCTTACCCTCCCCCGCCTGGGTTTGCAATTTCTCTATGGGATAAAAATTACATAAATTACCCATTAAATTTTTTAAATAAGACCAGGAAAAGCCATGAAAAAAGAGCATGTCTGTCTCATCAGTATCGTCATTGTTTTGGTCGCGTTGTTTGCATGTGCTCCAAGAGCGAGTCGTCCTACCCATACGGCTGAGTTGTGGGAGATCTCGTTCCGTGGAGATTGCGAGGCAAAAACGACTTTTTGTGCAGTCCCTAAAGAAGGCGCTCTTCTCATTGATGAAAGATCGCATGTTGAATTGGAGGATCGTATTGCAGGACCTTGTGACGCTTTGCTCAGGATCAAAGGAAAAATCGGTGGGAAGTTTTTATCAGCAACTGGAACAGGAACTCTGAGAAATGAGGATAATAGATCACCTTTTACGATCAGTCTGTATGGTAAATTGGCTGATGAGAAAACAGCGACAGGTGACTGGAGAACCGAAACTCGAAGCGGTGAATGGACTGCCGAAAAGCTTACGGATGTAAAAAATCACTACGCAATCATATTTGAAGAGCCCATTCACGAGATAACTATCCCAGTTTCCTTGGAATATAAGCCCGTCAATTTTTCATATGAATTTATCAATAGAACAAGTGAAAACAACAAAACCAATCAATTTATACTCAGAGGCAATACAGATGTTGAACCTCTTGGCAATAAATTGTTAGTTAAATCTGTCATTTCAAATATGAAAATAAATTACAATGAATGGCGTCCAAATATCCCAATTGCAGAATTCAAGCATATTATGGATACAAAAGGCTTGGTTGAAGAATTCGAGTTTTCCTATCCTGCCTTTGAAAAGCTCCCGAATCTCGACCCGAAAGAGCTTTCCAATTTGAAAGAAACGACGAAAACCAACTATTCACTTAAAAGTGAGTATGTAAACAGGCCGGTATCGACTGGGGACAATATATATGATTCATCACTTAGCGAATTTCTAGGCAATGCAATTAACAATAATGCAAAATATTTGTCGGATTTCAAAGGAGAGTACAAAGCTGTGCTCGTTGGATCAAGTTACTTAAATAATAAAAAAGTATATATTGTTGATATAGATGGGTGCATTGATATGTCCATTGGGAATATGAGGTTCATTTTTTATGGATATACAGCAATTGATTCTAGATCTTATTGGCCCATAAAGAGTGAGATTGCTTTTAATAGCATAATTAGCGAAGAAGATATGAAACAAATTCAGGCGTATGGAGCTTTATCAGATGAAGAAACTAAAAAGCTTGCGCACAGTATGGATCAATATATAAATTATGAGGCCAAGATTTCTGAATAGATATCAGTTGTGCTCTGCCGGGTATTGTGGAGCTACCGAATCGCCTGCCGGTAAACGATGGACCGGCGCCCTCAGCGGAAACGTGATGCGGGGTGACCGATTGCCGGCCGATGGGAGGACGCGCTGCAGTTCGGGGGACACCATCACGAAGGACTGACGGCTTCAAATATCCCTCTTCAGCTGCCCTTGGGCAGCTATCCAGGTCCGAGGCCTTGGACGACCCCATCGTTTTCCTCTCTGCGAAAAGACAAAGAGTGAGGTGTCCCCGGAGTTCCGTCATGGACTCGGCGGTGCAGTCATGTTCATTTCCATGGAGGGCGTGAGTGTGACCGGGCCATCGTGGGACATGGAAGATGCCACCGAAGGCGAGAGGCTCGTCCACCGCTTTCTGCAGGAGGCTGCGGGTCGCCGCG
>CAYYVD010000297.1:0-6146 GCA_964475045.1 uncultured Desulfobacterales bacterium | reverse complement strand
AGATCGTGGCGCTGCTCAAGAACGGGGCTACGAAAAGGTTTGTGGCAAAGCGATATGACACGACGCCAGTGAATCTGAACAACTGGCTCAAGAAGAATGAGATTGAGGCGAGCCCCCGGCCATGAGGGGCGATGCGTGAGATTGAACAGGGCGGACTTGGGTTGTAGGGGGGGCAATCTATCATGGAGAACAGGAATCAACTTTTCTGATGAAATGCCGATGACATCGCTGGAGCCTGTTGGATTTTTCTTGACAAATAATTGGCGTTTGATACGGTTCTTTACGTGACCGAATTGGGAACCAAAAAATTTAGGAACGCGTATGGTTGCCACTCCCCAGAAGAGAGCTTATCTTGGTGATGGGAGATGGCATTTTTTATGCATTCTTTTTGGGGTGAGGAGTTAGAGGCACAAGGGAAAACCGGAGGAAAGGGAGGTTCTAGAGGAAAGGAGGCGCATCATGGCACGGCCGATTGCACCAACACCTGTGTTGGATGCAAAGGCGTCCCAGAGCTTTGAGGAGAGAGTTAAACGCGATCTTGATAGGCCCGCTAGAGCTGTACCTACACCTAGAATTAGCGAAACAGCAAAGCTGATCATGAAGGATGCTCAGGAGAGACAGAAATAGTCTTGATGCGGGCGATTTTTCTCTCGCGATGCTGGAGTCAGAGCACGATTTTAGATGTGAAGAAGTAGCGTTTTTTGATTGTGGTGATCCAGATTTAAATGATTTTTTCCAAAGGGATGCTTTTGCACATAAGGAAGAGCTACTAGCTACAACTTATTATTTCCAACCCAAAGAGGCCACAGAGGAAGGTGCTTTCATCCCTGTGGCCTTTATTGCCTTATTAAATGACAGTATAAGCCTTGGGAGAGATGAAAGGAAGAATGAGAAAAAGAGTCTATGGAAATATTTAAGGAAAAGTATGCCGTATCCTAAAAGGAATTATAAATCATTCCCAGCTGTTAAAATAGGTCGATTGGGAGTGAAAAGGCAATATCAAAGAAAGCAAATCGGAACCCACCTTCTTAATACCATAAAAAAACTGTTTCTTCATAACAATAGAACCGGGTGTAGGTTTATTACTGTTGATGCATACAATAACCCACCAACAATAAGTTTTTATAAAAGAAACGGCTTTCAATTCCTGGTGGAAGAAGATGCCGAAATGGACGCGAGAATTATGTATTTTGATCTCAAGCGTCATCGCTGATTCAACCGCTTGTATTATATTTTTGCCTTTTCAGCACGATCTGCGGCTTCATCATATCCATCACAATCACCACCTCCCTCCCAGTCCGCCCTGCAATTCCCCCGAGCAATCCCAGACCGCACCTGTGCTCCTGTCGGCACTGGTACGTGAGCTCATGGCACTCTCTGCACGCAAAGTACGCCTCTCCCGGGGGCAGGTACAGTTTCCCCACCCGGCGGCCACACCGGCGGCCTGAGGGGGCCTTGAGCGGGCACCGGAACCACCATCGCAGCCCGCCATAGTTCGGCCGGGTGGTGCCGAGGGGGATCAATTGCATCACCCACTCTCCATCCCGGGTCTGGTACTTGATGCCCATGGCCGCGGCACCCGTGCGCCTGCAGTCCACCCAGTACCGGCACTCTCCGGCGACGGTGCCTGCCACTAGGTTGTGCCACTGGAGGTTGCCGGTGGTGTGAGCGCCCTCGTGGACGATCCCGAGCCGCATGAGCTTGTGGATGTCGAGCTGCAGGCAGGACTCCACCTGACGCTTCTTGGTCAGCGCATCCCTGGTCGCATCTTCTGCATCCATCGATAGTGTGGTGTTTTTGCCACACTTATCGCTCTCCGTAATGCTCAACATACCGTCATCCCTCATGAACTCCGTTTTCGCCAACCGGGCTTGAACCCGTTCAGTGCCGCCTTGGCCTTACCCTCGGGGGTGCGGGGGCCGGTGCTCCGGCCGCCGTGGAGCTTGCACCGCCCGTTGATTTGGAGGTCCCGTCGTTTGCAGGGCGTCCCGGCCCGAGTGCGTGCGCCACAGGTCAGGCCGCGGCACTCTTCCGGGAAGGGTGGATACTCAGGCTCGGGCGGGAACTGGGGTGGCGGATCCGGCGGAAAGTCGGAGCGGAGGAGGTCGAGGATGCGGTCGCACTCGGCCCGGTGGGCTCGGTGCAGCCGGCGGCAGGTCTCGATATGGCGGCGCCGGATCTGGCGCAGTTCGTCGGGCGTCGGCATATTCGTCCTCCCTCGGTTTCTACGGCCTGTAGCGACTACGACAAGCGTTCCTTCCACGAGCGGATTGAGTTCAGTTGTTCAGCTGAACAGATATGGGTACTGAACTTCTCAAAGCATTGTCAGTCGGGCTTCTTCAGTCGGTTCAGCTCATCGAGCACAACGCTATATTGTTTTGTGCCCCCTACATCTAGTACGGCATTTTTGGACTGAACAACCTGAACTCGCCCGTCAAACGTGGCTCTTAGGAGTTCAGTATGTTCAAAGAACACATGAATGGGGCATGAATTGGTCACTTATGGCCCCTCATCGAGTTTTACGTCATCTACCGTTCAGCTTACACACTATGCTCCTCGATCCAGTCCCGGATCCGTTCGGGGTCAAACCTCAAGGCCGTCCGGACCTTCTCGGTGCCGTCGCCGGGGCATGCCCACCTCACACAGGGCAACTGCCCGCGCTCGGCCATCTTGTACACCGAGGCGAGGCTGCACCGAAGGATCTTCTGGACGTCTTTGGCTGTGAGCAAATTCTGCATACTGTCGATTGCCGCTGGGCCTTGGAAGTAAGCTTGTCCTATTCCTCTACCCGGTTAGCGGGCTTTCTCAAGATTCTCCGATCCATCTATCCATCCAAAGCTCCTCATCCAGTGATCCAGCATTCTCACTTTGTATATATACTTCTCCTACACCCTGGATAGGGGGATAGGGGCTCCGCCAACTCGGAAGGCGGTTCGGATCAGTCATCGATCAGCAACCTCTCGAACGAGAATCCGGAAGTATCGACTTCGGGCTCCGGTTCCCTCAGCTCGATCGTACGCTGGATCTCCTGAGCCTTGACGATCCG
This sequence comes from uncultured Desulfobacterales bacterium, assembly GCA_964475045.1. Classification (GTDB taxonomy): domain Bacteria; phylum Desulfobacterota; class DSM-4660; order Desulfatiglandales; family HGW-15; genus JAIPEI01. Next base: position 3,100 of record CAYYVD010000297.1, on the reverse strand, counting down.
CTCTGAAATCCAGCTCTTAAATTGACGCAAGATAGCTCGCATAGTCTTTCGGTCAATTGGTGGTACCTCCTCAGCCTCAAGGAGGGCGCACATCATGCCAAGTTGGTGCGCGTGCCCTTCGTGGATACCCACGGCCTTGGCGAACTTCGCACACTGTCGGATCGTAGCCGTGTAGAGGTCAAGGGTGGTGCTAGAGTGGTCGCCTGTTCGAAGGCCTTCGAAGGTACGTTCACGCACCCAGTGTTTATCGTCGGCGTCACCGTGCTTTCGGATATACTGCCTGAGATCACGCAACTCTTTGACGCCCGGAAACATCCATAGTCGTCTCGATCCAAAGACGTGAGCGAGGCGAGCTATATCGACCTTGCTCACCCTGTCGTAGCTCTCGGAGAGGCAGTCCAGAGCGTCCACAAGCGATGAGTGACAATGCTTGATATACTTGGCCTCGGTATCCCTCTTCCTTGGACGCCAGTGATCATCGTTCACCGGCGATAGCTCGAACCGCCGAAGCTTCGGAGGCTTTGTCGCCTTGGATGGTGCTAGGCTGGCCCTACCCCGGTCGTCTTCGCCCATCACTGCGCCTTTCTCGGAGCCTCTCCGGACTGGCGGGATCGCGCTGCCAGCCAGCCCTCGATCTCCTCCCGGCGAAAGCGCACGAGACGGCCAAGGCGGATGAAGGGGATAGCGTCTTGGGCCACCCACATCCGAACTGTCGAGGGGCTCACCTTCAAGAGACGGGCCACGTCGTTCGCCGTGATAAGGATCTCCTCCCTGTGTTCTCCGGTATTCATTGTCACCTCCTGGTTTTGCTGTTTACGTATAGCCAGAATAGTACACAATACACAAGGAGTTTTCAAGACAAAAAAGCTGGAATTTCATATAATTAGAGTCATACAGATTCTGTTTGATTATGGCTAGTTTCTGTATTATCATAAGAATGGAGGTTCGATAATGGCACAGAAACCACAGAATAGACGCAGGAAGCCTGCGCCCACCACCCAGGGGGTCGTCTACCTGGGGGCCAATCTCTCGAAACGCGAGTGCAGGAAGCGACTGCAGTGGTTGTTCTTGTTCATGCAGCAGGACACCGCCGCCATGACAGAGAGGGAGTTCGTGGAATGGATGTTCCGAGCGCTTAAGTTCCTGTATGGGGATGGCTACGACGACCCGGAGGAGCTCCGCCACCTATGCGACGATACACCTCATGATCGCGATGGGCTTAGGCAGTTGCAGCTGCAGGCGGCAGTCTTCCTCGACTCACTCAACCAGGATATCCAAAGGTCCCGTTACCGCAAGAGACCCGCGTTAGTAGGCAGGGGCAACATCCAGGTGGAAGTCATAATCAAGGATGGCGTGTCATACATCAAACCAGTGCTGGGGCTGTGTCCGTCCTTCCGCAATGCATCCTTGGAGGAACCCATAACAGGCTCTAGACGCCCGCTATCCAAGGCGGTGCCGCTTTCAAACAGACGCCGGGCGAATATTCTAAAGGAGCACGAACCGGCGGAGGGGGAACTTCCAGAGTTCATCATGTTTGACCGGGCATTCGATCTCGACATCTGGAGATCGCTCAGTATCGCAGTGGGCGCTATCCTCAACGCATATGGCGTCCCGAGGATCCGCCAATGCCCGACCTGCAGGGCCTATTTCATGTACACGGCCGCCCGGGACGAGGAGAGCAGACTGTGCCGATCATGCGATTCCAAACGGAACACGACTGAATGGAGGAGGCGTAATCCGGAACACCGCAAGGCCTATAACAAGTACCAGAATAACCGTTACTGGGGCATTGATGAGGGTGGGCCGGCGGCGATCCGGGACCGGCAGTCCAAGAAGGAGAGCGGCTGAACAGGTCCCCGTTGAAGCGCTGTACAATCACACGCGGAGGTAGGAGACTCTGCATCGAGTACCGGGCGGGGCGAGTATGAACCGCACCCCCAGGCTCAAGGTCGTTCTCGACAGCCCCCGTGCGGCTGCGGCTGGCTGCGCCTGCGGGAAGTGTTTGTGCGCAGAGCCCGTCGCCGTGAGAGGCCCAGGAAAGGCCCTGAGATTGTCCATAAGGCGCTCGGCTGGTTAGGGAGGTATTGGGGCCCTGGACAGGGTCTCTGGGGCCGCTCGCGGGAGTCCCTGGACGGTTCCCAGAACTCGTGGCGGCACCCCGCAGAAATCTTCACCTGCAGTATTCTGCTTGACATTGGGAACCTGTTCGGGTATGAAAATTTTCAAATTTGGTCATGGAGAGAGGCACCGAGGGAACTGGCCCGATGACGTGCCCGCCAACCTTATCCGCAAGGTGGCAATGCCAGCCCTGCTCAAGGGAACCATGAGGTCGGCAATGGCAAACGGACATGCCTATCGACCTCCCCACCGCGGGAGGTTTTTTCGTCTCTGGGGTAGTAGAGACCCGCCCCGACGCACACCTGCACGATCTCCACCGCAACCAGACGCTCGACGTGGGCTGATTTGTAGCGCTTGCACCCCACGTAAAAACAATGTTGCTAAACCGCTCGGGGACCCCGTTGTCGGCATAGGCAGCGGGGTCTTCGCGTTCAAGGAGGACCACACCATGGGAGAGGTACACGTACTGGCGGATCATGAGCAGAAAGACCATTCGATTGACTACGCCCTTCTGGTGCCTGTGGCGGCCCTGGAGATGATGTTCCCCGGCGGTATCGACGGCTTCACAGACTCGTTCGATGCGGCTCTCATTCCGGATCTCAATGCCTTCGCCATCATCGGGGTGGAGGCCATGCGCATCGCCCAAGCCACACTGGAGGAGCACGGGTTCGAGTACAACCAGGACATGGTAGCGATCGAGGCGGAGATCAACCTCTATGGCCCGCGGAGGATCCACCTGCTGATGAGCCAGGAGGAGAACCGCCGGGGCATTGAGAAGGGAGGCGCGCATGGCCACTTTTGAAGAGGTCCTGGCCGAGGCGCAGAGGAACGACCGCGTCTGCCCCCGACCAGATAAGTGGAACCGGCTCTACCGAATGCTCCCCAAGAAGAGGGGCGCGAGCGGGGGGCGTGAGCCGGGCCTACCCCTGATCCTGGCGGCCTGGTGGGGGACATCGGGACTCCAGAAAATGCAGCGCCTGCG
>CAYYVD010000296.1:0-6158 GCA_964475045.1 uncultured Desulfobacterales bacterium | reverse complement strand
GGCCGATGGAGTCCAGCTCGTCGATGAAGATGATGGCGGGGGCGTCCTTCTTGGCCTGCTTGAACATGTCCCGCACCCGGGAGGCCCCCACCCCTACGAACATCTCGATGAACTCGGAGCCGCTGATGCTGAAGAAGGGCACGTCCGCCTCCCCTGCGGTGGCCCTCGCCATGAGGGTCTTGCCGTTTCCCGGGGGACCCACGAGCAGGATTCCCTTGGGCAGCTTTCCACCCAGGGACTGATACTTGTCCGGATCCTTGAGGTAGTCCACGACCTCCTGCAGCTCCTTCTTGGCGTTGGGCAGTCCGGCCACGTCCCGGTACCCGATATCGATCGTGGACTTGTCGTACAGCTTGGCCTTGGACTTTCCGAAACCGAAGAGCCCGCCTCCTCCGCCGGCCCGCTGCTGAAACTTCCGGCTCGACCAGACCAGGAAGCCGATGATCAGGACCCACGGCAGGATGCCGGCCAGCAGGGTGGTGACCCAGGAGCGTTCACTGGACTCCGCGTGGATCACCACGTCGTTCTTTTCCAGGAGCTTCATGAGATCCGGATCGTCGAAGGGGGGCATCACGGACTCGAACCGCTCGTAGGTGATGTCCCTGCCTCCGTTCTTCTGTTTTTCCCCGTCGGGACGAGGGCTGACCGGATCCCGAAAGGCGCCCCGTATCTGATCCCCCTCCACCGTGACCTCGCGGATGTCGTCCTGCCGGAGGTGGTGCTTGAGTCGGCTGTAGGAAATCTCCAGAACCTGCCCCCCTGCGGGTCTCAGGAAGTATCCGGCGATCAGCCAGAGCAGCAGGATCGCCAGCAGGACCCTCCAGTTGAACGGACGATTGAAGCCTCCGGGTTGGGCCTGCTTGGGATTCATGGGCGGTCGGTGCCTCCTCTCTGGTGAAACGAGCGGCGTATCGGGGCATGCTCTCACAGGGTTTCTTCCACAAGCCTCGACTCTCCCGCATCCCGGGTCCGAGCACCATGGATGGGAGCGTGTATCCCGCTCTTTTCCTGCGTGTATTCTGCGGGCGCACCGCCCTGCAACGGGCTCACCGGGGCTCCGGGACCGGGTCTACCCGGCGTGGTCCCCGAAAATACCGGATCGGCCCCATAGACGTAGGCGGCCGGCACGGCATACTAGACCGAAGTCCCCCGGGGAGCTCGGCGTTCGGCGAAGAACCCGGCACCCTGGGTTTCTGGAGACGGTCACGCCATGTCCATTCTCAGACGCTGGATTCCCTGGAAGTTCCTGGTCCGCCGGGCGGCCAAGGCCTACGGCCTGATCGATCCCCTCGGCCTGCTCGCGCGGATCCGGCGTTTCTCCCAACCCTCGGAGGTCGGGGAGCCCCTCGAGCTCATTCGGGCAGGCATCGTGTTCCACGCACGGGGTCTGGTCAACACCAAGGCCATTCAGCACAATCTGGACTGGATCTGGCCGTACTGGGTGGAGCGACAGTTCAACCCCCGGAACGTCTCCTTTATCCCCAGGGCCTTCTCCATCACCCACGTGAACCTCACCCATCGAAACTGGACCGCCGTGGGACGTCCCGATCTGGCCGCCTACCCCGTGGTGGACCCCCGGGGTCTCGTCACCCCGTTGTTCGACGGGTGGTCTCTGGACGTCTGGCTCTTGCCGGAAGACGATGCCCCCCTCCTCCCTTCGAGGTCCGAGCAGGCGACCCAGGCGTTGACCTACGACCCGGACCCGAAGGTGCGTACCCGTTGCCGGTCCGGAGAGCACACCCTCGAGACGGAAGCCCGCATGATCGGCACACGGGACGAGGCGGCCATCGAGGTGGCCGCCACAGGCGCGTGCCCCCGGGGCGGGCGGCTGGCCGTGGTCCTTCGGCCCTACAACCCCGAGGGGGTCCAGTTCGTCGAACGAATCGAGTCACGGGAAAACGGCCCCGGGTGGATCGTGGAGGGGAAGACCCCGGTCGTGCTGAGCGAGGCGCCGGAGGACGTCCTCTTCTCCAACTACCGGGAAGGAGACGTGTACCGGAAAGCCATGAGCCCGAAGGGTGAACGAGACAAGACCTCGATCCGCTGCGATGTGGGAATGGCCACGGCCGCCGGCCTGTTCACCGTTCCTTCCGAGCGGTCTCGAACCGTGCGTTTCCGGGTCCCCCTCGAGGGGAAGCGGGCCGGCCGGCGGGGAGACACACGCCCCGGGGAAGCCTGGACCTCCCGGACCTCCGGCACCCCACAGCTGGAGATCCCGGACGACAGGATCCGGTTTCTTCACGACGCCGCGCTGAGGACGCTGCTCATGCTCTCGGCGGAGGAGGTTGTGCCCGGTCCGTACACCTACCGGCGGTTCTGGTTCCGCGACGCCTGCCTCATGCTCGAAGGCCTCCTGTGCGCGGGCTGTGTGGATCGCTGTGAACGCATCCTGGACGGGTTCCCGGACCGGCAGAAGCTCTCCGGGTACTTTCAGAGCCAGGAGGGGGAGTGGGACTCCAACGGACAGGTCCTCTGGATCTACGACCGGTTCGAGCGGCTCTCGCGGCGACCACCGGCGCCGCAGTGGGTCTCGGCGATGGCCAAAGGGGCGGAGTGGATTCGAAGAAAACGGGTCCGAACGAAGACGGACGCGGCCCATGAGGGGTTGCTTCCCGCCGGGTTCAGCGCAGAGCACCTCGGCCCCAACGACTACTACTACTGGGACGACTTCTGGGCCGTGGCCGGGCTTCGCGGGGCCGCCCGCCTGATGCGCCGGCACGCGTCCGAACCCCAGGGAGAGGCCCTGGCCCGTGAGGCCTCGGACCTGGAACGCGCCGTGTTCCGCAGCATCGAGGCGAACCCTTCGTTTCAAACCCAGGGGTCGATTCCTGCAGCCCCTTACCGCCGTATGGACGCCGGCGCCGTGGGCAGCCTGGTGGCGGACTACCCGCTTCGCCTGGTCCCTCCGGGCGACCCCCGGTTCCTCGCCACGGTGGCGTTCCTCATGGAGAGCTGTTTTTACGAAGGGGCCTTTTTTCAGGACATGATCCACTCCGGCATCAATCCCTACCTCACCCTGGCCATCGCCCAGACCCTGCTGCGGGCGGGCGACCCCCGGTACCGGGACCTGTTTCTGTGCGTGGCCGACCTCGCCTCCCCCACAGGACAGTGGCCCGAGGCCGTCCATCCCTGGACCGGCGGGGGCTGCATGGGCGACGGACAGCACGGATGGGCCGCCGTGGAGTTCGTCCAGCTGGTACGAAGCCTGTTCGTCCGCGAGGAAGAGGACCGCCTGATCCTCGGATCGGGCCTCCTCCCGGAGTGGCTCGAGGCAGGCCGTTCCCTTTCCTACGGCCCCACCCTCACCGCCTTCGGACGCGTGAGCGTCATCCTGGATCGAGACACGACACGGCGGCTCCGGCTTCACCTGGAAGCAGAGTGGCACGACGCCGCCCCGCGCGTGGAGGCCCGGATTCAGGGGTACCGCGCAAAACGTTTCTCCCCGGGCGAGGGGCCCCTCGTCCTGCACCCCCTCGAGGAGGACCTGTCATGAACATCTGCATGTTCACCAACACCTATCTTCCCCACGTGGGAGGCGTGGCCCGCTCGGTCCAGGCCTTCTCCGAGGACCTGCTTCAGCGGGGGCACCGGGTCCTCGTGGTGGCCCCGGAGTTCACCGGGGAAGAGGCCGTGGACGGTGGGGGGGTGGAGGTCCTCCGCGTTCCCGCCATCCAGAACTTCAACGGAAGCGACTTCTCGGTCCGGATCGCCCTTCCCTTTGTCATCAACGAGGCCATCGACGCCTTCGAGCCGGACGTGATCCACAGCCATCATCCCTTTCTCCTGGGAGACGCGGCGCTCAGGGCGGCGCGGCGCAGAAGAAAACCGCTCCTGTTCACCCACCACACCCTGTACGAGCGCTACACCCATTACGTACCCATGGACTCGCCGGGCATGAAGCGTTTCGTCATCCACCTGTCCACCAAGTACGCGAACCTGTGCCATGCCGTGGTGGCCCCGAGCCGAAGCGTGGCCGACATCCTTTTCGAGCGGGGCGTCCGAACGTACATCGAGGAGATCCCCACCGGCGTGGACCTGGACTTCTTTGCCGCGGGCGACGGAGACGCCTTCCGCGACCGGCACGACATCCCCCGGGAGGCGCGCGTGATCGGCCACGTGGGCCGGCTCGCACCGGAGAAGAACCTGCCCTATCTGGGCGAGGCCGTGGCGGCGTGTCTGAAGCGGCAGGAGGACCTGAGGTTCGTGGTGGTGGGGGAAGGCCCCAGCCTGTCGGAATTGGCATCGCGGTTTCAGGAGGAGGGCGTCGCCTCCCGTCTGGTGGCGCCCGGAGCCATGACCGGCCGGTCCCTCGCCGACGCGTACGCGGCCATGGACCTGTTCGCCTTTTCCTCCACATCCGAGACCCAGGGCATGGTCCTGGCCGAGGCCATGGCTGCGCAGACGCCGGTGGTCGCGCTGGATGCGTCGGGAAGCCGCGAGGTGGTCCGGGACCGGCAAAACGGCCGCCTTCTGCCCGAGGACACCCCGGCCGACGCCTTTGCCCGGACCGTGCTGGAGCTCCTGAGCGATCCCCGAGGTCTTGCAGAGGCCGGCGGGCACGCGCTGGACACGGCCCGGTACCTGAGCCGGGAGGTCTGTGCCGCGCGGCTCGAAGGCCTGTACGATTCGGTTCTGGCCGGAGAAACCCAGGGGGCCGGCCCCCACGAGTCCTCCCTGGATCCGTGGGAGACCCTCCTGGGCGCCCTTACGGCCGAGTGGGAGCTGCTCTCACGCAAGGCCTCGGCCGCCGTGGACTCCTTCCAGCCCTCGGAGGAGCCGGAGTGAGCCGTCCCTGCGCGCAGCCCCCTACCCCACCTTTCCCCGGACGGCCCATCGAAACACTCGCGTCAGTCCGTCGAGGTCCAACGGGACCGGGTTGGTGGCGGCGTTTGCGTCCTGAAGCGCCCGCGCCGCCAGGTCCGGGATGTCGGACTCCCGCACGCCCAGCTCACTCAGGGTGGCGGGAATGCCAAGCTCCATGCGAAGCCCCAGCACCCAGTCCAGGGCCCCGCGGTAGTCGTGCCGGGGAAGGTCCAGGTAGCGGGCCACCTCGCACATCTTCCCCTGGACCCTACGGCGGTTGAAGCGCAGCACATAGGGCATGACCGCCCCCACGGTCCGCCCGTGGTGGGTTTTGAAGCGGGCCCCCACGGCGTGGGCCATGGCGTGCATGGCCCCCAGCCCCTTCTCGAATGCGATGGCCCCCATGATGGAAGCGGCCATGATGTACACCCGGGCCGTCAGGTTTCTTGGCTCGTGGAAGGCCTTGGGAAGCCAGTCCTTGGCGTAGCGGATGCCCTGGAGGGCCACGGCGTCCAGCATGGGCCCGAAAGCGGGATTGCACAGGGCCTCCAGGTTGTGGGACAGGGCGTCCACGCCCGTGGCCGCGGTGAGATACGGGATGAGCCTCCGCGTGAGGGTCGGGTCCGCAATGACCACGGCGGGCAGAAGGTCCGGATGGTGCAGGCTTCGCTTGACGTGGTGGGCCGTGTCCGTAATCACCGCGCTGGCGTCCACCTCGGAGCCTGTGCCGGCCGTGGTGGGCACGGCGATCACCGGGGGAATGCGGCCCTTTTTCACCGGCGGGGCCTCGGCCCCGAAGGTGTATCGCCAGATGTTCCCGGGGCCCACGGCCAGGGCCAGGGCGATGGCCTTGCCCGCGTCGAGGGGGCTTCCCCCGCCCAGGGCGATGATCCCGTCGTACCCGCCTTCCAGGAACATGCGCGCCCCGGACCCGATGCTCTCGCCGTCGGGATCCGATGGAACGCCGGCGAAGACATCGGTCTCGATGCCCCGGTCCCGGTTGGCTGCCACGAGGCGGGCGGGGATGGGAAGACGGGCCAGGCCCGGGTCGGTCACCAGGAGCGGCCGCCGCATGCCCAGGAGGTCGCAGGCGTCCGGCAGCTCGGCCGCCCGCCCGATGCCGAATCGAATCTCCGTGGGGTGCTTCCAGTCGGCCCGAAGCCCGTTGACCCGCACTCCGGCGGGAGTTCTGGACGGTCGCATGCCACCCTCCCGAGCGATGTCGTGTCTACGGGTTCGAAAGCCGAACCGCGACGTTCTTGGTCTGCCCGTAGTTGAGGTGGGCTTCCTGCCCCTTCTCTCGTCCGAACCCGGACCGCTTGGTTCCTCCGAAGGGGGTCTCCACACCCCCGGCG